>NZ_JBIUVX010000007.1:0-173356 GCF_044743175.1 Pseudomonas sp. NPDC087690
AGTTGACGCCAAAGGCGCCATCATCGTTCTGGCCGACGATATCGAAGCGACTCTGAAAGCCTCCGAAATCAGCCGTGACCGCGTTGAAGACGCGCGCAACGTTCTGAAAGAAGGCCAGGAAGTAGAAGCCAAGATCATCAGCGTTGATCGTAAGAGCCGCGTCATTCAGCTGTCGATCAAATCGAAAGACGATGCTGAAGAGAAAGAAGCTATCCAGAGCCTGAAAGCAGCTCCGGAAGGCGAAGCAGCCGACACCACTATGGCGGCACTGCTGCGTCAAGCAATGGCCAAACAGAACTGAGTTCTGCTTGATCATTAAAAAGGGCGACTTCGGTCGCCCTTTTTTGTGCCTGCGATTTGTTGATCGGCCCTTCCGTTTTACTGAAACGGGAGGGGGAAGTGAAACCAATCCATTTCCCGGGCTGTCTGTTTCTTTAATCGGATCAATCGCCTATTCGCGACTAAGCTTGATTTCAGGTACGTAGTCGCCGGGCTTGGCCTGGCATAAGGAAGTGGATGAACAAGTTTATTGTCCTCGTTGCAGTGCTGATGCTGGTGGGCTGTACTACCAGTGCGAAGACTCATGCCATACGTGGCGTCAGTGGAATCGAGATCGACTGTTCGGGGTTGGGGTCTGGCTGGGAAAAATGTCAGAAGCGCGCGGCAAAGGAGTGCAAGGGCTCTGGCTACAAGGTGATCACGCGATCTGACGATGCCAAGGACGAAGACGATTATCCTTTTGGCTTTAATCCTGCGGGGTTCGTGACTCGCACCATGCTGGTGATGTGCCGCTAGATCTGCGGTCTCCCGGCTTGGCAGGATGCCCTGAAAATGGGCGTTGCGATGCTGTGGAAGATATGTCAATCCCTGGGCTGTTCAAAATCTTCCGGGCGTGCTAAAACCTTTCAAGCGCTGATCTAGCTGCTTGAAAAAGAAGGGAAAAATATGACGAAGTCGGAGTTGATCGAACGAATTGTCACCCATCAAGGGCTGCTCTCATCCAAGGATGTGGAGCTGGCCATCAAGACCATGCTCGAACAAATGTCTCAATGTCTGGCCACCGGTGATCGTATCGAGATCCGTGGGTTTGGCAGTTTCTCACTGCACTATCGCGCCCCGCGTGTCGGACGTAATCCGAAGACCGGGCAGTCCGTCAGCCTTGACGGGAAATTCGTTCCGCACTTCAAGCCGGGCAAAGAGCTGCGTGATCGTGTGAACGAGGAAGAGGAGGAGGGCGTTTGATCCTCGCTGCTCATTATCAGGGAGATGCTCATGCGTAATCTAAAGCGCATACTTCTTGGCGTTTTTGTTCTTTTGCTGGTGTTGGCGATTCTTGCGTTTGTGCTTGAGAACCAGCAATCGGTTTCGTTGTTGTTTTTGGGCTGGGCAGGTCCTGAACTTCCGGTGTCTCTGGTCGTGGTGCTGGCATTGCTGGCAGGCATGTTTATCGGCCCTATACTCGGCCTGTTCCTGGGACGCTCGTCCAGAGCTGCGCGCAAGCGTCTTGTCTGAAAACGACAAGTGCATGGCGTCTGTCGAAATTGCGCCTCTGCCTGTCTATATCCATTAGTAAAAGATTCATTAAGCTGTAAAATGCGTCCCTTGTTCGATAGTGGCCTATTCCCACATCGATTCAGACTGACTCTGACAGAAGCTTCAGTTTTGATGGCTTCTGCATTCATGGATTAGACAGTGCTCGTTGGTGTCACTGTCCGCAGCTCAAGGGTATGGTTTCGCGTGAAAATTCTAGTTACCGGCGGCGCCGGGTTCATCGGCTCGGCAGTCATCCGTCACATCATTTCCAACACTAGCGATTCTGTCGTTAACGTCGATAAGCTGACGTATGCCGGTAACCTTGAGTCGCTGGCGGAAGTTAGCGGTGATTCGCGCTACGTGTTTGAGCGCGTCGATATCTGCGACCGTGATCAGGTCGACCGCGTCCTGCGTGAGCACCAACCCGATGCCATCATGCATCTGGCTGCGGAATCTCACGTCGACCGCTCTATCTCTGGCCCGTCAGAGTTCATCCAGACCAACATCATCGGCACTTACACTTTGTTGGAAGCTGCTCGCCATTATTGGGCGGCACTGGATGACGCGCGTAAGGCCAACTTCCGCTTCCATCATATTTCGACCGACGAAGTTTACGGAGACCTCGAAGGTCCGGAAGACCTCTTCACCGAAACCACGCCTTATCAGCCAAGCTCGCCTTATTCGGCCAGCAAGGCCAGCTCTGATCACCTCGTTCGCGCCTGGGCTCGTACTTATGGCCTGCCAACGTTGGTCACCAACTGCTCGAACAACTACGGCCCTTGCCACTTCCCCGAGAAATTGATCCCGCTGATCATTCTCAACGCGCTGGAAGGCAAGCCGTTGCCGGTTTATGGCAAAGGAAACCAGGTTCGCGACTGGCTGTATGTCGAAGACCACGCTCGTGCACTGTACAAAGTCGTTACCGAAGGCGTTATTGGTGAGACCTACAACATCGGCGGCCACAACGAGAAGCAGAATATTGAAGTCGTGCACACTCTTTGTGCGCTGCTTGATGAGTTGCGTCCGGACTCGGCACATCGCCCGCATGCCAGCCTGATTACCTATGTTCAGGATCGTCCTGGTCACGACGTGCGTTATGCAATCGACGCCAGCAAGATCCAGCGAGAGCTTGGCTGGACGCCGGAAGAAACCTTCGAAACCGGTATTCGCAAGACTGTTGAATGGTATCTGAGCAACACCGAGTGGGTAGAGCACGTGAAGAGCGGCAGCTACCAGCAATGGATTGACCAGAACTACGCAGATCGCTCGAATAAAGCATGAAGATTCTCCTGCTGGGTAAGAACGGCCAGGTAGGCTGGGAATTGCAACGCGCTCTTGCTCCCCTTGGCGAGCTGGTCGCGCTTGATCGTCATGCAATCGATGGTTTGAGCGGTGATTTGGCCGATCTGGATGCCTTGCGCACGACCATCAGGCAGGTCAAGCCCGATGTTATCGTCAACGCGGCTGCCTACACTGCGGTCGACAAGGCAGAGTCCGAAGCCGAGCTGGCCCTTCGAGTGAATGGTGATGCCAGTCGGCTGATGGCCGAGGAGTCTGCGCTCCTGGGGGCCTGGCTCATTCATTACTCGACCGATTACGTCTTTAGTGGTGAGGGCTCGACGCCCTGGCAGGAAACTGATGCCGTCGCACCGGTGAATCAATACGGTGCGAGCAAGCTTGCTGGCGAGCAGGCAATTATTGCGTCAGGCTGCAAGCATCTGATTTTCCGCACCAGTTGGGTCTACGGTGCTCGCGGCAACAACTTCGCCAAGACCATGCTGCGTCTGGCCAAAGATCGCGACACGCTGAGCGTTATCGCTGATCAGGTCGGAGCCCCGACGGGTGCAGATCTGATTGCTGACGTCACGGCGCTGGCTATTCGCCAAGTGCTGCAACAGCCACAGCTGTCGGGTTTGTATCATTTGGCGGCGAGTGGTGAAGTGTCCTGGCACGGGTATGCGAGTCACGTGATCGCGTTCGCTCAAGCCAATGGCGAGCAATTGGCTGTGACAGCAGTCAATCCGATCGACACGATTGCTTATCCGACACCCGCGCGACGACCTCTGAATTCACGCTTGAATACTCAGAAGCTGCGCGACAATTTTTCTCTACACTTGCCGGATTGGCAAAGTGGTGTAACCCGAATGCTTAGGGAAGTTCTGAACAAATGACCACGACAAATCGTAAAGGCATCATTCTCGCCGGTGGCTCGGGCACGCGCCTGCATCCGTTGACTCTAGGCGTGTCGAAACAGATGCTGCCTATCTACGACAAGCCGATGATCTTTTACCCGCTGTCGGTATTGATGCTCGCCGGCATGCGGGAAATTCTGATTATCTCCACCCCTGAAGACTTGCCTTGTTTTCGCAAGCTGCTGGGCGATGGCAGCCTGTATGGCATCAAACTGACTTATGCCGAACAACCAAGTCCTGATGGCCTGGCACAGGCTTTTATCATTGGCGAAGAATTCATCGGTAATGATCCGTGCTGCCTGATCCTGGGCGATAACATCTTTTACGGTCAGCACTTCTCCGACAACCTGCGTTCGGCGACCAGTCAGCAGCATGGCGCAACGGTATTCGGTTATCACGTTTCCGATCCGGAGCGTTTTGGTGTTGTCGAGTTCGATGCCTCCGGCCGCGCGCTGAGCATCGAAGAAAAACCGCTGAAGCCAAAATCCAGCTACGCCGTGACCGGTTTGTATTTCTATGACAATCAGGTTGTTCAGATTGCCAAGAACATCAAGCCTTCTGAGCGAGGGGAGCTGGAGATCACTGACGTCAATCGTGCGTACCTCGAGCAGAAGTCGCTGAATGTGGAAATGCTGGGTCGTGGTTTCGCCTGGCTGGATACCGGTACCCATGATTCTTTGCTGGAAGCCAGTCACTTCGTTCACACCATCGAGCAGCGTCAGGGCTTGAAAGTTGCCTGCCTGGAAGAAATTGCCTATCACAACGGCTGGATCACCGCTGAACAACTGGCCGCTCAAGCTGATGCACTTAAAAAGACGGGTTACGGCCAATACTTGCAAAAGCTGTTGGACACGCCTTCACGCTGATCGAGAGCCCATTTAGAACAGTAGTGTTTAATCGGTCTAATCAGGATTGGCATGCCAGTAGAACATCCCAGGGTTGCAGTGTTGCTGGCGGCCTACAACGGCATGCGCTGGATCGAGGAGCAGTTGGCCTCGATCCTCAAACAGTCAGCCGTCGATGTAACCGTTTACATCAGTATCGATCCCTCCACTGACGGCACCGAAACCTGGTGCGCGGAATATGCCGCGCGCCACGCTCGAGTGATCGTCCTGCCTGAAGCCGGCAGCTTTGGGGGGGCGTCGCGTAATTTCTTCAGGCTGATTCGCGATGTGCCTGTCGATGAATATGACTTCATCGCCTTCGCTGACCAGGATGACGTCTGGAACCTCGACAAGCTCGATCGCGCGACCCAAGCGATCAGGTTGCGCCAGGTTGACGCCTACTCCAGCAACGTCACGGCCTTCTGGGCGGACGGGCGGGCTTGTCTGCTCGATAAAGGGCAGCCGCAAGTTGCCTGGGATTATTTGTTCGAAGCAGCCGGTCCGGGTTGTACCTATGTCATGAGTCGTCGACTGGTAACGCAGTTGAAGGTGTCGATGCTCGCCAATTGGGACGAGTTGCAGCAGGTCAGCCTGCATGACTGGTATTGCTACGCCTACACCCGCAGTCACGGTTTTCGCTGGTTCATCGATCCGTTGTCATCCATGCAATATCGCCAGCACGAGCAAAATCAAGTGGGGGCGAATACCGGCCTCGGCTCATTGATCAATCGGTACAAGACTATTCACGATGGCTGGTGGTTTTCCCAGGTGCGATTGATCGCCAGACTGGTGGGTGTCGCGGACGATGCGTTCGTGCGTCGCTGGTTGCCGTTAGGGCGCAGACAGTTGCTGAGGTTGTCCCTGAATGCCCGGCATTGCCGGCGTCGAACGAGGGATAAGGTGTTTTTCTTCTGTATTTGTTGGGCCACTGCGGTTATTGGGAAAAAAGCTGAATGACAAAGCGCCGGGTATTGGTTACGGGTGCCACCGGGTTTGTCGGTGAGGCAGTGGTTTTTCGCATGTTGCTGGACAAGGCGTATGCGCCTGTTGCCGCCGTGCGCGGTGAAAGCCGGTTGAGCGGTTTGTGCGATGTGGTGCCGTTCGACTTGAGCGCCAGCGTTGAACTGCCAGCGTTGATGCAGATTGATACGGTGGTTCACTGTGCAGCCCGCGTCCATGTGATGAGTGATACTGCCGCCGACCCTCTGGCAAAATTTCGTGAGATCAACGTCCAAGGCACAACGCGCCTGGCGCGCAAAGCGGCCGAGGCGGGTGTCAGGCGTTTTGTGTTCATCAGTTCGATCAAGGTCAATGGTGAAGCGACATTGCCCGGAATTCCCTTCAAGGCTGACGATCAGCCCGCACCCGTTGATCCCTATGGTGTTTCCAAATGCGAGGCGGAAGAGCGCTTGCGTGAAATCGGTCGTGAGACCGGCATGGAGATTGTCATCATCCGTCCGCCGCTGGTGTATGGCCCGGGTGTAAAAGCCAACTTCCTCAGCATGATGAGCTGGTTGCGCAAAGGCTTGCCGTTGCCATTGGGGGCGTTGCGAAATCAGCGCAGTCTGGTGGCGCTGGGCAATCTCGTGGATCTGATTGTTACCTGTATTGCGCACCCCGCAGCGGCGAATCAGACGTTTCTAGTCAGCGATGGCGAAGACTTGTCTACCACTCGCTTGCTGCGGCGTATGGCGGCGGCTCTGGATAAGCGGGCCTTTTTGTTGCCTCTGCCGCAAATGCTGCTGCGAACCGCTGCACAATTGGTGGGTAAAGGGGACATGGCGCAAAGACTTTGCGGTTCATTGCAGGTCGACATCGATAAAACCCGCTTGCTGTTGCAGTGGTCGCCTCCTGTCAGTGTCGACAAGGCCTTGAAGGTCACAGCGATGCATTACCTCGATCATTGATCAATTCGCGTGCTGTTTTCGGATGGGGTTGAAGGTGTCGGGGAGTAGTGGCCGTCGATCTGCAAGTGCCAATTGGCAGAATGCCACCCCTTTTGCCAATGCAGGGCGCTTGATACCCTACGCACCCCAAACCAATGCAGCTTTGCCGGGCTATTGAAGTTCAATCCAGGCGGATGGGATTTCTATTTTCCGGTGCTGTGAATGCCCGACCGTATTTCCTGTAGTGATATCACCGGGCTATCAAGTGGCTTTGACTCATTGTTATAATGGCAAATTTTGCGCAGTCGGAGCGGCCCATGAGAAGAGCATGTAAGGCTTGCCCCAATGATAGTGCGCGGTTTGATGGCGGGCGAATCAACCCCGTCATTATTTTATCCTTAACGCAATGGAGTGCTCGGTGGTAGTCCCTCTTCCGCAAGCTGTTCAGACAGGCGATTTACCTCCCCGCGAGCCGGGTAAAGGTTCGCACGCTTCGCGCGTCACAATCCTTATGTGTACTTACAACGGTGAGCGTTTTCTGTCTCAACAACTGGATTCCATTGCTCGTCAAAGTTTTCAGAATTGGGATGTTGTTGTATCGGATGATGGCTCAACCGATGCCACTCTGGACATATTGCGCCAATACGCCGAGGCCTGGGGCGAAGGCAAGCTGACTGTCCGGCAAGGCCCGAAGCGAGGTTTCGCTGCGAACTTTCTGTCGCTGGCCTGTGTTGCCCCCGCTCAGTCCGATTTTTACGCATGGGCCGATCAGGATGATATATGGCAAGACGCCAAACTTGAGATTGCTCTCAAGTCGCTGCAGCATCTGCCGATGGACATTCCAGCGTTGTATTGCGCGCGTACTGAATTGATTGACGATGCGGGAGCGGTGATTGGCTGTTCGCCATTGTTCGCACGGCCGGCCAGTTTTGCCAATGCATTGGTGCAGAGCCTTGCCGGTGGCAACACCATGGTCTTCAACCGTTCGGCGCAAGCGCTGTTTCAGGAGGCCGGGGCGCATCTCGATATAGTCTCCCATGACTGGTGGGCCTACCTGTTGGTGACCGGTGCGGGTGGACAAGTTGTCTATGATCATGCCCCGACCATCCTTTACAGGCAGCACGATACCAATCTGATCGGTTCCGACATGGGGATGCGTGCGCGTTTGGCAAGATTGCGCATGATGTTCAGCGGTCGTTTCAAAGGATGGAACCAGAGAAATATCATTGCCCTTGAATCGGTCCGGACACGGTTGAGCGAAGAGAATCAATTGACGCTGGACCTGTTCCAGAGGGCCCGAAAATCCCGCGGCACGGCTCGATTCCTCTGGTTGAGAAGATCCGGCGTCTATCGACAGACCGTGTGGGGCAGCCTGGGATTGATGCTGGCCGCGGTCATTAATCGAATATGAACATATTCGCGCCTGAAGGACGCTTTGCGAGCGTCCTTCAGGCACGTCAGTAGTATTTGAACGAGAGAATTTTTGATGAGGTTCCTCTCCCTGCGTTTTTTTAGGTGTGTGTTTAATGCGTAATTTTTCGATTTCGCCGAGGGAATTGCTCGGTAGTTTGTGGCGTAATCGCAGCATGATCGGAGCGCTGGTGCAGCGAGAGGTTGTCGGGCGCTATCGCGGGTCTTTCATGGGGATTCTGTGGTCGTTCTTCAATCCGGTCTTCATGCTGGTTGTGTACACGTTTGTCTTCAGTGTCGTTTTCAAGGCACGCTGGAGTGGCGGCAGTGATTCCAAGACAGAGTTCGCGCTCATCCTGTTCGCGGGGCTGATCGTATTCAACCTGTTCGCCGAGTGCTTCAATCGCAGTCCGACATTGATTCTTTCCAACGCCAACTACGTCAAGAAGGTGGTCTTCCCGCTGGAGATTCTGCCGTGGGTAACCGTGGGCTCTGCACTGTTTCATATGGTGATCAGTCTGATCGTGTGGCTGATTGCCTATGTCTTTCTGTTTGGTACGCCACATCTCACGGTCTTGTTGTTCCCGCTGATCATGTTGCCTCTGGTGTTGTTGATCATGGGATTGACCTGGGCCTTGGCATCGCTCGGCGTTTATTTGCGTGACGTCGCGCAATTCATCGGGATCCTGACTACGGTACTGATGTTTCTCTCCCCCATTTTCTACCCGGCCAGTGCATTGCCTGAAAAGTATCAGCACTTGCTGATGTTGAACCCACTCACGCCAACCATTGAATACGCACGCGAAGTGCTGTTTTGGGGGCGGATGCCAGATTTCACTGTTCTGGGCATTTATTTCGCAGGCTCGCTAGTGGTCGCCTGGCTGGGTTTCGCCTGGTTCCAGAAAACTCGAAAAGGATTTGCTGATGTCATCTGAGATTGCCATCAAAGTTCAGAATCTCAGTAAATGCTACGAGATTTACGACAAGCCACGTGATCGTCTGCTGCAGATGCTCAGTCGCGGCAGGAAGAAATATTGCCGCGAGTTCTGGGCGCTCCACGATGTCTCGTTCGAGATCCGTAAAGGCGAGACCGTCGGGATTGTCGGCAAAAACGGCAGTGGCAAGTCCACGCTGTTGCAGATTCTCTGCGGGACCCTGAACCCTACCGGCGGTACTGTGGAAACCCACGGCCGGATCGCCGCGTTGCTTGAACTGGGCTCGGGTTTCAATCCCGAGTTTACCGGCCGCGAAAACGTCTACCTGAACGCAACTATCCTCGGTTTGAGCAAAGAAGAGATCGATGAAAAGTACGATGCAATCATCGAGTTTGCAGACATCGGCGAGTTTATCAATCAGCCGGTAAAAACCTATTCCAGCGGCATGCTCGTGCGCCTGGCGTTTTCCGTTCAGGCGCAGGTCGAGCCGGACATTCTCATTGTTGACGAAGCGTTGGCCGTGGGTGATGCGAAGTTCCAGGCGCGCTGTTTTGATCGCTTGAAGAAGTTGAAGGAGAATGGCACCAGTATCCTCCTCGTGACGCATTCGAGTGAGCAGATCGTGACTCACTGCGACAAGGCATTCCTGTTGAATGACGGTGTGCAGTTAGAGCAAGGCGAGCCACGCAAAGTAGTCAATCGCTATCTGGATTTGCTGTTCGGCAAGACCCAGAACTCTGTGGTGACTGAACTCGAGCCTGCTGTCGACGCACCGGAAACGTATCACACGCCTGAGGGCGGGATGGACGTGTTTGATACGCACCCCAACTACAATCCCAATGAATATCGTTGGGGCGATCGTGCAGCAACGATCATCGACTTTCATTTAAGCGCGGATGGCCAAGAGTATCCCGTCGCTGTCGACACCGGGTCGAAGCTCAAGCTGGCCGTGTTCGTCAGATTTGATACCGATCTGGTTTGCCCTATCCTCGGCATGACCATCAAGACCAAGGAAGGTGTGACCGTTTACGGCGTGAACAGTGAAACGCTCGACTCTGCGGATTTCCGTGCCTTTGGTCGCAAGGGCGATATCGTCGAGGTCGAGCTGTCGATTGCCTGCGAACTGGCTCCGGGTGACTACTTCATTTCCCTTGGTGTTTCGACCAAGGACGGTGAAGAAGTGACTCCACGGGATCGCCGTTACGATTCTGTGCACTTGCAGGTACGGCCGACAGACAAGTTTTTTGGGCTGGTAAATCTAGATTCGAGCATTCGTGCCAAAAAGGTTACAAATTGAATACTTTACTGACGCAAGCGGGCTATCAACTTAACGAAGAACTCAAGATCTGGTCGCGGCCGGATTATGCGAGTATCAATTACAGTGACGGCGATACCACCGAACTGCGCATCAAGTACTTGATAGACAAGGCGCGTGATGTCAGTGTTTTCTCCGATGAACTACGTGGCTGGTGCACGGATTGGCCATCGCTGTATTACCTCTCCAGCACTCGCGCAAACCTGCTGCGGGTGTTTGATGCCGATCTTCGCGGTGACGTCCTGGAAATCGGCGCTGGCTGCGGCGCCATTACCCGCTATCTGGGCGAGCAGGGCGGCAATGTCCTGGCGCTGGAGGGCAGTGCCCGCCGTGCCAGCATTGCCCGTGCGCGTACCAGAGACTTGCCGAACGTATCGGTATTGGCCGAAACCTTCGAAAGCTTCCAGATTGACAAGAAGTTTGATGTCATCACGCTGATCGGTGTTTTTGAGTACGCCAACCTGTTTGTTTCGGGTGAGAACCCGGGCGCGAACATGCTTGAAAAAGTCCGCTCGCTCTTGAAGCCGGATGGTTTGCTGATCATCGCCATCGAGAACCAGTTGGGTCTCAAGTATTTTGCGGGCGCACCGGAAGACCATGTTGTTACACCGATGTTCGGTGTCGAGGGTCGCTACAACAGTGCGACCCCACAAACCTACGGCAAGCAGGCGCTGGCTTCGCTATTGTCCGGTGCCGGCTTCTCGTCCAACGAATTTTTTGCGCCATTTCCGGATTACAAACTGCCGGTTTCGATTGTCACGGAAGAAGGCTTTGTCGACCCTGATTTCGATGCTGCAGCTTTTGCCTGGCAAAGCGCCCAGCGCGACCCGCAATTGCCTGAGCTATGTACGTTTTCGCTCGAGTTGGCGTGGCCGCAGATCTGCAAGAATGGTTTGGGCATGGATATGTCCAACTCCTTCCTCATCGGTGCTTCGCCGGTTGCCCGTAAAACCCTCGATAAAGGAACGCTGGCCGTTCACTTCAGCAGTGACCGCCGGGCTGAGTTCTGCAAGAGCTCCTCGTTCAAAAAAGGTGCTGACAGCTCAATTCGCGTTCACTACGAGAAGTTGGCCGAGACGCAAGCGGCGCCAGCTGTGGACTCTATCGTCGAATTCAAACTGACGGCGTCAGAGCCTTATGTCAAAGGGCAGGTTCTCTCGACGAATTTGATCGAGATCGTCAATGCCGAAGGCTGGACTTATGCCCAGGTAGGCGTATTCCTGAACGGCTACGTGGACATACTGAAAAATATTTCCGGTGAGCAGCCGGGGGCAGATGGTTTGTTGCCGGGGCATCTGTTTGATGCTGTTCCGCAGAACATCATGGTCGACCCCGCAGGCGAACCTTACCTGATTGATAAGGAATGGTCGTTGACCGTCGGTCTGCGCGTCGAGTTTCTGTTGTTCAGGACCCTACGGCAATTGCTTGGATCGGTGACGCGCTTCAGCCCGAGCGCCGATTTCGCCACGGCGACCTACAAAGAGTTCGTCTTTACAGCCTGTGCGGCGGCTAACTATCCGATTGATGAGGGTGACGTTCGCGAGTTTCTGTCGATCGAAGCATCGGTACAGAGCGCTATCAATGGCCGTAAACCGACCGAGTTCCTGTCGTGGGAAGAAGACCGCACAATCATCAGCGACAATTTATTGATGGCGTTCAACAAATCCCAGGCTTCGTTAGCAGCGGAAACAGCAACGCTAAACGCGACCAGCGAGGAAATTCAAAGACTTCAATCCGAGTTCGAATCCGAGCGAATTTGTTTGTCCATAGCGTTGGCCGAGTCGCAAGCGGCCTATGACAATGTGATCAACTCGAACTCCTGGTTCATCACCAAGCCAATACGTTTTGCTGTGCGCACACTGCGTAAGGGCACTGGGGTATTTCGCCGTCAGTTGGAAAACCGCAAACTTTCGCTGACGGCGTATCTGCGCCAACAGGAACTGAAGGCGCCGGCACCCGTTGTCGAAAGCTACCTTGTTGAGGCGCCTATCGAGCGTGTCCGGCCGGTTACGGTTATCTTGCCGGTGTACAAGGGAATCGAAATGACCAAGCGCTGTATCAATGCAGCGATGCCGGGAATTCTTCGCCAGGCCGACTCGAAGATTATCGCGATCAACGACTGCAGTCCCGATGCCGGGATGCAGGAAATGCTGCTTGAGCTTGAAGCGCAATGGCCGGGCGTCCTCACCGTCCTCGAAAACCAGATCAACCTGGGGTTCGTCAAAACCGTGAACCGCGGGATGCGTCAAGCCGCTGATGCTGACATCGTGTTCCTCAACAGCGATGTCATCGTTCCACAAAACTGGCTGGAGCGACTGACCGCAGAGGCCTACGTTGCACCGAATATCGGTACGGTGACGCCGTTTTCGAATAACGCGACTATCTGCAGTTTCCCGTCCTTCCTGTACGAAAACGAACAGGCTTTCGGGCTGGATGTGCACCAGATCGATAAAGTTTTTGCCGGTGCTCGACTGCCGAATGTGAAGGCGCCTACCGGTGTCGGCTTCTGCATGTATGTGCGCCGCGATTGTTTGGACATCGTCGGGTTGTTGAACGAGGAAAAATTCGGCCGTGGTTACGGCGAAGAAAACGATTTGTGCCAGCGCGCGCTCAAGGCCGGCTGGTTCAACGTGATCACACCGAATCTATACGCGTTCCACGAGGGCGGAGTCAGTTTCTCCGAAACCAAGCAGGCACTGATCGAAAATGCCTTCAAAACGATTGTCGAGCTGCACCCTGACTATCACCTGGATATTCAGACGTTCATCGCTGACGATCCGGTCAAGGCTGTGCGAATCAATCGACTGGCGCAGTTGCTCTCGACGCTTGATCGGCCTAAGGTTTTGCAGGTCTCCCATGAGGCTGGCGGCGGGGTCAAGCAGCATGTCGAGGAACTGAGCAAGGCGCTCGAAGCGAATGCCTGCAATCTCGTTCTGACGCCGTATCGAGGTACCGGTGCGGTCTCCCTGAAAATGGGCTCGTTCCCCGGGGCGGATGAGTTGGTGTTCCGGATCCCGGAAGAATATCCACTGCTGCTGGATTTGCTCAAAACCTGTGGCGTCGGTTTTGTGCATTACCATCACTCGCTTGGTCTGAATCCGGCGCTGTTGGAGCTGCCGGCGCAGCTGGGCAAAGATTACGCGCTCACAGTTCACGACTTCTACTGGCTCAATGGCAACCCGACGCTGACCGATTCGCAAGGCGTGTATCCAGGCCAGTTTTACGATGACCTCGTCAATCCAGCGTTCCCTCTGCCGGAAGGCGTTTCGCCTTCAGCGTGGCGTGAGCAGCTACGCAGCTTTATCGAAAACGCAAAAACAGTGGTGTTCCCTTCCGGATACACGTTGGCGCTTTATCAGCAGCACTATGCTCTGCCGGCTCCGATTGTGGCTGCGCATCTGGAAGACGGGCGAGCTGCAAGTGCTTCAGTGGCGCCGATCGCTTCCAAGCAGAGCTACAAGGTTGGTGTGCTGGGTGCGCTGGGCAAGGAGAAAGGTGCTGATTATCTCGAGGAGATGGTCGCTATCCGAGCGGCAGGTAATGCGCCATTCAATTTCAAGCTTCTGGGCTTTGCCTACAGAGACTTGAAAGGGGTGTCTAGCACAGGGCGTTACGATGCCGCTGATCTGGAGCGCTTGATCTTGCAGCACGGTCTGGATCTGATACTGTTTCCTGCGCAATGGCCGGAAACCTACAGTTATACCTTGAGTTATGCGCTGGCCTCGGGTCTGCCGATCATTGCTCCCGACATTGGTGCATTTCCGGAACGCCTCTCCAATCGGGAGAATACGCTTGTGTACCCGTACGGTATCAAGCCCGAAGAGTTGCTGGTCGAGATGAGCAAGTTCGTCAACGCGGCGGTTGCCGGTGATCCGGTTAAGGCGCCACTACACAGTGCAGGCCTCCCGAGCGCGGATTTCTACTCGGCAGCTTACGAGAAATTGTTCAGTGGCGAAGCTAGGCCCGTGCAGCAGTCCGGTGTCGTCGAGCTTCCTGTTACCCACAAGTCGAGCGGGGAGTATGAGGTGCCGCTGACCACCAAGGAGATTGCTCTCCTTGCGCTCTGGACGCTTTATCGCAAGCCTGGCATGCAGCGTCTCAGCAACACTATTCCTTATGCCCTGCGTCAGAGAATCAAGCGAATACTGACCAAGCGGCCACTGCATGAGATTGTGGACATCCATAAAAGGTAAGTGGCTATTGCCTGTTGCCACGTGACTGCAAAGACCGTGGCAGCGGCGCTCTATTCATATTTTTTTGACGCAATGTCGAATTCAGGTATTTGTAAAAGGAGCCACTGGGCTTATGAGTATTGTCTTGTTCGTACCAGTGGTTTTTGCCGGGGCTCTTATCTTGACGGCGCTCTTGCGCCGTTATGCCTTGTCCAAAAGCCTTATCGATATTCCTAACGACCGGAGTTCTCACACGATTCCGACCCCGAGGGGGGGAGGCGTGGCGATCGTGGTCACTTTTCTGGCCGCGCTTTGTCTGTTGTTTGCAAGAGAGTTGATCTCCACAGGACTGTTTGTCTCGGTGATGGGGGCCGGCGCGGTGGTCGCGATCATTGGTTTTATGGATGATCACGGCCACATCGCCGCACGTTGGCGGCTCCTGGGGCATTTCGCCGCGGCTGCATGGGCACTCTATTGGTTGGGAGGTTTGCCGCCGATTCATGCATTTGGTCACGTGCTCGATCTGGGCTGGCTCGGATCGGCATTGGCGGCTTTTTATCTCGTATGGATGCTCAACCTCTATAATTTCATGGACGGTATCGACGGGATCGCCGGTGTCGAGGCGGTCACGGTTTGCCTGGGTGCATGCCTGCTGTACGCGTTGGGTGCCGATGCCCCGTTGATTGGGTCGACTCTACTGCTCGCGGCCGCTGTGGGCGGATTCCTGGTCTGGAATTTCCCGAAGGCGCGAATCTTCATGGGCGATGCCGGCAGCGGGTTTCTCGGCCTGATTTTGGGCATTCTCGCGCTTGCGGCCAGCTGGGTGTCATTCGAGCTTTTTTGGGGATGGCTG
Source organism: Pseudomonas sp. NPDC087690 (assembly GCF_044743175.1). Lineage (NCBI taxonomy): Bacteria > Pseudomonadati > Pseudomonadota > Gammaproteobacteria > Pseudomonadales > Pseudomonadaceae > Pseudomonas > Pseudomonas sp. NPDC087690. The sequence goes on from NZ_JBIUVX010000007.1 coordinate 15,181, forward strand.
ATCCTGCTGGGCGTATTCATCGTCGACGCAACGTTTACACTCCTGCACCGACTGCTTCGCGGCGAGAAGGTTTATGAGGCCCATCGCAGTCATGCCTATCAGTTCGCTTCGCGCCGATATGGCCAGCATTGGCTGGTCACGGTTGCAGTGGGGTTGATCAATCTGCTGTGGTTGCTGCCGATTGCCGTAGGCGTCAGTCGATTCTGGCTGGACGGGGTGACAGGACTCATCCTTGCTTATATTCCTTTGGTATTTCTTGCCTTCAAGTACCAAGCGGGAAGGGCAGAGTAAGCTTGAGCGGCGGATAAGATTGCTTTCGAAGCGGCGAAATTATCCTGCCGCACTTACGTGATAATATGCGCGCGCCGAATATAAGGTAGCAAAACGAGTTCGCGTAATGATCAATTTCAAGCAGTCAGCAACATCACTCGGCGACATGGTAAAGCTTCGTACTAACAATTTTGACTTGATCAGATTGTGCGCCGCGCTGGTCGTCCTGATAACACATAGCTTTGCGCTCACAGGTAAATCGCCTGGAACGTGGTTCAATATTTTTATGGGGTATGAGCCTGGAAGCCTCGCAGTCAGTGCTTTTTTTGCGATCAGTGGTTTTCTGATTGCCGGTTCTTTGGAGCGGCGGACATTCAACGAATACTGGCAGGCACGTGCTTTGCGCATAGTACCGGCGCTGGCGGTTACCTCGTTTGTCACCGCATTGATATTGGGCCCGATTTTCACGGCACTGCCACTTGGCGAGTATTTCCAGAACTCCGGCACCTATCGTTATCTGACCAATTCGATTCCGTATCAGACAGCGTTCGTACTGCCTGGCGTCTTCATGGATGTAACCTATCCGCAGACGGTGAACGGTTCGTTGTGGACGATCCCGATCGAAGCGTTCTGCTACGTAGCGCTGGCCGCCATTTTCTTTGCCGGGCGTAAAACCTTCTCGCTGGTTGTGCCGGTAATTGTGTTGATCTCGGCATTCTCTATCTGGTTGTTCTTCCATGGACCCATTGCACCGAGAACGCTTTTCGGCACAACTCCAGTAATGCCGGCCATGCGTTTTGGTCTGATTTTCCTGGCGGGTACTCTCCTTTGGAAGTACAAGGACATCGTGCCGTTCAAAGGCAGTATCGCGGCAATGTGTCTGGTGATCCTGCTGATCGGATCACGATTCAATTACAATGAACTGGCGTTATTTATCGCGTTGCCTTACTTGCTGATGTACCTCGCTTATCGTCGCCCAGTCTGCGTTGATGGCATGCGCAAGCTTGGCGATCTCTCCTACGGTACCTATCTATTCGCTTTCCCGATCCAGCAGGCATTGGTGTCGATCTCTCACAAGTCTATCAACGCCTGGTGGCTGGCGATTGCCGCCAGTGTTATTTCCATGAGTCTGGCCTGGCTCTCCTGGCGGTACATTGAAAAGCCGGCCATGCAATTCAAAAAGAAGTTCTCGGCACCGGTGGTGCTTGAAAAAACAGCCTGACCTCCAGGCATAAAAAAACCCGGATTACCGGGTTTTTTTATGCCTGTTGATCGCCAAAAACAACTGTTCAGGCTGGATGTCTACGGGCTGTTCAATGCGCTGGCGTTTTACCCTTCACAAACACCAGCCTGCTCAGCACAAAGGTCAGCGGCAGCGTGAGTGCAATTGCTGCCAGCGGCGCGAGGTATTCAGGAAGCGAGAGCTTCTTGACCCATAGCCAGACAATGAAAACACCCAGGATGTATTGAGCCAGGTAAACAAAAGGGAACAACAGGGCGGACTTCAACCCTTGGTGTTCTTTGAATACGAAGAAGCGACTGAGCATGAACGCGATAAAAATCCCGCATACGTAACTGATTGAGTAACTCCAGATATAAGGCAGGAAACTCAATAAAACCAAGTACAGAATATACGTCAGTGCAGTGTTGAGTCCTCCAGTCAGGAGGAACCGGACAAACTTGATCTCCAGCAGTTTTTTCAGCTTCATTCCGGCGAAACTGCCTGCTGCTTCTTCTCGATCAGGAACTGATCGTAATCACGGATATAGTCATCGGCCATGTAGTGTTCCGAGGCGAAGACCAGCAGAACAGCGTCCGTCGAATACTTGTACTGAATGCCCCAGGTCATCGCTGGCAGGAAAAGGCCCAGCGTGTGGTTGTCCAGAACAAACTCCTGACGATGCTTACCATTGTCGGCAACGACATGTACGGTGCCTTTGACCGCTACCAAAAACTGGTGGCACTCGCGGTGAGCGTGCTCGCCACGGGTTTCTGCCGTTGGAACATTGGTCACCAGAAAGTAACGCTTCACTTCGAACGGCACATCTTTACCGCATTCGCCAACGCTGAGGCTACCGCGCATATCGACGGCTTCCATCATGCGGTGCAGCGTGACGCCGCAAGGGTAGACATCCGATCTGCCGACCTTGACTGGATTATCCACCAATGCACCATCGGTAGGCTTGGCATCGACGTAGCCGATGATTTTTGCCGGGTTGCCGACCACGATGGCATTGGGTGGAACAGATTTCGTGACGACTGCGCCCGCGCCGACCATTGCCGAAGTGCCAACGATGATGCCCGGCAGAATCGTTGAGTTGGCGCCCAGAGAGGCACCTTTACGGATAATGGTGCGGGAGAAAGCTTCCGGGTAAACCTTGCTGCGCGGGAACTTGTCGTTGGTGAATGTGACATTCGGTCCAACGAAAACATCGTCCTCAATGGTGATGCCGTCCCAGACTTGCACGCCGCATTTCAGTGTCACGCGGTCACCGATGATGACGTCGTTCTCGACGAACACGTTGTCGCAGATATTGCATTCGGCGCCGATCCGGGCGTTCGGCAGCACATGGGCAAACGCCCAGACTCTCGAGCCAGCGCCAATAGTGGACGATTCACAAATCGCACGGTCGTGAACGAAAAAATCCCGTGAATCACTCATTTATTGGCTCCAAACTCAGAAACTTTCATAGGGATCGCCAATGGGCGCCCTTTTGTATTTTCATAGGTGCGCCAGGCATATGAACCGATCACGCCCAGTCCCAGCAGATTCAAGCTGCCCAGCAGCGTGATGGTAAACAGGGTCATGGCGTAGCCTGGCACCTCGATCAGACCTCCGATCTTGGCGAGGATCACGCTCACGCCGTATAGCGCGGAAAGCGCCGAGCCGACGGCTCCGACGCGAATCAGCAGTCGAATCGGTAAGTCGGTGAACGAGAACACGCTGTCCATCAAGTAGTTGACCTTTTTTCTCAGTGTCCACGCCGACTTTCCATGCTCTCGGGCAACCCGAGTGTAACTGACCACCTGGCGACGGAAGCCGAGCCAGAAAATCTGGGCGATCAGCGAGCTATGCCGCTCTTCAAGCTTCAGCAGATTGTCGCGAAACTCCAGGTTGCAGCCAAACATGTCGACGCCACCGGCAGGCATTTCCGGGATTACGTAGCGTTTGTACAGTCCCCAGAAAGTCTTCGAGGCAAGTTTCGACAGGAACGGATCCTCGCGACTTTCACGTACGCCGACTACTACGTCGACCGGTTCGGTATTCAACACCCGATTCATCGTAAGCACCAGGCTTGGTGGTTCCTGCAGGTCGGCAGCCATCACCGCAAAGGTGCGGCCCTTACCATGCTGCAAGCCTGTACGGATCGCCATGAACGAGCCAAAGTTTTTCGACAGAAGAATCAGCTGCGAGGAAAAGTTCTGCTCGGGCAGCCGGTCACGCAGGATTTCATACGAGCGATCCGGGCTGCCGTCGACGACGAAAACCACTTCGAGTGCGCCCTGTAGCTCGACATTGAGGTCGTCGACAGCTTTCAAGAGCGATGGCAATGACTCCTCGTTCCGATAAACCGGGATGACGAGCGAGAGCACCCTAAATCTCCCGCTTGAAGTAGGCGCCAACCACTTCAATAACGCGCTCGACCTGCTGATCGGTCAGGCCGGGGAAGCAGGGAAGGGAAACCAATTGGGTGCAGGCAGATTCGGTCACCGGCAAATTGCACGTTTCTTTTGGGGTGTAGGCTTTTTGCCAGTGATCGGGAATCGGATAGTGAACGTCGGTGCTGACGCCATGTTCCTTGAGGAAGGCGCTGAAGTCTGCGCGATTGTCGACGCGCATCACAAACAGGTGGGCGACGAAGTCTTCACCTAGGCTTGCCGGCAGCTTGACCGGCAAAGCGTTGAAGGCCGTGCAATAGCGGCTGGCGATTGAGCGACGTTGCTCGTTCCACTGGTCGAGCAGCGGCAGCTTTACGCGCAGGATAGCGGCCTGCATTTCATCGAGACGGCTATTGCGACCGTGCGGGACGTCGACGTGATATTTGCTCGACCAGCCATACTGTCGTATTTGCAGCAGGCGTGCCGCGATGTCGGATGATGAGGTGACAATCGCACCGCCATCGCCAAGTGCGCCAAGGTTTTTCGTTGGGTAGAAGCTGAAGCAGGCCAGATCACCATGAGTCCCGCACTGGCCGTTCGGCGAACGTGCCCCATGGGACTGCGCGCAATCTTCGAGGACAGCCGCGCCTGCGGCACGAGAGATGCTCGCCAGCTCTTCGATGGCGGCAAGTTGCCCGTAAAGGTGGGTCACGACCACGACTTTAGCAGGTTGCGACAGCGCCTGTTGCAGGGAGCGCGGGCACATGGTCAGAGTCTTGGCGTCGACATCGACATAGACCGGGGTGGCGCCTACAGCATGAATCGCCGTGCTACTGTAGAAACCGGCGTTGGCAACGGTCACAACCCGGTCGCCCGGGCCGACACCCATGCCGCGCAGGGCAATTTCCAATGCTTCCGAGCCGTTGGCTACCGAAATGCAGTGCTCGATCCCGACATACGCAGCGAACTCACGCTCAAAGTTTTTGACTTCTTCGCCCATGATGTACCAGTGGCGATTAACGACGCGCATCAACGGTTCGGAGAAGTCGATCCCGGCATTGGCTGCTACTGCGGAAAACAAAGGAATTTGGTGATTTGCGTCCATGATCCATCCAGATTTTTTAACTGCGCGCATGATAATACGCGCAATTTTACTACACAAATTGACTGTGATGTCGGCTCAATGGAGCCGCTCTCAGGCGGTCTGCATACCAGTTTTGACGCTTGGCGATCGTGTAATCCGCCAGGCTGTCATGAATATGAATAGCGCTATTGCACTTGCAAGATAGCTGCCTTGAGACATCCACGGGCCTTGTCGGCCAAAGTAAAACTGCCACGAGGGATCTGTCATCGGTAAGTGTGAAGAAACTGCTTTCGCCACAGATTCCGTGAGCCAGAACAGCGGCGCAGCGAGAATGACGGAGCAGCCAATCATCAACTTTTGGTGTTTTTCCGAAATATCCGCTTGTGCAACAAACGCCACGAGAAATGGAAGAATGGCAATCCATTGGCGACTTTCCGAACCTACCAGCAGCAATGGCAGGAATCCCAGCAAGGCGATTTGAAGGTGTCTTGCTGATGACGTGCTCTTGTTGGAGCGGAACAGCAACTGCAGAGCAATGACGAAACAGGGGCCGAAGTAAATGAAATGCGCAAGTATCGGTTTAAAAGGCGCATTCAGACCTTGATAGAACATGTTTTGCAGCAAGTTCGGGCCGCGGAAACCCTTGTTCCAATCGAGTCCGAAATACAGGGCAGCGTGTCCGAATATCGCGAAAGTCACGCCCAAGGTAAACCACTTGATCGAGAATGCTGCCGGTGCACTGTTCCGTTCCAGCAAGCGACTCCAGAGCCAGGCAACGAGGATCAGCGCGGCGATCAGGTAGGTCGAACTGATCAATCTGAACTGAGGAAGTCCGGGTGTCAGGGATGAGCCGACGTGCAGGATTTCGCTGTCCGGAATTCGGCTAAACCAAAGCAACGCATAGGAGACCATCGTCGCTGCGATACCCAGGAATACTGCGATTCGCGTTTTTTTGCCAAATACCAATCGATTGATGAAGTTTGCTGCCGCTTCGCCTTTCGAGAACGTCAACAGCATCAGTGGCAGTAGGAACAGGCCCGGCATGATCAGTGGGGAGATCAGGCAGGTAAGCAATAATGACTTGAAGTGCTTGTGGGCAAACAGCCACAGGCTGAGGCACGACAGCGCTATCGCTATGTGATCGCTCAACAGCGGATTGTAAGTCGACATAACCAGAATCGGCCATGTCAGCAACAAGATGATTGTGTATCGAACTGCAGACCGAGCGGCTATGGCGGACTTGCGCAAATAATCGAAAAACAACCCGGCCGACACACTTAGTGCGAGCACATTGAATGCCATCTGCACATACAGAAGTTGCAGCCTCGACAAGCCGAACAGGAATTCGGCGGCAACCGCGGGGAAGAACCCGCCGAGCCGGCTCATGCGATAAGGATCGGTATCAGGAATGATGCCCGTGTTCTTCCACTCGAACAGCAGGTTCAAATAAACATTACCGTCCCATCCAGCGCCATCGCCAACAACAATTAAACCGGTGATCAGGTACACACTGAGTAACAACGCAGCAGTGACTGCCGACATGCGGTAGGCAACGCTCTTTTCCACGAACAGTTTTTTCAGCAAGAAGGCAACCACGCCGATTATCAAGCTGTAAAACAGCGCTAGTAGAATGCCGCAGTAAACAAGCTCCTTGATCAGTATCGAGGTGCCGATCTGCAGGTGGGTCTGCGGATCGTTGTTTTTGAGCATCCACTCTACTCCTGAAGCATTCTGACTTGTATCTGTGACGCCGCTGCTCAGATTAAACTGTTTGGGTGACAGCGATTGCGTCAGCCCTCTGTAACTGATTTCGACATGCTCGATGCGCATGTCGGACGCGATGTTATTCGGATCCCAACGCAGAAACCGCTCACTCATGCTCACCGCAAAACATACCCGTTGCGGTCCTGAGGTGATCGGCAAAGCCTGCGATTGCTCTTCGGAGAATGCCTGCGCGACTTTTGCCCGGAATAACTGGGTGATCCCTACTGAGGACGAGTCGATATCGAGGCAAAGGCTATGGCTCTCGTTGTCCAGCATGCCTCTCGCCTTGGCGACGTAAAGTGACGCGAACGCGAAAAACAGGCTGGCTGCGACGAGTGCAATGCAGATCAAGATCGGCTTACGACTTGTCTTATTGCTCATTCGACGCGGCTCGTTTGTATTGTGCATGGGTCGGATCAGGGGTTTCGCTCAGCTTGATGAAGTAAATGCCATTCTCGTACCGGACCGAACCTTCTGCTGGCCAGATTGGCATCTTGTCAAAGTGTGGTGTCAGCGGAATGCGCGCGATGATGCTGGTCGGATAAACATTGGTAAAGCCGATTAGGCGCATGTAGTCCAGCATCCGGTAGACGTTGCCCTGGTCCCAGTCGAAGAACGAAGAACTCATGGTTGATGATTCCGGTGCGGGATAGCGACTGGAGAACGGCAGGCGGCCGTAAACGTCGACAGTAACCCGCTCGTTTTTGTCGAAGGCGGGATTGGCTTTGCTGATCCGCTCGTAGAGTGCCTCGGCGGTGAAACGGTCATGATTGGTTGCCATAATGGTGCTGGCTGAGTACTGGCCATTTACCGAAACCATCTGGAACAGCACGAACACTGCAAGCACGGTACCGATCATGCGAAGCAAACCCTGGGTTTGCAAAACGACGATTGTGACAACCCAGGCAACAAAGGAAATAGCCAGCATTGATCGCAGGGGCAGGTAGATGCCGCCGGCGATAAAATTAAGCAGGAAAGGCGCAATGAGTATCGCGGCGATGACGGATGCCATGCACAAAGTGGCTTTCCAGGTTTTTTGCGTCATCAATATCAGAACTGCCAGCCCCGACACGACGGCGATACTGGAGAACGAAACGCCGTAGCTGATGATGGAGCCCGAATACAACTTCCACATTTCCACGACAACGAGCTTGGTTATCAGGATCGGGTCGGCCAGCAGATCGTTGATGCGCAGAAAGTTATCGATGTAGTTCCTTTCTGTTGGATAAGCCTGTTGCGCCAGTTTGTTGAACACGCCATAGAGTACAACCCCGCCAACCAGAGTGACGAACAACAATGCAATGCGCTTGAGTGTCGGCTGCACAGATAAAACACTGGTCAGGTTTTCCTTGCGGTATTCGAAGAGAATTACGCCGAGGCCCGCTACCAGGTAAAACATCACCAGCGATTGGTAAGCGCCGATCGCCAGTGACAGGACGAAGCTGGAAAGCAGCGCGAGTTTGAGGGTTCCGGCGCGGTTGTGTTTGCCCATGCCGATTCTGGAGAAGGCGAAGACGCCGATCGACAGCATCAATACGCCGATACCGGTCGATGGTACGTTTGAATAGAACTCACCGATGAACCACCAGATCGGATGAGCAATGAAGATGCAATATGCAAGGGCCGTGACCCAGTTGAATGTCAGGCGGTGAGCCCTAAGCATAAACATGTACGCCAGCGCCAGGCAGGCGTAGAAAAACAGGTTGGGGACAAAAGGCATGACGGGTTGGGGAAAGATGAATTTCTCTACCAGAAATGCAGTCCACCGACCGTCAGCGATCCAGATCGACGGATCGGTTCGGAATGCTCCGCGCTCATCGTCTACAGACAGAAAGAAGTTCACCACCGGGATAATGTTCAGGAAAATCCCGATGCCGAGCAGTTTCGTGAATTCGCTCAATGCGAAGTTTTCTCTTTTGAACAGAGACTTGAAGTTGCTGATATAGGTCCGTTCACTCTGCATGAAGTTGAGAATCTGCCGGTGCCACTTGATGTACGCCAAAATTACCGTGGCGCTGATCAGACCAAAGAGCAGAGCAAACAGATAGCGAACCCTGTCGAGTGCCTGGCTATAAATCCGGATGTTGACCTGCGGATCGGTCACGCCTGCCGGAGCGGTGAACAGCACATAGCTCGATGTACGCTTGGTAACTTCGATTTGTGCCAGAGGCGTCAGGTTATCCAGCGGCAGTGAACGCGAATAAGCCAAAATGCTCACATTCAAGCCTCTGACATAAAAGGTTCCGGACTTTTCAAGTGGATCCCAGCGCAAGTTGTCGTCGTAGCGTGGCAGGGTGAACCGGAAAGTTTGATCTTCCGCGTTCAACTTGTTGGTCGCAGAGTTTCTTTCCGTGTATTCGTCCAGATGCTTAAAGAACAGCTGTGATTGCATGACCGGATAATGGTTGGTACTGATGGTGATAACAGGTGCAAGTGCAGTGCTTTTCAGGAGAGCCCAGGCCATGACCAATGTAATGAAAGCGCCACAAATAGCCCGTTTTGCAATAGTTTTAACGGATGAGCCTTTTCCTGTCTGCATCACTTCCTTTCACTTCCTTATAAGCTATGTTCAATATTAAGAGCTGATATTGTCTGGTCGCGGCTCCGCTCCCCGCTCTTGACAGCGGGCGCAGTATACCGACTCTGCCACCATGTCATAGTACAGAGATGGCAAGCTTCAGACATGTGGGGACGAAGGCGGTCAGGCGGCGGCCTCTATGCAGATGAAGGCAGAGTTAGCCTGCTTCGCAACGATGTGATTACATACATTCTTTTTTCTGTAACGAAAGCCCTCACCTCCGTACAATGTCAACCGCCGATTCAACCCAAGGGAGTAGGCCAGATTGGTACAGGGGAGTATGAACAGAATGCGCGAATTCTTGCTGGGATTGCCGCGTCGCCAGAAGCGATTGATTCAGGTTTTGACGGATGTCGGCCTAGTCTGGCTAGCACTGTGGCTGGCGTTCATCGTCCGGCTGGGCATCGACGAGATGGTCAATCCGTTCAAAGTGCACCTGTGGCTGTTCGTCTGCGCTCCCATCGTGGCTATCCCGCTGTTTATCCGGTTTGGCATGTACCGGGCAGTCATGCGCTATTTCGGCAACGACGCATTGGTGGTGATCATCAAGGCCGTCAGTCTTTCTTCGTTGATTCTGGCGCTGGTCGTGTACTGGTACAGCAATCACGAAGCGGTCGTACCGCGCTCGATCATTTTCAATTACTGGTGGCTGAGCCTTGTAATCATCGGCGGTCTGCGCCTGTGCATGCGCCATTACTTCATGGGCGACTGGTTCACCGCCGCCCAGCACGTACCGTTCACCAATCGTGACGACGGCCTGACCAAAGTTGCTGTTTATGGGGCGGGTGTTGCCGGTAATCAGTTGGTGGCGGCGCTTCGTATGGGGCGGGTCATGCGCCCGGTAGCCTTTATCGATGATGACCCGGGCATCTCTGATCGCTCGATTTCCGGGCTTCAGGTCTACAAGCCCAAACACATTCAGCAGATGATCGATATGACCGGTGCGCAGGAAATTCTCCTGGCTCTGCCGTCCTCGACGCGTGCTCGTCGTCGGGAAATCCTTAATCTGCTCGAAGGCTTTCCCCTGCACGTGCGCAGTGTTCCCAATTTCACTGATCTGGCCAGCGGACGAGTGAAGGTCGAAGATATCCAGGAAGTCGATATTGCCGACTTGCTGGGACGCGACGCGGTGCCCGCCCAGCCTGATCTGCTGGAGCGCTGCATCAAAGGCAAGATTGTCATGGTCACCGGGGCCGGCGGGTCGATTGGCTCCGAACTTTGCCGACAGATCTTTTCTCTGGAGCCGACCACGCTGTTGTTGTTCGAGCACAGCGAGTTCAACCTTTACAGTATCCTTTCGGAGCTGGAACAGCGTGGCAGTCGTGAATCGGTACCCGTCAAGCTGCTGCCGATCCTCGGTTCGATCCGTCATCCGGACAAGCTGCTCGACGTGATGAAAACGTGGAAGGTCGATACGGTTTACCATGCGGCAGCTTATAAGCATGTGCCGATGGTCGAGCACAATATCGCCGAAGGCGTTCTCAATAACGTCATCGGTACCCTCAATACCGCTCAGGCGGCTTTGCAGTCTGGCGTTTCAAACTTCGTATTGATCTCCACCGACAAGGCCGTGCGTCCGACCAACGTCATGGGCAGCACCAAGCGTCTGGCCGAGTTGACCCTTCAGGCTTTGAGCCGTGAGATTGCCCCGGTGTTGTTTGGCGACAGTTCCAATGTCTCTCGAGTCAACAAGACGCGCTTTACCATGGTGCGTTTCGGTAATGTACTGGGTTCGTCGGGGTCGGTGATTCCGTTGTTCCACAGCCAGATCAAATCGGGCGGACCGCTGACGGTCACGCATCCCAAGATCACCCGCTACTTCATGACTATCCCCGAGGCTGCGCAACTGGTCATTCAGGCCGGATCGATGGGACAGGGTGGAGATGTATTTGTTCTGGATATGGGCGAACCGGTCAAAATCGTCGAACTGGCGGAGAAAATGATCCATCTCTTCGGTTTGAGCATTCGTTCCGATCGCAATCCACAGGGTGATCTGGCCATTGAGTTCACGGGGCTGCGTCCTGGTGAAAAACTCTACGAAGAGCTGCTGATCGGCGACAACGTCGCAGCGACACCGCACCCGATGATCATGACTGCCAATGAAGATCACCTGCCGTGGGATGTGCTCAAGGCCAGACTGAGCGAATTGCTTGTTGCCGTCGAAAAGGATGATTACTCGCGAGTCCGCCAACTCCTGCGTGAAACCGTCAGCGGCTACACCCCAGACGGCGAGATTGTCGACTGGATATACCAGCAACGCCGTCTCGAGCCCTGATTGTTTCACATCCTGTAACGCACGCATTTTTGACTAATGCCCATCGTGGCCTAAGTTTGAGGAGCAGCTTCGGAAAAGTTGCTTTCTCAAATGATGATGGAGCGTCACTTTATGCGTACCGGTTACTTCTACTCGCTGATTTTTACCCTGCTCGCCAGCGCCTCAATTACCGCGATTGCGGCGCCGGCTACTGTGTCGGAGCCGCCAAAGGCGTCTTTGGTGATGGAGGTGGCCGCCACTTCTGCGAAGGAAAAAATCGATCTCAACAACGCAGACGCGCCGACCTTGCAGAAGGAGCTGTCCGGCGTAGGTGAAGCCAAGGCCAAGGCAATTGTTGCATATCGAGAAACAAACGGGCCATTTGCGTCAGTGGATGAGTTGCTGGAAGTGAAAGGAATCGGCAAGGCGATTCTGGATCGCAATCGTGAAAAGCTGGAAGTGAACTAAACTAAATTTTCCAAGCCATGAGGCCGGTCATTGACCGGCCTTTTTTCTTTTGTCACTACACAGACGGACCGCAAGGTTATAAACACGTTTAGTCGGACAATGAAAAATTACGGCTATCATATGAGCTTTGGATTATGCCTATAATAAATTGCCGCCGCTGACTGCCTGTTCCTCCAGCGGCCTTTCCATTTCGAGCATTTTCAGGAGTACCGGCATGAATTCCGCAAAAAACCCAGGTGTGGCTCTCGTCACTGGCGCTTCTTCCGGCATCGGTGCGATTTACGCCGAGCGACTGGCCGCACGCGGTTTTGATCTGCTGTTGGTTGCCCGTGATCAGGAACGTCTGGAGATCGCCGCAGATAAATTGCGCGATGCGCATGGCGTTCAGGTTGAGGTGCTCAAAGCGGATCTGACGCAAAAGGATGATGTGCTCAAACTTGAGCAGCGCTTGCGCGGCGATTCGAGCATCAGCCTGCTGGTCAACAATGCCGGGGTTGCCGCTGACGGTCTGCTGGCCAATGCAGACCTCGATCAGTTGGAGCGCTTGATCCAGTTGAACATCACCGCAGTGACGCGTCTGGCATCGGCGGCCGCTGCGGGTTTTGCCAAGGCCGGACGGGGCATGATCATCAATATCGCCTCGGTAGTGGCGCTGTTTCCCGAGCGCTTCAATGCGGCCTACAGCGCTAGCAAAGCCTATGTGCTGAGCCTGACCCAGTCGCTGAACGCGGAGCTTGAAGGTACTGGCGTGCAAGTCCAGGCCGTGTTGCCGGGTGTAACCCGCACTGAAATCTGGGAACGTTCCGGGATCGATGCCAGTGGCATTCCTGCCGAGATGGTCATGGAAGCCGGTGAAATGGTCGATGCGGCGTTGGCGGGACTGGATCAGGGCGAGTTGATCACCATTCCGTCGTTGCCCGATGCGGGCGAGTGGAAGGCCTTCGTAGCCGCGCGGCACGTCATGGCACCGAACCTTTCGCGTAGCTCGGCAGCCCAACGCTACAAGTCAGGCAATTGAATTGATCAGAGGTAACCACGGTATGGATCAGCGTCGAGTAGTGGTCACGGGTATGGGCCTGGTTTCACCGTTGGGCAGCGGTGTCGAAGCGGTTTGGCAGCGCTTGCTGGCCGGTCGCTCCGGTATACGCAATCTGCCGGAAGCGGTGGTCGCGGATCTGCCGACAAGTGTCGGCGGACGGGTGCCGACACTGGAGGAGGATGCCGAGGCCGGTTTTGACCCGGACCGCGCTACCCCACCGAAAGAACAGAAGAAAATGGACCGCTTCATTCTGTTTGCCATGGAAGCGGCCCGACAGGCATTGCAGCAGGCGGGGTGGCACCCCACTGACGCAAACGATCAGGCGCGAACGGCAACCATCATCGGCTCCGGTGTCGGCGGCTTCGGCGCGATTGCCGACGCCGTGCGCACAACCGATAGCCGAGGCCCGCGACGTTTGTCGCCATTCACCATTCCGTCGTTTCTGGTCAATCTCGCCGCAGGTCACGTTTCCATTCAGCATGGTCTGAAGGGCCCGCTCGGCGCACCGGTGACTGCCTGTGCCGCCGGGGTTCAGGCGATTGGCGATGCTGCGCGCTTGATACGCTCCGGTGAAGCGGACATCGCGGTGTGTGGCGGCGCGGAAGCCTGTATCGACCGCGTCAGTCTTGCCGGTTTCGCGGCGGCACGGGCGCTATCGAGCGGCTACAACGACACTCCCGAGCGCGCATCACGCCCCTTCGATAGCGGTCGTGACGGCTTCGTAATGGGCGAGGGCGCCGGCCTGCTGGTGATCGAGTCGCTGGAACACGCATTGGCTCGGGGCGCTCAGCCTCTGGCCGAGCTGGTTGGCTATGGCACCAGTGCCGATGCTTATCATCTGACCGCCGGGCCGGAAGACGGTAGCGGGGCGCGCAGGGCGATGGCGTTGGCGCTGGCACAGGCCGGGGTAGCCCCGGATCAGATACAGCATCTTAATGCTCATGCCACGTCCACACCGGTGGGCGATCTTGGTGAGTTGGCAGCGATCAAGTCGCTCTTTGGCACTGAGAGGAAAATCGCCGTGACCTCCACCAAGTCGTCCACAGGCCACTTGCTGGGGGCAGCGGGTGGTCTCGAGGCGATCTTCACGTTGTTGGCGATCCGCGATCAGGTGGTGCCACCGACGCTCAACTTCGACAATCCTGATCCCGCGAGCGAAGGCGTGGACATCGTCCATGGGCAAGCGCGGCCGATGCCGATCGAATATGCGTTGTCCAACGGCTTCGGTTTTGGCGGGGTCAATGCCAGCGTGTTGTTCAAGCGTTGGCAGGCTTAATCGTCGGACTGTTTGAGGTGGTCGCGGGCAACATCGAGAATGCGTTGCGCAAACTCGGCGTCCGCGACACTGCGTGACAGCAACAGCGCCCCGACCAGTGTCGACATGATGACAATGGCCCGGTCAGCGCTGTTTTCGCCAGTCAGGGTTTCCTCTATCTGCTCCAGTCGCGCATTGAGAATCTTGTCGCTGGTCGGGCTTGCCTGGCCACGCAAGCCAAGTTCGGAAGAAATGGTCAGCAGCGGGCATCCTTCATGGGGCGAAGTCAGATGCCATTCAGACAGGTAGGTTTCGATGAATGCCTGGCGAGGGTGTTCCTGAGAAAACAATTCAGCGCATAGACCATCGACCTGATCGCCAGCCTCCTGCAAGGCCTTCTCTACCAACTCGTCCTTGGACTTGAAGTGTGAATAGAAGCCGCCATGGGTCAGCCCCAGTGCTTTCATCAACGGCTGCAGGCCTGTCGCGCCGATGCCGTCCTTGCGGAATCGCGCCGAGGCTTCCTTGATGATGCGCTGATGGGTCTGGGCTTTATGATCCTGCGAGTAACGCATGTGGAGCTCTCCGCAACAATGCCCCCATCTTAACCAAGGAAAATTAAATGGTGACTGTACTTCTACTTCTAAAAAGCATGCAGATAAGTCCGACAGGTCTTTGAAAAACAAACCCCGCCAGTCAGGCGGGGTTTTTTGTCAGCGGTCTTGCGCCTCTTTGGCGTCCGCTTCGGCATTGCGGGCCGCGACGCGTTTGCGTTCTTCATCGGTCAGTTCGACCTTGTTGGCGGTGTCACGCAACATCATCAAACCGCCGACGATCGAGCCGATTGCAACGACCAGAATCAACCAGGCATACCAGGGCATAACGGCTCTCCTTAATGTCAGCGTGACGGACGAGAATTTCGCCGTGCAACACTGCGTACCACTTTTGAGCGAAGTTACTTCGCAGTGGTTCCATTCTAGGCCCGATATCCCTGCTGCACCTTAATTCCCTGTAGGAGCTGCCGCAGGCTGCGATCTTTTGATCTTGTTTCTAAAAAAACAAAGTCAACAGATCGCAGCCTTCGGCAGCTCCTACATGAGGGTCTACTGGCCCGTAAGCATGGCGTCGGCCGGTGCATTGGCACGCAACTGGCCGGTGAGCATGAAGTAGCCGAAGCCTACGGCCATGAAGCCGAGGAAGATCAGCCCGATCAACGTGTTGAACCACGCCATTGCCACCAGACAAACCACCGCCAGCACCAAGGCAATCATCGGAATCAACGGATAGCACGGCGCGCGGAAAGTGCGTTCCAGGTTCGGCTCCGACTTACGCAGTTTGAACAGGCTGAGCATGCTCATGATGTACATCACGATCGCGCCGAACACCGCCATGGTGATCATCGCGGCGGTGAGGGTCATGCCGCCGAGGTTGATCAGACCGTCGCTGTAGATTGCCGCGATGCCAATGACGCCGCCGGCGATGATCGCGCGGTGCGGCGTCTGGAAACGCGACAGTTTCGCCAATGAAGCGGGCAGGTAACCGGCGCGGGCAAGGGCGAAGAATTGTCGCGAATAGCCAAGAATGATCCCGTGGAAACTCGCCACCAGCCCGAACAGGCCAATCCACACCAGCATGTGCAGCCATCCGGAGTTGTCACCGACCACGGTTTTCATCGCTTGCGGCAGTGGATCGTTGATGTTGGCCAGGGTACGCCAGTCGCCGACACCGCCCGCGAAGAACATCACCCCCATCGCCAGCAACACCAGCGTCAGGATGCCGCTGATGTAGGCTTTGGGAATCGTGCGCTTCGGATCCTTGGCTTCTTCGGCGGCCATTGCCGCACCTTCGATGGCGAGGAAGAACCAGATCGCAAATGGAATGGCAGCGAACATCCCGGCAATCGCCGGTGCGCCAAACACGTCCGAACCCGCCCAACCATTGAGCGCGAAATTGCTGAAGCTGAACGCCGGCGCGACCACGCCCATGAACACCAGCAGTTCAGCCACTGCCAGCACGCAGACGATCAGTTCAAAAGTCGCCGCCAGCTTCACGCCGAGAATGTTCAACCCCATGAACACGATGTACGCGCCGACCGCCGCGTGTTTCGGATCGAGCGCCGGAAACTGCACATTCAGGTAGGCGCCGATGGCCAAGGCAATCGCCGGGGGCGCGAAGACGAACTCGATCAGCGTGGCAAGGCCTGCAATCAATCCACCTTTTTCACCGAAGGCGCGACGGCTGTAGGCAAACGGCCCACCCGCATGGGGAATCGCGGTAGTGAGTTCGGTGAAGCTGAAAATGAAGCAGGTGTACATGGTAGCGACCATGAACGAAGTCACCAGAAATCCCAGTGTTCCGGCAACGCCCCAGCCGTAGCTCCAGCCGAAATACTCCCCGGAAATCACCAGCCCGACGGCAATGCCCCACAGGTGCAACGTGCCCAGCGTGGGTTTGAGTTGTGTGTTCATGCATTTGCTCCCTGAACGGTTTGGAAAGCTCGGGGGAGGGCGTGTGCAGTGGGCGTGCCAGTGCGCTGAAACAAGTCGTAATGAGTTGAAAGCTGTCGTATCGGGGATGTTCGCAGATGGATGGCCCGTATTTATGCGCCAGTTGGGTGCAGTGGTGCCTTTTTTGACGCTATCGCGAGCAGGCTCACTCCTACAGGGGAACGCATTCCAACTGTAGGAGTGAGCCTGCTCGCGATGAGGCCTGCACAAACGCCAGAAAACCTCCCCGTAACGCCCGCATAAACCCACTCTTTACGCTTTCTTTATGCACAGCCAACACCCTCGCTCTCGTTCCTTTACAGCCTCCTTTCCGACAATCACTGCACACGCGGCAATACGCCGTAACACGGAGATCTTCCATGAGCGTTCTGGACGGGGTGTCACTGCTATTGGCAGTGGGGCTGTTCATTTATCTGTTGGTTGCGCTGTTGCGCGCGGATCGGAACTAGGAGCGGCTATGCACAGTTATGACTATTGGCTGATCCTCGCGTTTTTCGCGCTGGTCTTGCTGCCGGCGCCGCTGCTCGGGCGCTTCTACTACAAAGTGATGGAAGGTCAGCGCACCTGGCTGACGCCGATTCTCGGCCCGGTCGAGCGCGGTTGCTATCGCATTGCGGGTGTTGATCCCGAAGCTGAGCAGAGCTGGCAGAAGTACACGCTGGCGCTGCTCGCCTTCAACCTCGCCGGTTTCCTGCTGCTGTTCGCGATCCTGTTGTTTCAGGATCACTTGCCACTGAACCCGCAGAACCTGCCGGGCCAGGAATGGACGCAGGCGTTCAACACCGCGGTCAGTTTCATGACCAATACCAACTGGCAGTCCTACAGCGGTGAAGCGACTCTCAGCTACCTGAGCCAGATGGTCGGCCTCACCGTGCAGAACTTCGTCAGCGCCGCCACCGGCCTCGCCGTGCTGGTTGCGTTGTGCCGTGGTATCGGTCGCAAGTCGACGCAAACCCTCGGCAACTTCTGGGTCGACATGACCCGCGCCACCCTCTACGGCCTGTTGCCGCTGTGCCTGCTGCTGGCGCTGTATCTGGTCTGGCAGGGCGTGCCGCAAACCTTCGCGCAGTATGTCAACGCGGTGACGATGCAAGGTGTTGATCAAGTGATTCCGCTGGGTCCTGCGGCCAGCCAGATTGCGATCAAGCAACTGGGCACCAACGGTGGAGGCTTCTTCGGCGTCAACTCGGCGCATCCGTTCGAGAACCCGACCGCGTGGAGCAATCTGTTCGAAGTCGCTTCGATCATTCTGATCCCGGTGGCGCTGGTCTTCACTTTCGGCCATTACGTCAAAGACCTGCGTCAGAGCCGCGCGATCATCGCCTGCATGCTCGCGCTGTTTCTGATCGGCGGTGCAACGTCGCTGTGGGCCGAGTATCAGCCGAATCCGACTCTGAACAACGCTGCCGTCGAACAGACCGCGCCGCTGGAAGGTAAGGAAGCGCGCTTCGGCACCACCGCCACCGTGCTGTGGTCGGTGACGACGACGGCGGCCTCGAACGGCTCGGTCAACGGCATGCACGACAGCCTCAACCCGCTCAGCGGCATGGTCGCGCTGGTCAACATGATGGTTGGCGAAGTGATCTTCGGCGGCGTCGGTGCCGGGCTCTACGGCATGTTGCTCAACGTGCTGATCGCAGTGTTCCTCGCCGGTCTGATGATCGGGCGAACCCCGGAATACCTCGGCAAGAAACTCCAGGCGCGTGAGGTGCAATTGCTGGTGGTGACCTTGCTGGTGATGCCGGTGGGCGTGCTGGTGCTCGGTGCGATTGCCGCTGCGGTTCCCAGTGCTGCGGCGACCATCAGCAACCCCGGCCCGCACGGTTTCAGCCAGTTGCTTTATGCCTACACCTCAGCGAGCGCCAACAATGGTTCGGCATTCGGTGGCCTCAGCGCGAATACGCCGTTCCACAACCTGATGCTGGGCCTGGGCATGTTGATTGGTCGTTTCGGTTACATCCTCCCGGTTCTGGCTTTGGCCGGCAGCCTGGCGATGAAGAAAACCGCACCGATCGGCCAGAACAGCTTCCCGACCCATGGCCCGCTGTTCGTGACCCTGCTGACCGTGACCATTCTGCTGGTGGGCGGCCTGACCTTCCTGCCGACTCTGGCTTTGGGCCCAATCGCCGAACATCTGAGCTTGGGCTTCTGAGGACTTATCGATGAATATGCCCGCAATCAAACCCGCCGCCGTCAAGGCGCCGGAACAAGCGAAAACCGCGATCTCGGCCCTGTGGCGGCCGGCGCTGGTGCAAGCGTTCGTCAAGCTCGACCCTCGGCAACTGAAGCGTTCGCCGGTGATGCTGGTGGTCGAACTGACGGCAATTTTCACCACTGTGCTGTGCTTCATTCCCGATGCCGATGTGCCGACCTTCGTCGCCGCGCAAATTGCATTGTGGCTGTGGTTCACCGTGCTGTTCGCCAACTTCGCCGAAGCCTTGGCCGAAGGCCGTGGCAAGGCCCGCGCCGACAGCCTCAAGGCTGGCAGCGAAGGCCTCAGCGCCCGGCGCAAACAAGCCAATGGCAGCTTTCAGGTGGTGCCCGCGGCGAGTTTGCGCAAAGGCGATGTGGTGCGCGTCGAAGCCGGGGAGATGATCCCCGGTGACGGCGAAGTCATCGAAGGCATCGCGGCGGTCAACGAAGCGGCGATCACCGGTGAATCGGCGCCGGTGATCCGCGAGTCCGGCGGTGACCGCTCGGCCGTCACCGGTAATACCCGACTGGTGTCCGACTGGTTGCTGGTGAAAATCACCGTCAATCCCGGCGAGTCGACGCTCGACCGCATGATCGCGCTGGTCGAAGGCGCCAAACGCCAGAAGACGCCGAACGAAGTCGCGCTGGATATTCTGTTGATCGGCCTGACGTTGATCTTCCTGTTGGTGGTCGTGACCCTGCAACCGTTCGCCCATTTCGCCAACGGCAGCCTGCCGCTGGTGTTTCTGGTGGCACTGCTGGTCACGCTGATTCCGACCACCATTGGCGGCCTGCTTTCGGCGATTGGTATTGCCGGGATGGATCGTCTGGTGCGCCTCAACGTGATCGCCAAGTCCGGCCGTGCGGTGGAAGCGGCGGGTGACGTGCATGTGCTGTTGCTCGACAAGACCGGTACCATCACCTTCGGTAACCGTCGCTGCAGTGCGGTGTATGCCGCGCCCGGTGTGACAGGTCGCGAGCTGGCCGAAGGTGCGCTGTTCGCCTCGCTGGCCGACGAAACCGCTGAAGGTAAATCCATCGTCGAGTACCTGCGTGGCCTGCACCCGCAACCTGAGCCGGCGCCGGAAACCCTGACCGCTGTGCCATTCAGCGCAGAAACCCGGTTGTCCGGCGTCGACTATCAAAGTCGCGTCTACCGCAAAGGCGCGGTGGATTCGCTACTGAGTTTCCTCGGCCAGAAACGCTCCGATCTGGCTCCGGCCCTGTCGCGGGAAATCGACAAGATTGCCCAGAGTGGTGGCACGCCGTTGCTGGTTTGCGCCGATGGCAAACTGCTCGGCGCGATCCATCTCAAAGACGTGGTCAAACCGGGCATTCGCGAGCGCTTCGCCGAACTGCGCAAACTGGGAATTCGCACGGTAATGGTCACCGGCGACAACCCGCTGACCGCTGCTGCGATCGCCGCTGAAGCGGGCGTCGATGACGTGCTCGCCGAAGCCACCCCGGAGAAGAAACTCGCGCGCATTCGTCACGAGCAGAACGACGGGCGTCTGGTGGCGATGTGCGGCGACGGTGCCAACGATGCCCCGGCGCTGGCCCAGGCTGACGTCGGCATGGCGATGAACGACGGCACCCAGGCTGCCCGCGAAGCAGCGAACATGGTCGATCTCGACAGCGACCCGACCAAGCTGCTCGACGTGGTGCAGATCGGCAAGGAATTGCTGGTGACGCGCGGTGCCTTGACGACTTTTTCCATCGCCAACGACGTCGCCAAATACTTCGCGATCCTGCCGGCGCTGTTCGCCTCGATTTACCCGCAGCTTGGCGTGTTGAACATCATGCAGTTGACCAGTCCGCAGAGCGCGATTCTTTCGGCGATTGTTTTCAACGCGTTGATCATCGTCGTGCTGATCCCGCTGGCGTTGCGCGGTGTGCGCGTGCAGGCAGCGAGTGCAGCGGCGTTGTTGCGACGCAATTTGCTGATCTATGGACTCGGCGGGATTCTGGCGCCGTTCGTGGGAATCAAGGCGATCGACATGCTGCTCACGGCGATGCATCTGGTTTGAGTTTTGAAGAGCCCCTCACCCTAACCCTCTCCCAGAGGGAGAGGGGACTGACCGAGTGGTTAAACAGAGGTACATCGACCTGAATTACCGAGCCGAACTCAGGTTTTGAAAAGCACAAGGATCGGCTCCATTTCTCCTCAGCGACATGGGGGGAGAGGGGACTGACCGAGTGGTTTTTCAGAGTTTCACAGACTTGAGATACCGAGCCGAACTCAGATTTTGAAAAGCACATAAATCGGCTCCCTTTCCCCCTCGCCCCCTTGGGGGAGAGGGCTGGGGTGAGGGGGAAAAGAGCTCCCTGACACCCCACCAAAGTTTGCCCAACGAATTCGAGGATCTTGCAATGTCCACAATGATACGTCCCGCCCTCAGCCTGCTGGTGCTGATGACCCTGGTCACCGGCGTCGCCTATCCACTGGTGGTAACCGGTGTCGCGCAAGTCGCATTCCCCGCTCAAGCCAACGGCAGCCTGGTGCATGACGCCGATGGCAAAGTCCGTGGCTCGTCGCTGATCGCCCAGGATTTCGTCGGCGATGCGTGGTTTCACCCACGTCCCTCCGCCGGTGCGTTTGCTACCGTTTCCAGCAGCGCCAGCAACCTGGCACCGAGCAATCCGGCACTCGCCACGCGGGTGATCGATGACGCCAACAAGTTGCAGGTTCCCGGCCAGGGGCCGGTGCCATTGGCCTTGCTGACCACCTCCGGCAGTGGTCTCGATCCGCACTTGCCTCCGGCAGCGATTGCCTATCAACTGGCGCGAGTCGCGGCCGCGCGAGACCTGCCGGTGTCGACCTTGCAACAACTGCTCGATACGCACATCGAACAGCCGCTGGTGGGGCCGCCGGTGGTGAATGTGCTTGAGCTGAACATGGCGCTGGAAAAACTGTAGAAGATGATCGTTCCTACGCTCTGCGTGGGAATGCATCAATGGACGCTCCGCGTCCGCTTTGGTGGGACGCAGAGCGTCCCGGGCTGCATTCCCACGCAGAGCGTGAGAACGATCATCAGGAAGAGAGAACATCAAGCATGAGCGACTCCGGCCGCGCCGATGCACTGTTAGCAGATCTGCCCCGTGACGGCCGTGGCCGCCTGAAGGTTTTCCTCGGCGCCGCCCCTGGTGTCGGCAAAACCTACGCCATGCTCCAGGCCGCCCACACGCAGCTTCGCCAAGGCGTGAAAGTCCTCGCCGGCGTGGTCGAAACCCACGGCCGCGCCGAAACCGAAGCACTGCTTGGCGGCCTGCCGCAGCAACCGTTGGTGCGCTCGGAATACCGTGGCGTGATGCTCGAAGAAATGGACCTCGACGGCATCCTCGCCGCCAGGCCGAAACTGGTGCTGGTCGATGAACTGGCCCACAGCAACGCCCCCGGCAGCCGTCACGCGAAACGCTGGCAAGACATTCAGGAACTGCTCGCCGCCGGCATCGACGTGTTCACCACGGTCAACGTCCAGCACCTGGAAAGTCTCAACGATCAGGTGCGCGGCATCACGGGTGTGCAGGTTCGCGAAACCCTGCCGGACTGGGTCCTGCAAGAAGCCTACGAACTGCTGCTGATCGACCTGCCACCGCGCGAATTGCTCGAGCGTCTGCGCGAAGGCAAGGTCTACGTGCCGGAGCAGGCGAGGGCGGCCATTGATGCGTTTTTCACCCAGACCAACCTCACGGCATTGCGCGAACTGGCGATGCAAACCGCTGCCGCGCAGGTCGATAACGATCTTGCGCAAGGCTATCGTCAACTCGGTCAGGCGGCGCCAGCGGTGCGCGGACGTCTGCTGGTCGGGGTCGATGGCGATGCCCAGGCCGAGCGTCTGGTGCGGCATGCCAGTCGTGTTGCGCAGCGTCGGCATCTGCCTTGGAGTCTGGTGCATGTCGACAACGGCAGCGTGCGTGACGAGCAGTCGCGGCTGCGCTTGCAAAGTGCCCAGCAGTTGGCCGAACGCCTCGGCGGTGAAGTGGTTTTACTGCGTGCCGGCGAAGTGGCAAAAACCCTGATCCAGCATGCCGCTGAACGCCGTGCGAGCCTGGTGCTGGTCGGCCAGTCGCGACCACGTTTGCGTCGGCGCCTGTTCGGTGGCGGTCTCGCTGCGCGATTACTGCGGCAGGCGCACGGTCTGGAAATCAACGTCCTCGACAGCGATCAACAACAGCATCAACCACGCCCGCGCAACCCACTGACGCTGGTGTGGTTCGACTATGCGCTGGCGCTGGTCGCCACGGTTTTGGCCAGCGCCTTGGCATGGGCGGTGTCGAGTGTGCTGCCGTTGCCGAACATCTCGCTGGTGTTCCTTGCTGCGGTGTTGCTGGTGGCGGTGCGCAGCAGCCTCGGTCCGGCGTTGGCGTGCGCGGCGTTGTCGTTTCTGACCTACGATTTTCTGTTCATTCCACCGAATTTTTCCTTCAGCATCCAGCGCGAAGAAGACGTGCTGACCCTGCTGTTTTTCCTGCTGATGGCGGCGCTCACCGGCAACCTTGCGGCGCGCCAGCGGCGGCAATTGCAGGCATTGCGCGACACGCAGGAAGAGACCACCGAACTGCTCGACCTGTCGCGCAAACTCACTGCCGCCACCGACCGTCAGGCCGTGGTCAGTGCTGCCGCGCAACACCTCAATGGCTGGAGCGATCTGCAACTGTGCCTGCTCAATCGCGATGGCCAGAACGGCTGGAAAGTCGAGACCGGTGGCCCGCTGCAATTTACCGAGTCCGAACGCGCCGCCGCTGACTGGGCCTGGCAACACGATCAACCGGCAGGCATGGGCACCGGCACGCTACCGCTTGGGCGCTGGTGGTGGTGGCCGCTTTCCGTTGAAGATGGGCCGCTGGCGTTGCTCGGTGTCTGCGCCAAAGAGGGCCAGACCTTGAGCGGTCAGCGTCGGCGCTTGCTCACCGCATTGAGTCAGCCACTGGCGCAAGCGCTGGCCCGTGCGCAACTGGCGGATGATCTCGAAGCCGCACGCCTGCATGGCGAAACCGAGCAATTGCGCAGCGCGTTGCTGGCCTCGGTGTCCCACGACTTGCGCACGCCACTGACCGCCATGCGCGGCAGCATCGACAGCCTGCTGGCGCTGGGCGAAGCGATTCCGCTGGAGGATCGCCGCGAACTGCTCGAAGGCACTCGTGATGAAGCCGAACGCCTCGATCGCTACATTCAGAACCTGCTCGACATGACCCGCCTCGGGCATGGCGCCTTGAAGCTCGCGCGGGACTGGGTGTCGCCGGCGGACATCGTCGGCAGTTCGCTCAATCGGCTGCGCGCGGTGCTGGCGCCGTTGCAGGTCAGTACCGATGTGCCTGGCGAGTTGCCGTTGCTGTTCGTACATGCCGCGCTGATCGAACAGGCGCTGGTCAATGTGCTGGAAAACGCTGCACGGTTCTCGCCACCTCACGGTCGTCTGCAACTGAATGCGGGAGCCAATGACCAAGAGATTTTCTTCTCGGTCAGCGACGAGGGCCCGGGGATTCCCGAGGACGAGCGGGCGAAGATTTTCGACATGTTCTACACCGCCGCGCGCGGTGATCGCGGCGGCCAGGGCACCGGTCTTGGCCTCGCGATCTGTCAGGGCATGGTCGGCGCGCACGGCGGGCGGATCAGCGTTGCCGACGGCATCGAAGGGCGCGGCACCTGCATCACCTTGCACCTGCCCTTGCAGACCCAGCCGGGGATGGATGATGAAGCCTGACTTCGCTTGCGCTACTCTCTTGCCACTCTTTTCTGTTGATGTGAATCCATGAGCCAGACCGCGACCATTCTGGTCATCGACGACGAACCGCAAATCCGCAAGTTCCTGCGCATCAGCCTCGCCTCACAGGGCTACAAAGTGCTTGAGGCCGGCACCGGTGCCGAAGGTCTCGCGCAAGCGGCGCTGAACAAACCGGACCTGCTGGTGCTCGATCTCGGCTTGCCGGACATGGACGGCCAGCAAGTGCTGCGCGAGTTTCGCGAATGGGCCACGGCGCCAGTGCTGGTGCTGTCGGTGCGCGCCAGCGAAGGGCAGAAAGTCCAGGCGCTGGATGGCGGCGCCAATGACTACGTGACCAAGCCGTTCGGGATTCAGGAGTTTCTGGCGCGGGTGCGGGCATTGTTGCGCCAGGCCCCGGCAGGCGAGGCGCAGCAAGCGGCGCTGAATTTCGGCCCGCTGACAGTCGATCTGGCGTACCGGCGGGTGTTGCTCGACGGCGTCGAAGTGGCGCTGACCCGCAAGGAATACGCGGTGCTGGCGCAACTGGCGCGGCATCCGGGGCGGGTGATTACCCAGCAACAACTGCTCAAGGATATCTGGGGACCGACGCACACCGAGGACAGCCATTATCTGCGGATTGTGGTGGGGCATTTGCGCCAGAAGCTGGCGGATGATCCGACGCGGCCGCGGTTTATTGTCACTGAAGCCGGGGTTGGCTATCGGCTGTTGGAATCTGCGGGATAGCTAAAAGATCGCAGACTTCGGCAGCTCCTACATTGGAATGCGTTCCCCTGTAGGAGCTGCCGAAGGCTGCGATCTTTTGATCTTTATTGCTGCTGCTCACTCTCATACCGATCCAGCGTATCCCGCGCAATCTCTCGCCCCAACGCGATCAACTCCGGCGCCTTGTAAAACTCGAAAAACCGGCACACCCGCTTCGGTACGTTGATCAGGATATCCGGCGGATACCCGGCAATCTTGTACTGCGCCAGCGAGGTCTGCATCACCTCGAAACTCTGGTTGATCAAGTCCAGCAGCGACGCCGGCCCGACGTTATCGATGATGAACGAACCGGTCGCGGATTTCGGTGCACCTTCACGTTCGGGCGCGGCGGCCGGTTGCTGGCTCTCCGGCTCGGCGCCTTCGAGCCATGGGTTGATATCTGCCGCCTCGGCGCGCAGTGCTTCCTGTTCCAGCTTCAACAACTGCTCAGCCTGTTTGCGGCGGAACGGCATCTTCGACCCCAACGAATTGATCAGGCTGTCGAATCGCGAGCGGAACGCCGGCGGGCGCTGGATCACCGGCAATTTGTAATGGCGCTGGTTGGTCGAATTGAGATTGACCGCAATGATCAGATCACAGTGACTGGAGACCACTGGCACGATCGGCAATGGATTGAGAATGCCGCCGTCGACCAGCATGCGATTGCCTTGCATGACTGGCGTGAACAGGCTTGGAATCGCTGCCGAGGCGCGCATTGCCTGATGCAGACAACCTTCCTGAAACCAGATTTCCTGTTGATTGGTGAGGTCGGCGGCGACGGCGGTGTAGGGGATGCGCAAGTCTTCGATGTTGATCTCGCCGACGATCTTGCGGATCTGCCCGAAGACCTTCTCGCCACGAATCGCGCCGAGACGAAAACTCACGTCGACCAGCCGCAGCACATCCAGATAGTCGAGACTTTCGATCCAGTTCTTGTATACATCGAGTTTGCCGGCGGCGTAGATCCCGCCGACCACCGCGCCCATCGAACATCCGGCAATGCAGGCGATGTCATAACCGCGTCGTTCAATCTCTTCAATGACCCCGATATGGGCGTAGCCCCGGGCGCCACCGGAGCCCAGCACCAATGCGACACGCTTTTTCATCCAGCTTCCTCCCCGACAAGGTTCCACAATGCACCCATCGCTGGGCGGGCTCAATCGCCATGGTCGTTGAGTGCGCCGGTGACGTCGTTTTTTCGATATTGCATGACCCTTCAGCGCTATCCTTCTCAGTTGCGCGGTTTCACCCGCCGGCAAGGCACTTTTTCGCAGCCTTACCGTCTTACCTGCACGACTGTTGACCTATTTTGAGGTGTGAGTGATGAAAGCCTGGATCTGTGTGCCGTTGATGGCTCTGGCATTGGCCGGTTGCGCCGGTAAAACCGCTTACCGCGACAGCTGTGGCAGCCAGCTCGACGCCGCTTGGCATGAATTGGATCTGGCCAAGGCCGAAGGTTTTGCCGGCACCGTCAGTTATTCCAAGGCGCTGTCGCTGCTGACCGCGGCCAAGACCCAGCAGCAATTCGAGGGCTTTGAAGGTTGCAGCAAGAAAGCCGAGAAGGCGCGCTTCTACATTCGCGAATCCCGCGCCGGGCGCTAAGCTGCTGACGTGAAGCAAGGATGCAGGGTTGGCAAAGCGCCAGACTCATCCCCGAGGCCATTTGAAACGGGAGCAAGAGATGTCTGCGTTGGTTGACCGCTTGGTGGCTCATGTCCTGAGCCTTGAGGTGCGCTTGCTGGCTTGTCAGGCGCGGTTGAGCGCGCGCACCGATCCCGAGGCGCTGCATGATCTGCGCACTACGGTGCGGCGTTTGCGCAGTCTGCTGCGGCCATTGCGCGGTTTGCCGGGTGTCGAGCAACTCGAAGACGCGGCGTCTGCTGTTGGCCAGTTGACCACACCCTGGCGTGATCGCGAGGTGTTGGCGGCGTATCTGCTCAAGCATGATCAGCCGCAAGCTGCGCAACGGCGCATGGCGCAGATGGCGGAGGCTTATCCGGCGCTGGCGGCGAGTGCCGAGGTGGCTTCGCTGCTGATGATTCTCGACGCTTTCCCGCGATTCCTGCGCGCCTCTCAGCGTCAGGGTTTGCTCAAGGGCTTGGGCAAACGCATCGAAAAACGCCTCGGCAAGCAATGGCAGAAACTTGATGAGGCGTTGCATGATCCCGCTCACGACCGTCATCGTCTGCGTTTGCTGATCAAACGCGTGCGCTACGGCATCGAAGCTTATCCCGAACTGGATCGCTTGCCGCAAGCGGCACTCAAGCGACTGAAGTCTGCGCAAGGCGCGCTGGGCGACTGGCATGATTGCTGGCAATGGCTGGCGAAAGCCGAGCTGGAAGCAGACCTTCAGCCCTGCGTTGCAACCTGGCAGGCGACCATGATCCAGGCTGAAATCAAGGCTGATCGTGTGCTCGAAAAACTCAGTTCAGCCTGTTTCAAATCCTGAAATCACCACAATCCCCTGTAGGAATGAGCCTGCTCGCGATAGCGGCCTGACATTTGTTGAGTGTCAGGCCGCTATCGCGAGCAGGCTCACTCCTACAGGGGATCTCCAATGTGGCTGATATTTAATGAAGGCCTTTCTGTCAGCCCATTTGACCGGAATAGACGCTGCGGCGCGGTGCAGCTCTGGTTAAGATCCCTGCATTCCTTTCTCGTTTTCTGAGGTTGCCATGCGCTTTAGCGATCTGCTCAATGCTGTCCGCCGCCAACCGGAACTGACCATCCCTGCCGAATGGGGCCAGGGTCGCGCCAGTTTCGGTGGCCTGGTGGCGGCGCTGCAATACGAAGCCATGCGTGCGCAAGTGCCGGCGGATCGCCCGGTGCGTTCGCTGGCGATCACCTTTGTCGGCCCTGTCGAACCCGAAGTCCCGGTGCGTTTCGAAGTGGACGTGCTGCGCGAAGGCAAAGCGGTCAGCCAGGTCATGGGCCGGGCGATGCAGAATGGCCAGGTGGTGACCATCGTCCAAGGCAGTTTTGGCGCTTCGCGGCCATCGGAGGTTGCCGTCGAAGCGTATCCGGCGCCGTCAATGAAACACTGGGACGAATGCCAGGAGCTGCCTTACATCAAAGGCGTGACCCCGGAATTCATGCGTCATCTGGCGATGCGTTGGAGCGTCGGCGGCATGCCGTTCACCGGCAATCAATCGCGTTTGATGGGAGGCTGGGTGCGCTTGCGTGGGGATGTCAAAGAAGAGCCGGTCAAAGAGGCGCATCTGCTGGCCTTGGTGGATGCGTGGCCACCCGCGCTGTTGCCGTATCTGAAGAGGCCTGCACCGGGCAGCACGTTGACCTGGACCATCGAATTCGTTCAGCCGCTACGTGACTTGAGCACACTGGACTGGTGCCAATATCTAGCCGACATCGAGTACGCCGCTGACGGCTACGGCCATGTGGCCGCCAAGCTGTGGAGCTCAGAAGGCGAGTTGATTGCGATGAGTCGCCAGACCGTCACGATCTTCGCCTGACTCAATGCCGACGGTGGCGCTCACGCCAGGCGCGCCACCAGCCGCCACTGAGAAAGAAGCGCGGAAAAGTCAGAAACTGCTCGACCAGTAACCGCGACACCGCATCTTTTCGATCACTGAACGGCTCGGAGGCTTGCGCCTCCAGGCTGTGGCCGTGACGCTGCAAACCCAGCGCCGCGACGATACCGATCACGCCGATGGCGACGCTGGCCAGACTCAGGCTGAACACCCCGGACACAATCAGCAGAAACGCGACGATGAACAGCGGTACGGCGATCAGGTGCAACACCAGATTGGTCGGGTGCTGATGATTGCCCGGGTACGCGCGCCATTGCCACGCGGGAAGGTTGGGGTGACGTTTGCCCATGTTTTCTACTCCTCGATCCATGTTGAACTCATGGTTGAAGAATAGGCCCGGGCGCGGAGGGCGGCGAATCAAGGTTGGCTATTGGCATCATAGTAATGATGGACAAAAAAGATCGCAGCCTTCGGCAGCTCCTACATTGAAATGCGTACACCTGCAGGAGCTGCCGAAGGCTGCGATCTTTTGATCTTCAAAGCTTCAACTGACCTATGGCCTTGCTCAACTCCCCGGCCAACGTCGCCAACTCATTACTGGTCGTCGCCGAATCCACGGTCTGCTGCACGGTGTTCTCGGTCACATCACGAATACTCACCACCGCCCGGTTCATCTCTTCGGCAACCTGACTTTGCTGCTCCGCCGCGACGGCAATCTGCGTATTGCTTTCACGCATCTGCGCCACCGCTCCCGTGATTTCCGCCAGCGCCGCGCCGGCCTCTTGCGCTTGCTGCACGCAATCGTCGGCCTTGTACGAACTCTCCTGCATGAAATCCACCGCATCGCGAGTGCCCGCCTGCAAGGCCGACACCATGGTGGTGATCTCGTCGGTGGAGGTTTGCACGCGTTTGGCGAGGTTACGCACCTCATCGGCCACTACCGCAAAACCTCGGCCCATCTCACCGGCGCGGGCTGCTTCAATGGCGGCGTTCAACGCCAGCAGGTTGGTCTGCTCGGCGATACTGTGAATCACGCTGACCACGCCGTTGATCTTCTGACTGTCTTCGGCCAGGCGCTGGATCATTTCGGCTGTCTGTTGTACGCCGTTGGACAAACCGGCAATCGAATGCTGCACCCGGGCCACCACTTGCTGACCGCTGCCGGCGAGGCCATCAGCAGTCTGCGAAAGATCACGGGTGGCGCCGGCGTGCTGGGCGATGTGATAAACCGTGGCGGTCATTTCGTTGATCGCAGTGGCGGCCTGATCGGTTTCGCTCTGCTGGCCGAGCATGCCGTGGCGCACTTCGTTCATGCTCAACGCCAGCCGCGCTGCGCCGATGTCCAGTTGCCGCGCGGTGTTGGCAACGGTGGTCACGACGCGCTGGTAACCAGCCTGCATCGCGTTGAACGCATTGGCCATCTGTCCGACTTCGTCTTTACCGGCCAGCGGCACTCGGGCTGAAAGATCGCCGCTTTTTTCGACGTGGAGCATGACGTCTTTCAAGGTGTTGAGCTGGCTGAGCAGGAAACGGATCAGCAGTTGTGAAGCGCCGAGCATCGCCAGCATCAGGATGAACACCGCCACCGCGTAGTTGGCGAAACGCTCGCTGAACACTTGGCTCAGGCTCGGGCCATGAGCAATTACTGCGACCTGTTGGCCATCGGTGCGGCTGAACACTTCGGCACCCATCAGCAGGTTATCGCCAAACAGCGGCATGTGATTGATGTCGATCCAGCCGTTGTTGTCAGTGATCTCCAGCAGCGGTTGATCATTGAGGCGCGGCGCTTCCCCACGTTTGAAGGTCAGCACCTGATCAGCTTTGGGCAGGGCCAGGCTGGCTGGCCAGGCCTTGAGCAATTGCGCCTGGGCTTGTGCCGAGGCACGTGACGCGTGACTGCGCGCCTGTTGTTCGAGTTGCACGGCGTACAACACCAGCAGCAGGGTGGTGACGAAGGCGACTGCATTGACCGCCCAGAATTTGTATTTCAGCGAGATATTGCTAAGCCAGGCACCCATGGAGGTCTTCTCTGATAGCGGAAACAGTTTTGGCAAGGTGCCATTATTGTGCCGCTATGCAGAGGACTCGATTTGATGTGGGTCAAGAGATCAAAAGATCGCAGCCTTCGGCAGCTCCTACATTGGGATGGCGTACGCCCTGTAGGAGCTGCCGAAGGCTGCGATCTTTTGCGGCTTACGCCAATGCCGGGAGGTTGTAGAACGCACGGGCACACGCGGTGGTGTGTGCCGCCAGATCTTCCTCGGTTTCGCCACGATGCAACGCCACTTCGCGCAGGACTTCAGTCAGATACGCCGGCTCATTGCGGCCGTTCTTCGGTTTCGGTCGCAAGGTGCGTGGCAGCAAGTACGGCGCGTCACTTTCCAGCATCAAGCGTCCGCGTTTGATCTCTTTCACCAGCGGATGCAGATGCGTGCCACGGCGCTCGTCGCAGATCCAGCCGGTAATGCCGATGTGCAGGTCCAGATCGAGATAGCTGAACAAAGCTTTTTGCTCGCCGGTGAAGCAGTGCACGACAGCGGCGGGCAGTTGATCGCGGAAGTCTTTGAGGATTTCCAGCAAACGCTGGCTGGCATCGCGTTCGTGCAGGAACACCGGCAACTGCAATTCAACGGCCATGGCCAAGTGTTCTTCGAGGACTTTCTCCTGCTGCGGGCGCGGCGAGAAATCGCGGTTGAAATCCAGTCCGCATTCACCCACGGCGACAACGTTGGTTTCCGACAACAAACTGCGCAGACGTCGCGCGCTGTCTGCGTTCCAGTCACTGGCCGAATGTGGATGAATACCGGCGGTAGCGAACAGTCGCTGGCCACCCTCATCGAGTTGCTGGCACAGCTCCAGTGCCTGCTCGCTGCCCTCGACGCTGGTGCCGGTCAGCACCAGTTGGCAGACCCCGGCGGCATAGGCGCGGTCGAGCACGGCCTGGTTTTTGTCGGCGAAACTTGGGTTGGTCAGGTTGACGCCGATATCGATGAGTTGCATGGTTGCTACCTCGGGCCGAAGGCCGGAAAGCATACCAGAGCTGTAGATTCATAAGAAAAGCCAAGAACTACAACGAGTTATAGCTGTCTCTTGAGGCCGCGAGGCAGCCCGGTTTGGCAAAGATGCCATCACTGTGCCAGTCTCTTGCACTTTGCCAGCGCTCAAGGCGCTCTGTTTCCGTCGGTGATTTCGACCGTTCAGCGGTGAAATTGCCCCGTATTCTTTCCGGAGAGTGGATGGTTCGTCCCTCGGTTTTGCTGCTGTTGTGTGCCTCGTTGCTACTGCCGATCACGGCGGTCGCGCGCCTGCCCGGGCCGCTGCAAGCCGTGCCGGCCGCCAAAGTGCGCGACTTGTCCGAGATTCGCAGCAGTCGAGTGTTGCGCGTATTGGTCAACCAGAGCCGCAACAGCTCCGGCGAAGTCCAGGGCCAGGCCATCGGCGTCGAATACCATCGCCTGCGCGCCTTCGAGCAATACCTCAATGGCCACGCCCGTGATGGCCAGGAAATCACCCTCAAGATCATTCCCAAAGCCAAGGATCAACTGCTCGGCGCGTTGCAGCGTGGTGAAGGTGATCTGGTCGCGCCGGGTGAATTGCTCGATTTGCAGCCAGGCTATGCGGTCGCCAGTAGCGAGCCGATCTCCAGCAACGTGCCGCTGGTGCTGGTGGGGATCAAGGGCGAGCGGCGCTACACCAAAGTCGAGCAGCTCTCCGGCAAAACCTTGGCGTTGCCCACCGGCAGTGCGGCGGGGGAGGCGGTCAGTCAGCTCAATCAGAAACTGGCGTTGCACAAACTGGCGCCGATCAAGATTGAATGGGTTGATCCGACACTGGCCGTCGAAGACGTGCTGGAGATGGTTCAGGGCGGAATTTTTCATCTGACGATTGTCGAGCAACCGATCGCCGAACGCTGGGGCAAGATTTTGCCGAAGTTGCGTTTCGACCGGCAAGTGATGATCAGTGAGCCGGGCGAGGAGTACTGGTTCGTACGTCGTGATGCTGCGATGTTGCGGGCGAGCATTGATCGCTTTCTCGGTGGTTACAAGAAGCCCTCCAACGAGGACGTAGCGTTTCTGCGCATCTACCGCCGTCTCTATCAAGTCCACTATCCATTGGCCAAGGCTGATCGCCAGCGCCTGGAAAAACTGCGTCCGACCCTGCAAAAGCACGCCCAGGCGCAGAACATGGACTGGCTCAATCTGGCCGCACTGGCGTTCAAGGAATCACGCCTGCAACCCAATGCCCGCAGCGGCAGTGGCCCGACCGGGCTGATGCAGATCACGCCTTCCGCCGCTCAGCGAGTCGGCGTGAACAACATTCAGAACCTCGATGCGAATGTGCAGGCTGGGGCCAAATATCTGGCGATGATCCGCCGCAAATTCTTCAACAGCCCCAAGCTCAATGAGCGCGAACGCATGGCCTTCACTCTGGCGGCCTACAACATCGGCCCCGAGCGCGTGCAGGGTATGCGCGCTGAGGCCCGACGCCGGGGGCTGAATCCCAATCAGTGGTTCTTTCAGGTCGAGCGAATCGCCATGGAGCAGGTGGGAATGGGGCCGGTCAGCTATGTTAATAGCGTGAACAAGTACTACTTGGCGTTCGACCGGGAGCGGGAGTCGTTGGAGCCCGGGGCGCAGAAAGTCGTCTCACGTAAATGATCTAATAATTTGATTGTTATGGCGGAATATTTGCGCTTTTAACATGAGATTTACTGATTAATATAGCGGCCAACCAACACACAACACTTTTCGCAAAACAAGGAATGCCCCATGAACTCTCTGATCAACAAAGTCCTGTTCACCCGCGCCGGCTACGGTCTGACCATCCTGCGCATCGCTGTCGGCGTGATCTTCGCAGCTCACGGCTCGCAAAAACTCTTCGGTCTGTTCGGTGGTTATGGTCTGGCAGGCACGGCGCAGTACATGGACAGCATCGGCCTGCACCCGGGTTACGTGATGGCCACGCTGGCCGGCGGTACCGAGTTCTTCGCCGGCCTGGCCTTGATCATCGGCTTGCTGGTGCGTCCTGCGGCGTTGGGCCTGACCTTCCTGTCGCTGGTGGCGATCTTCACCGTACACATCAGCAACGGTTTGTTCATGGCCAACAACGGTTATGAGTTCGCTCTGGCCCTGCTGGGTGGCAGCCTCGCGGTACTGATCGAAGGCGCCGGCAAGCTTTCGGTGGATCGCGCCATCGCCGGTTGAAGGCTCTGGCTCAAGGAAAAGGCCCGCATTGTGCGGGCCTTTTTTGTTGCGGCTGATTCTTGACACTCATCGGTCACGTTCTCTAGGATGTTGCCCATGCGCCGATTTAAACAGCTACTTGCGGGGCGCCAGGTGACTTGAACAGTTGCCGTCAGAAGCCGGAACAGGGCTTCGAAATACCGCTAAAGCGCTGGTTCGGTGTTGCCTCTCACCTGCCATGCAGACTTTTGAGGCAGAGACACGACACGATGAATGCACTACGCCCTCCAGCACGTCCCGCGCCGATCACGGCACATATCACCCAGCGCAACCCGAAAATTCTTCTTGGCGGCAAACATCAGCCGACGCTGTTGCGTTATCTCGATGGCTGGCCACGTCGCAGCGGCGGTCCTGCCGCGTTCCTGATCCAGTTCGTTGAAGACGGCGAGTCGCTGGCGCGTTTCGCCACTGACAGTTTTGATCTGGCAGTGATTCAGGCCCCGGCTTCCGAAGATGCGCCAGAGATGATCAAACAACTGGTCCGCGTTGCGCGGCAGGGTCTGATCACTCGTCGCTGATACGCTTTACGGATAGTCGATAGCGACGATGTAAACGAATTGCTCGCCAGTCGGCGTCTGCACTCGAACTTCGGCGTCCAGCGCCTTGCCGATCAAGGCACGGGCCAGTGGCGAGTCGATGCTGATCAGGCCCAGTTTCAGATCCAGTTCATCCGGGCCGACGATGCGGTAGCGCGATTGCTTGCCGTCTTCGTCTTCGATGGTTACCCAGGCGCCAAAGTAGACCTTGTTCGGATCGCTGGGCTTTTCGCTGACGACCTTGAGTGCTTCCAGGCGTTTGGTGAGAAAGCGCACGCGACTGTCGATCTCGCGCAGCATCTTCTTGCCGTAGGTGTACTCGGCGTTTTCCGAGCGGTCACCCTGAGCCGCCGCTTCGCTGACCGATTGCGTCACCTGCGGACGGCGCACATGCCACAGCTCATGAAATTCGGCACGCATCCGCGCTTCACCTTCAGGGGTGATCAGCGCGGTGCCGGCGGTGCGAGGAGGGCGATAACGGCTCATGGCTACTTCTTGTGGTTAAGAGCGGTTGAGTCTATCAACCCTCGCGCAACACTGTCAGTGGGCTCGCATTCAGCGCCCGACGTGTGCCGAACACGCCGGCACCGCCAATCAGCACTGCGCCAATCAAAGGCAGCACCAGCAACCACGGATGCGGATGCCACGGCAGGTCGAAGGCGTAGCGATACAGCACCAGACTCACCACTTCCGAACCGATTGCCGCGAGCAGACCGCTGACCGCGCCGAGCAGGCCGAACTCGATGCGCCTTGCCTTGATCAGCAACTGTCGTTCCGCGCCCAGTGCACGCAGCAAGGCACCCTGGCGAATGCGTTCATCCAGCGTCGCTTGCAAGCCTGAGAACAGCACGGCCATTCCCGCCGCCAACACGAACAACAAAACATATTCCACGGCCAGGGTGACCTGAGCGAGGATGCTGCGCAGTTGTTCCAGCAATGCTTCGACCTGCAGGATGGTGACGGCCGGGAAGGTTCGCGACAGCTCGACGATCTGCTGATCATGACCCGGTGCCAGATAGAAACTGGTCAGGTAGGTCGCCGGCAGATCCTTCAATGTGCCTGGCTGGAAGATCATGAAGAAGTTCGGCTGGAAGTTGTCCCAGTTGATCTCGCGCAGGCTGCTGACCTTCGCTTCGCGATTGACCCCACCGACGCTGAACACCATGTGATCGCCGAGTTTGAGCTTGAGGCTTTCGGCGACCTTACCTTCCACCGAGACACCGGGAACATCGTCGGTCGGTTGATCCTTCCACCATTCACCTGCGGTGAGCTTGTTGCCCGCCGGCAAGTCCGCCGCCCAGGTCAGGCTCAGGTCACGTTGAATCGCCCGGTCTCCGGCCGAGTCCTTGCTGACGATTTGCTGCACCGGATCGCCATTGATGCTGATCAGCCGCCCGGGCACGACCGGATAGAGCGGCGCCGCTTGCGCAGAGACATTGACCAGATGATCGGCAAAGGCCTGTTTGTCTGCCGGCAGGATGTTCAGGGCGAAGTAGTTCGGTGCATTTTTCGGCAACTGGTTTTGCCAGGTGTCGAGCAGTTCACCGCGCAGCAAAGCGATCAGGGCCATCGACAGCAGAATCAAACCGAATGCCAACGACTGACCGGCCGCTGCCAAGGGATGGCGTAGCAACTGGCCCAAGCCCAGGCGCCACGGCAGAGAAGCGCGGGCGAGCATCCGCCGCAGGCTTTGCAGCAACAACAACAGCAATCCGCCCAAGACCAACGCAGCCACCACGCCACCACCGAGCAGGGCAAAGGTCAGCAGTAGATCCAGGCTCAGGCGCCACATGATCAGGCCAAGCGCACCCAAAGCTGCGCCGTAAACCATCCAGGTACTCGACGGGATGGGCAACATGTCCCGGCGCAGCACACGCAACGGCGGCACGCGGCCCAGCGCAGCCAGCGGCGGCAAGGCGAAACCGGCCAATGCCACCAGTCCGGTGCCAATACCGGCGATAGCCGGAAACAGGCCGCCCGGAGGAACGTCACTTGGCAGCAGATCATGCAGCAGGGCGAACAGGCCCAATTGCGCCAGCCAGCCAAGCAACGCGCCGCTGAGGGCGGCGAACAGGCCGAGCACCGTCAGTTGAATACTGAACAGCAGCATGGTTTCCCGGCGTGACAACCCGAGGCAGCGCAACAAGGCACTGGCATCGAAACGCCGGCTGGCGAAACGGTTCGCTGACAACGCCACGGCCACGCCGGCCAGCAGCACGGCGACCAGACTGGCCATGTTCAGATAACGCTCGGCTTTGCCCAGCGCACCGCCAATCTGCCGGTTGCCGTCGCGGGCATCCTGAATCCGCTGGTTGGCCGCAAGCCCCGGTTTGATCAGTTGCCGATAGGTTTCCAGCGCCTGCGGTTCGCCGCGCCACAGTTCGCGGTAACTTACGCGGCTGCCGGGTTGCACGACGCCGGTTGCGGCGAGGTCGTCGAGGTTGATCATGACCCGAGGCGTCAGGCTATAGAAGTTGCCGGCGCGATCCGGTTCGTAGGTCAGCACGCGGGTCAGCTTCAGCGTCTTCATGCCAACGTCGATACTGTCGCCGATCTTCAGGTCCAGCGCCGTCAACAGACGCGCCTCGACCCAGGCTTCGCCCGGTTGCGGTTCGCCGCCAATATCTTCGGTTGCGAAGGGCGCTGGAGCACTTTTCAGTTCGCCACGCAAAGGATACGCGCGGTCGACGGCCTTGATGCTCGACAGCTGAATGCCGTTGTCGGTGGCGATAACACTGGAGAACTCCACCACTTGCGCATGGTTGAGGCGTAATTCGGTGCCGCTCTTGATTTGTTCCTCGCGCGCCGGTGAACTGCCTTCGAGCACCAGATCGGCACCGAGAAACTCGGTGGCGCGCAGGGTCATGGCGCCGTTGAGGCGAGCACCGAAATAACCGATGGCGGTACTCGCCGCCACCGCCACCACCAACGCGAAGAACAACACGCGCAATTCACCGGCGCGGGCATCGCGCATGAGTTGGCGTATGGCGAGACTGAACAGACGCAACAGCGGCAAACGTGCCATCAAGGCTCCAGAGGGGCGACCAACAGCCCGGCTTCAAGGCGGATCAGGCGCCGGCAGCGATGGGCCAGGCGTTCGTCGTGGGTCACCAGCACCAGGGTGGTGCCGCGTTCCTTGTTCAATTCGAAGAGCAAATCGCTGATGCGCTCACCGGTATGGCTGTCGAGGTTGCCGGTCGGCTCGTCAGCGAACAGCACGTCAGGCTCGGCGGCAAACGCGCGCGCTATCGCCACGCGCTGCTGTTCACCACCCGAGAGCTGGCGCGGCGAATGTGTCAGGCGCTGGCCGAGGCCAACGCGCTGGAGTAATTCGGTCGCCCGTTCACGGGCGTCTTTGCGGCCATCGAGTTCCAGCGGCAGCATGACGTTTTCCAGCGCATTGAGACTGTCGAGCAACTGGAACGACTGAAAGACAAAACCGACGTGTTCGGCGCGGATGCGGGCGCGCTGGTCTTCGTCGAGATTGCTCAGGCCCTGGCCGGCGAGGATGACTTCGCCACTGCTCGGCAAGTCGAGGCCGGCGAGCAAGCCGAGGAGGGTGGATTTGCCGGAACCGGACGCGCCGACGATGGCCAGGCTGTCGCCCTTGTTCAGTTCCAGGCTGAGTTCGTGCAGGATAGTCAGTTCACCTTCCGCGCTGGGAACCACTTTGCTGAGGTTCTTCGCGGTGAGAATGCTTGCGCCCATGGAGAATCCGATGCGTGTGTGGTTTTTGAGTGCTGGCCTGGCCTTGATGTGCATGGCCCAGAACGCAGCGGCGGGTACTGTCCTGATCGTTGGCGATAGTATCAGCGCCGGTTTCGGACTGGATACCCGTTTGGGGTGGGTGTCGTTGCTCGAGCAACGGCTCAAACAGGAGGGTTTCGACGATAAAGTGGTCAATGCCTCCATCAGCGGCGACACCAGTGCCGGAGGCCAGGCGCGCCTGCCGGCGCTGCTTGCAGAGCATAAGCCGGAACTGGTGATCCTCGAACTTGGCGGCAACGATGGCCTGCGCGGAATGCCGCCAATTCAATTGCAACAAAATCTTGCCTCGATGATCGACAGCTCCCGCCAGAGCGGTGCCAAGGTGCTGTTGCTCGGCATGCAGTTGCCGCCCAATTACGGCAAGCGCTACACCGACGCTTTCGCCGAGGTCTACGGCAAACTCGCGGACGATAAAAAGATCCCGCTGGTACCGTTTTTCCTCGACGGCGTCGGCGGTCATCCGGACTTGATGCAGGCCGATGGTCTGCACCCGGCAGCCGGGGCTCAGGGCAAGTTGCTGGAAAATGTCTGGCCGACGCTAAAACCGCTGTTATGAGGCTTTTCTAAGGGCAGGCTTTCGGCTAATGTGGCGCCCCCTTATTTGGAGCCCCCGATGTCGCGTTCTGCCTGGTCCCTGTTTGCCTACCAACTGATCGAGCCTGACGAGCAGCTGGATCTGTTCGCCTGCCAGGAAGTGCGGGTGCATCTGGTGACCCGGCAACTCGAACTCGGTGGCTCGGCCGATCGCACCCTGTGCGGCAGTCTGCTGCCAGCTCAACCGCGCTGGTCGAGCGTGGATCGCCGGGTGTTTCAGGATCAGCGACTGTGCTCGCTGTGCCGGGCGATTCTGGAATCGCAGAAGCGCGGCACATCGCCGATCTGGCCGGAATTGCGTTTCGAGCTTTAAGGTCAAAAGATCGCAGCCTGCGGCAGCTCCTGCAAGGAAGGGCGTACACCTGTAGGAGCTGCCGCAGGCTGCGATCTCTTCAAGGCCTGACGCGGTCCATCGGGCTGTCTCCCCCAATATTCAAAGCGCGGTGTACAATCGCGCTCTTATACCCTTGTTGATCATGCGAAGGATTTTCCGGATGTTGCCGCGCTTTCCTGCCGTCACCCGCTGCCTGTCACTTGCCGCCCTGTGTGTGGCCGGTCCCGTTGCTGCATTGGAGTTTCCCCTGCCACCACCTGGTGAGGACATCATCGGCCAGGTGCAGGTGATCAAAGCCAAGTACGAAGACACCTTTGCCGATCTGGGCACGAAGTACGATCTGGGTTACTCGGAAATGGTCGCGGCCAACCCGGGCGTCGATGCCTGGTTGCCGGGCGCGGGTACAGAAATCGTCTTGCCGACCCGTTTCATTCTGCCGCCGGGCCCGCGCGAAGGCATTGTGATCAACCTCGCCGAGTACCGCCTCTACTATTTCCCGAAGGGCAAGAACGTGGTTTACACGTTCCCGCTGGGTATCGGACGTGAGGGCTGGGGTTCGCCGATTGCGCATACCTCGATCACCGCCAAGACGCCAAACCCGACCTGGACGCCTCCTGCGTCGATCAAGGCTGAACACGCCGCTGACGGTGATCCGCTGCCGAACGTGGTGCCGGCCGGCCCTGACAACCCACTGGGGCCGTTCAAGTTCACCCTTGGCACGCCAGGCTACCTGATCCACGGTTCGAACAAGAAATTCGGTATCGGCATGCGTACCAGTCACGGCTGCTTCCGCATGTTCAATAACAACGTGCTGGAAATGGCCGGCATGGTCCCGGTCGGGACTTCGGTGCGCATCCTCAACGATGCGTACAAGTTCGGCAGCAGTGGCGGTAAGGTTTATCTGGAAGCGCACACGCCGATCGACGACAAGGGCAACCCCTCGGTGGTCGACAAACACACAGCGGTGATCAACGCGATGCTCAAGCGTGAAGACGTCACCAGCAACCTGCGTGTGAACTGGGACGTGGTGCGTGATGTGGTCGCGGCCGAAGATGGCCTGCCAACGGAAATCGGCACGCCGAATACTTCGGCACCGATTGTTGCCAATACACCGATCGACCTGCAGCAGTAAGTCGTACCCCGGAACCCGTCGATGCGTGAAGCGTCGGCGGGTTTTTTATTGCCTGAACAAAAACGATGGGCAATAAAAAAGCCGACCCGATAAATCGGGTCGGCTCGATAACAATCCCGAGGGATTATTACTTGCGGCTAGCTTTGTCCAGCATGCGCAGAGCACGCTCGTTAGCTTCGTCAGCAGTCTGTTGTGCTTTTTGAGCAGCAGCCAGAGCTTCATCAGCTTTACGGTAAGCTGCGTCTTCAGTAGCGGTCAGACGTGCTTCGGTTTCTTTCGATGCGCTGCTGCAACCGGTAGCCAGAACTGCGGCCAGAGCCAGAGCAGAGAATTTCAGAACGTTGTTCATCGTGTTCCCCTTCAAGGACTTTCAAATTAAGTGGCTGTCTCCTCACGATTGAGGAAATAGCCGGCGTACATACTACCCATTACTTGTAGTAAGTAAACTGACGTAGCGCAAGAAGCAAAAAAAATTGTAGTTGCTGATTCTTTTTCGAGCAACTTTTAACCTGGTTGTTTAAAAAACACCCAGCTACAAGTCCCGCGCAGAGCGAGCTAATGAGAAAAAGTTCCCGTTGTCATGTGCTGTTTTTGCAGTCTTGGCTAAAGTCTGTCTAAATGAATTCGTCCATACTTTTGTTCCGATTTTGCGTGCTGCTTCGCTTATCTTTTGTCCATGTTGAGGTGACTTTAAAAAAGGCTGCACGTCTTAAGTCTCAACATCCGGCAATGTTCAGGTGAGCGGCCCGGGAAGATCTTCTCCCACGCCACCCCTGCGTCCATCGGAGCAACCCCCGTCAACCGGCTTGATGACGAGCGCACCTTGAGCATTTTTGCCAATGATGCCTACTATTTATCAGGTGCTCGGTTGCGCGAGATCGGTGTGGCTCTTCTCGGTGTCCATCAGGCACGGGGTGGCGTAGTTGTTCCTTCGCCGGAAAAACATCGGTAAGGTAGGGGTCAGAATTCAAGACCCGCGAGGAGTAGTGATGAGCGAGGCGTTGTCCATCCACCATGACCAGGCTGGTCATCAGTTCGAGACCAATGTGGACGGTCATCGTGCCTACCTGACCTATATGGATCTGGGAAAACAGACCCTGGATATCTATCGCACGTTTGTGCCCAACGCCCTGCGTGGCCGTGGCATTGCTGCTGCGCTGACCGAAAGCGCGCTGCAATACGCCGAAGAAATGGGCTACACGGTGATTCCGTCGTGCTCCTACGTCGAGCGCTACATGGAGCGTCACCAGCGCCGCGCCGCCAAGATCTGAACCGCAGACACAAAAAAACGCCGGGCAATGCCCGGCGTTTTTTTATGCCTGTAGAACGCGTATCAGCTGCGCTGGCGTTTCGGCAGAACATCCTTGAGCTTGGCGTGCATGCTGCGCAGGGTGTTCTCGGTGGCAGACCAGTCGATGCAGGCATCGGTGATCGACACGCCGTATTGCAGGTCGGCGAGGTCTTTCGGAATTGCCTGGCAACCCCAGTTCAGATGACTCTCGACCATCAGGCCGATGATCGACTGGTTGCCTTCGAGGATCTGGTTGGCGACGTTCTCCATCACCAGCGGTTGCAGGGCCGGGTCCTTGTTGGAGTTGGCGTGGCTGCAATCGACCATGATGTTCGGCTTGATCTTCGCCTTGTTCAGCGCCTGCTCACACAGGGCAACGCTGACCGAATCGTAGTTCGGCTTGCCGTTACCACCGCGCAACACCACGTGACCGTAGGCGTTGCCTTTGGTGGTGACGATCGACACGCCACCTTCCTGGTTGATACCGAGGAAGCGGTGTGGGCTGGACACTGACTGCAAGGCGTTGATCGCCACGGTCAGGCCGCCGTCGGTGCCGTTCTTGAAGCCGACGGCCGAGGACAGGCCGGAAGCCATTTCACGGTGGGTCTGCGATTCGGTGGTACGCGCGCCGATGGCCGACCAGCTGATCAGGTCCTGCAGATACTGC
Source organism: Pseudomonas sp. NPDC087690 (assembly GCF_044743175.1). Lineage (NCBI taxonomy): Bacteria > Pseudomonadati > Pseudomonadota > Gammaproteobacteria > Pseudomonadales > Pseudomonadaceae > Pseudomonas > Pseudomonas sp. NPDC087690. Next base: position 57,713 of record NZ_JBIUVX010000007.1, read on the forward strand.
GGGGAGATCGGGTCGAGGGCTTCGGTGGCGGTTGGCAGGCCTTTTTCGGCCAGATCCAGCAGCAACTGACGACCGATGTGCAGACCGTCCTGGATCTTGAACGAGTCGTCCAGGTACGGATCGTTGATCAGGCCTTTCCAGCCAACGGTGGTCCGTGGCTTCTCGAAATACACGCGCATGACCAGATACAGGGTGTCGGAGACTTCCTCCGCCAGCACCTTGAGGCGATCGGCGTATTCGTGGGCAGCCTTGATGTCGTGGATCGAGCACGGGCCGATCACTACGAACAGACGGTGGTCGGTGCCATCAAGAATGTTGCGAATGACTTCGCGGCCCTTGGTGACGGTGCGCAGGGCAGCGTCGCTCAGAGGGATATCACGCTTGAGCTGATCGGGAGTGATCAGGGTCTCGTTAGAGGCGACGTTTAGGTCGTTGATCGGTAAATCAGCCATCGTTTACTCGTCAGGTCACGGGTGCCGGCCGCCAGCGATCCCCGCGCGGCGGAGCACAGCAGATTTAAGCGCGTCGGGGAGCGGAACCTTAGCGCGTAAAGCGCCTGCTCGACAATGGGCAAAAGGTGCTTTAGTCCAGCGCTGGCTGCGCAAAAGCCTTGCGCACGCTGTCGTGGGAGAACTCGTCGGCGTGTTGCTCGACCCATTGCAGGGCCACCGCCTGAATTTCTTGCAGGTCATCATGGGTGTCGTGCATGCGGCAGTAGCGCTCGATCTGACACACCTGCTCACCCATTCGCGCGCTGAACAGCGTCTGCTCATCGGTAAACGCGATGCCCACCAGATAGCCTTTTTTGCGGCGCAGGCACCACGCGACATAGCCCGGATAACAGATGTCGGCATTCAGTGTCGGCATACGCACTTGCAGCGCCGTGCCATGGCGCCAGGCACGGTGGTAATTGCAAGCGATGCCGCCGAGGCTGATAGTGTGCAGCTGTTGCCTGGAAATACACTCAGGCTTGAGCAAGGTTAATTCAACCGGCACCTCGTCCGGATGAGGTATGAAACGTCCCATGAGCACAGACTCCCTGTGTCGGTCATTTGACATTGTTTCCCCCAGTATAGTGGTCGAATCCGAACTGACCGATTTCGACGCCGATCAACGGCTATTGGCGATGAGCGGCGTTTCGCTGGTGATTTTCACCAGTGTCGGCTGCGCCAGTTGCCGTTATGCCCGCGAGGTGTTGCCGGGACTCGATCTGGCCATCGATCAGTTGTGCTGGATCGATGCCGGCGACAACGGCGGGTTGGTCGAGCGTTATCAGGTCTTTCATTTGCCGGCGCTGTTTGTCGTGCGCGACGGCGAATTCTTTGGGGCATTGCATACACGCCTGACGGCCGATGCACTCAACGAGGCATTGGCGCAGGCACTGGGTCGAATTGCAGAGGAGTTGCCATGATGGGGGCAGTGAATAAACCGGGCTTTGATAAACCGAAAGTGGGGATCATTGGCACCGGCGCGATTGGTGGTTTCTACGGTGTGATGCTGGCGCGTGCCGGCTTCGATGTGCACTTTCTGTTGCGCAGCGAGTTTTCGGCGGTGGCTGAACGCGGTTTGCAGGTGAACAGCGCGGTGCATGGCCCGCTGACATTGAATCCGGTGCAGGCCTATTCGGCGGCCGAGGATATGCCCAAGTGCGACTGGCTGTTGGTCGGGGCGAAAACCACCAGCAATGCCGGTCTCGCGCCTTCTATCATTCAAGCGGCCAAACCCGATGCGAAAGTGCTGGTGCTGCAAAACGGCCTCGACGTCGAAGACAGCTTGCGTGAATTGCTTCCCGATTCCCTGCATCTGCTGGGCGGCCTGTGCCTGATCTGCGTGCATCGCGAAGGGCCAGGGCAAGTCATCCATCAAGCCTTGGGCGCGGTGAACGTCGGTTATCACAGTGGTCCATCCAGCAATGACGCCGCCTGTATGGCGATTGTCGAGGAGGGTTCCGGGATGTTCCGCGCTGCCGGGATCGATTCCCAGGCGATGCCCAATCTGCAACAGGCGCGCTGGCAGAAACTGGTGTGGAATATTCCTTATAACGGGCTTTCGGTTCTGCTCGGCGCCAGCACCACACCGCTGATGGCCGATGCCGACAGTCGCGCGTTGATTCAGGCGTTGATGGCTGAAGTGGTGCAGGGTGCCAAGGCCTGTGGCCATGAGGTGCCGCCGGGATACGCCGACTATCTGTTCATGATGACCGAGAAAATGCCCGACTACTGGCCGAGCATGTACCACGACTTTTTACATAAACGCCCGCTGGAGCTGGAAGCGATCTACGCTCGGCCGTTGGCAGCGGCGAAAGCGGCAGGCTGTGAGTTGCCGCGCATCGAAGCGTTGTATCGCAATTTAAGTTTTATCGACCGGCGCAACGTTTAAGCCGGTTGCTTGGGGGGAAAGCATGGCCAAAAACATCGATGACAAACTGGTGCTGGCGATTTCGTCGCGCGCGCTGTTCGACCTGAGCGAGAGCCACAAGGTCTATCTGTCGAGCGGCGTCGAAGCCTACCGGCAATATCAGATCGAGCACGAAGACGAAATCCTTGCGCCCGGCGATGCCTTCCCGCTGGTGGAAAAACTCCTGAGCCTCAACAGTCGCCTCGGGCGGGCGCGGGTCGAGGTGATTCTGGTCTCGCGCAACAGCGCCGACACCGGGCTGCGTGTGTTCAACTCGATTCACCACTACGGCCTGGCGATTTCCCGCGCGGCGTTCGTTGGCGGGCGCAGTCCGTATCCTTATTTGAAGGCGTTTGGTTGCGACCTGTTTCTTTCCACCCATGCGGAAGATGTGCGCGCGGCGCTGGACGCCGGGTTCGCGGCGGCAACGATTTTGTCCGGTGGTGCCAGCCGTGCCGCGAGTGATGAATTGCGCATCGCCTTCGACGGTGACGCGGTGATTTTTTCCGATGAGTCGGAGCGCGTCTATCAGTCCGGCGGGCTCGAAGCGTTCCAGGCCAAGGAGCGCGAAGCGGCCCGCGAGCCTTTGCGTGGCGGCCCCTTCAAAGGCTTTCTGGCGGCGCTCAATCTGTTGCAGCGCGAATTCCCCGACGACGATTGCCCGATCCGCACGGCGCTGGTCACCGCGCGCTCGGCCCCGGCTCATGAACGGGTGATCCGCACGTTGCGCGAATGGGACATTCGTCTCGACGAGTCGTTATTTCTCGGTGGCCTGACCAAATCGGCGTTTCTCGAAGCGTTCGCCGCCGACGTCTTCTTCGATGATCAGGCCGGCCATTGCGAGCTGGCTCGCGAAGTCGTTGCCACTGGCCACGTGCCGCATGGCATCAGCAACGAACCGTCGATCTAAACCCCTGTGGTTCAAGACGTTGCGCCGCACGTCGTACTCGCCAAGGCACTGCTAAGCTGAATCAAATCTCCGCCATGTTGGCACGCGAGGAGGTCATATGATTCGTTCGATGCTGTATGCCACTGACCTCGGTCTGTACGCACCGTTAGTGATGCAGCATGCCTTGGCATTGGCGCGAACATTCAATGCCGATTTATACGTGGTGCACGCGGTAGAGCCGATGGGGCTGTTTGCCGAGTCGGTGTTGCAGAGCTATCTCGACGAGCAGGCATTGAACGAATTTCACAGCCAGGGTCTGAAAACCGTCATCGCCAATATCGAACAGCGGGTGCTGGAAAGCTTTCGTGAAGAACTGGGGGAAGAGGGCGAACAAGACCTGCAGCGCATTCGCGCAGTGCGCGTGCTGCAGGGCGATCCGTCGCAGGTGATTCTCGACCAGGTGCAGAAACTCTCTGTCGATTTGCTGATCGTAGGAAGTCACAGCCACGGGGTGGGTGCGGAAACGCCATTGGGGCGCACGGCGGCCCGGGTCCTGCAATTGGCCAAGGTGCCGGTTTATCTGGTGCCGCTGGTGGAGCGTCGGCGCCGGGAGGATCGCTGAGGCAGGAATAATGGCACTATGATAAAAAAGTTCTAGATTTATTCTTCAAACCATTAATATAGTTATATACCGTCGCTGATGCCCGTGGCGTATACCTGCTTTGAGGGATTCATATGAAGCTTCAACAATTGCGCTACATCTGGGAAGTGGCGCACCACGACCTCAACGTTTCCGCTACAGCCCAAAGCCTTTACACCTCGCAACCGGGCATCAGTAAACAAATCCGTCTGCTCGAAGACGAACTCGGCGTTGAAGTCTTTGCCCGCAGTGGCAAGCACCTGACCCGCGTCACCCCGGCCGGCGAGCGCATCATCACCACAGCCGGTGAGATCCTGCGCAAGGTAGAAAGCATCAAGCAGATCGCCCAGGAATTCTCCAACGAGAAAAAAGGCACCCTGTCGATCGCCACCACGCACACCCAGGCGCGTTATGCCCTGCCGCCGGTGATCAGCAATTTCATCAAGCAATACCCGGACGTGGCGCTGCACATGCACCAGGGTTCGCCGATGCAGATCGCCGAAATGGCCGCTGACGGCACCGTCGATTTCGCCATCGCTACCGAAGCGCTGGAGCTGTTCGGCGATCTGGTGATGATGCCGTGCTACCGCTGGAACCGTTGCGTAGTCGTGCCGCAGGGCCACCCGCTGACCAAGCTGCCGAAGCTGACCCTTGAAGCTCTGGCCGAATACCCGATCGTGACTTACGTGTTCGGTTTCACCGGCCGTTCGAAACTCGACGAAGCTTTCAGCCATCGCGGCCTGACGCCGAAAGTGGTGTTCACCGCCGCCGACGCCGACGTGATCAAAACCTATGTGCGTCTGGGTCTGGGTGTGGGCATCGTCGCTAAAATGGCGGTCGACACCAAACTCGACAACGATCTGGTGGTGCTGGATGCCAGCGAACTGTTCGAGTCGAGCATCACCAAGATCGGTTTCCGTCGCGGCACCTTCCTGCGGGGTTTCATGTGCGACTTCATCGAGAAGTTCGCCCCGCACCTGACCCGCGAAGTCATGGCCAAAGCGATTCAGTGCCACAACAAGCAAGAGCTGGAAGAACTGTTCGACGGCGTCGAACTGCCGGTTCACTGATCAGTTGTTTCAGAGCACCTCGGTGACAGCGAACTGTTGCCGGGTGCCCGCCACCAGAATCTCCACCTCATCGCCTTCGAACTTGCCCAGCAGGCTTTTGCCCAGCGGCGAGCGCGGGGTGATGACGGTAATCGGCTGACCGACCACGTCGACTTTCAGACCCGCCGCGTCCGGCGCCAGAAACAGCCATTGTTCGCGACCCTTTTCGTCCTCCAGACCAAGCAGGGCGCCGATTTCGATACCGCGATTTTCATCGTAGGCGCGTAGCGTCAGGTTCTGACACAGCGCCAGTGACTGACGAATTTCCTCAACCCGTTTCGCCTGACCCGCCGCCAGATACGACGCCTCAAGCCCCAGTGTGTCGTACTTGTTTTCGGCGATGTTTTCTTCGTGGGTCGCGGTTTCGTAAGCGGTTTGCGCAGCGCGTTCGGCAACGTCGAGGTCGATGCGCAGTTTGTCGAGAATCAGTTGGTGGACGATGTGCTTGTTCATGATCAATCGCAGAATTGCAAAACGTTGGCGCGGCTTTTTTCGCTCGGGGCGGTCTGGTCCTGTTGCAACCAGAACTGGCATTTTGGGTTGGACTGATTTCGCGAGCTGCTGCGCGCTTGATCGAGTCGAGCCTGCTGTTCGTTCTTGCGCAGGTTTTCTTCGTACTGGTCGAACAATGGGCTCTGCGCTGGAATATCCGGCTGCACCTGCACGGCCGCCGGTGGCTTGGCCAGTTCCTGCACCGCCTGCGCGACCGGTGCCAATTGTTCGCTGAACAGAAAACGCGACAGCAGCCAGCAGGTCAGCGCGATGGCGAGAAAACCCAGCCACATGCCCAAGGCAATGCTGCCGGTCAGATGCAGCGCGCTAAGCTGTACAGGCAATGGGCGGCGCGGATTGGGACGATAGGGCATGGCTGCCTCCTGGCGGATGATTACGGGCAAGTGGCGATTGTCGCACGAAGATTAATACTCGTCGGCTCTTCTGCACGAGGTCATTTATGCGGACAATCGCTGCTTTTGCCAACGGGAGTCTTGAATGCCGGAAGTGAACACCCGCTGGGATATTTTTTGCACCGTAGTCGACAACTATGGCGATATCGGCGTGACCTGGCGTCTGGCCCGGCAATTGGTCGCCGAGCACTCTTTGGCGGTGCGCCTGTGGGTCGATGACCTGCGTGCGTTCGAACGGATCTGCCCGGACATTGACGTCAACGCCGCGCAGCAATGGCAGCAGGGCGTCGAGGTGCGCCTTTGGCCGAGTGAGTGGGCACAGACTGACGCGGCGGATGTGGTCATCGCCGCGTTCGCCTGTCAGTTGCCCAGTGATTACATGGACGCGATGGCCGAACGCGAAAAGCCGCCGTTGTGGATGAACCTCGACTACCTCAGCGCCGAGGACTGGGTCTTTGGCTGTCATGGTCTGCCATCGGTGAAATACAAATCGGTGCAGAAAATCTTCTTTTTCCCCGGCTTCCAGCCCGGTACTGGCGGCTTGCTGCGTGAGCGTGGATTGCTTGAGCAGCGTCAGCAGTTTCAGCAGGATCCCGAGGCGCAGCGACAATTCCTGCAGGGCCTGGGCATTGATCGCGCGCCTGAGGCGCAGCTGATTTCGTTATTTGCCTACGAGAATGCCGGGCTGGCCAGTTGGCTGGACGTATTGGCAGCGGACGCCACGCCAACCCATCTACTGGTGCCGGAAGGGCGAATTCTTGGCGATGTTGCGCGCTGGCTCGGGGTTGAAACCCTGACGGTCGGTGCGATCCATGTGCGGCAGTCATTGACCGTGCAGGTCCTGCCGTTCGTCCGACAGGATCAATATGATCACCTGCTGTGGTGCTGCGATTTCAACGCCGTGCGCGGCGAGGATTCGTTCGTTCGCGCGCAATGGGCGGGGCGGCCGATGCTCTGGCACATCTATCAGCAGGACGAAGACATCCACCTGGACAAACTCGACGCGTTTCTTGCGCTGTACACGAAAGGTCTGTCGCCGGCCGCTACTGAGGCGATGAACGGTCTTTGGCGAGCCTGGAGTGCCGGGCAGCCGATCGGTGATCACTGGCTGGCGAGCCGCAAACACTGGCCCGAACTGCAGGAAAATGCCGAAAAATGGTGTCTGGAACAAGGCTTGCAGGCCGATCTTGCCGCAGCGCTGGTACAGTTTTACCTAAATTGGATATGATACGCGGCCTAGATTTTTGTAAATCCCATCCAAATTCGGATATTCGCAATGAAAACTGGTAAAGAACTGAAACCCGGTACCGTGATCCGTCTCGAGAACGATCCTTGGCTGGTTCAGAAAGCTGAATTCACCAAGTCGGGCCGTAACAGCGCGATCATGAAGACCAAGCTGAAAAACCTGCTGACCGGTTACAAGACCGAGATCGTTTACAGCGCTGACGACAAACTGGACGACGTAATCCTCGACCGCAAAGAAGCGACCCTGTCCTTCATCAGCGGCGACACCTACACGTTCATGGACACCACTGACTACACCATGTACGAGCTGAACGCTGAAGACATCGAAGCTGTTCTGCCTTTCGTTGAAGAAGGCATGACCGATGTTTGCGAAGCGATCTTCTTCGAAGAGCGTCTGGTTTCCGTAGAGCTGCCGACCACCATCGTACGTGTAGTTGACTACACCGAAGGTTCGGCCCGCGGCGATACTTCCGGCAAAGTCATGAAGCCAGCCAAGCTGGCCAACGGTACCGAGCTGCAGGTTGCTGACTTCATCGAAATCGGTGACAAGATCGAAATCGACACCCGCGAAGGCGGTTCCTACAAAGGCCGTGCCAAATAAGCACTGCTTTTCGCGGAAAGAAAAAGCCCGACCATCGAGTCGGGCTTTTTTGTGCCTGGGTTTTGTGCTCCACACCTATTCCCTGTGGGAGCGAGCCTGCTCGCGAATGCGTTCTGTCAGCCAGCACATCACCGGATGACACTCCGCTTTCGCGAGCAGGCTCGCTCCCACAATGGGATTGTGGTTACTTCAGGTGTTCCTTGAGTTCTTCAGATGCCTGCAACATCGCCGAACGCACTGCTGGCACCTGACTGACCACGTTGAGCAAACCGTAATCGTGAATCATGCCGTTGTACCGCACTGACGTCACCGGCACTCCGGCCTCGTCCAGTTTGCGTGCGTAGGCTTCGCCTTCATCACGCAAGACATCGGCGCCGGCGGTCTGCACCAGCGCGGGCGGCAGGCCCTTCAGTTGTGCGGTGGTGGCCCGCAGTGGCGAGGCGTAGATCTCGCTGCGCTGTTTGGCGTCGGTGGTGTAGTTGTCCCAGAACCACTTCATCATGTTGCGCGTGAGGAAGTGTCCTTCGGCGTACTGGTTGTAGGAACCGGTATCGAAATTGGCATCCGTCACCGGCCATAGCAGCACCTGGAATTTAATCGCCGGCGTGCCCTTGTCTTTGGCCATCAGTGCAACCACGGCCGCCATGTTGCCGCCGACGCTGTTGCCCGCCACGGCCAGACGCTTGCCGTCGACATTGATCTCTTTACCGTGCTCTGCGACCCACTTCGTTGCGGCGTAGGCCTGGTTGATCGCCACCGGGTAATGCGCTTCCGGCGATGGCGTGTAATTGACGAACACCGCCACCGCTCCAGAACCGACCACCAGATCCCGCACCAGCCGCTCGTGCGTCGGGAAGTCGCCCAGCACCCAGCCGCCGCCATGGAAGAACATGAACACTGGCAGCTCGCCCTTGACCCCGGCCGGCCGGACGATGGTCAGGCTCAACGGTTGGCCATCGACCTGGATGGTTTTCTCGCTGACGTCCGCTTTGGGCAGCGTCAACTTGACCCCGGACTGCGCGCCGACCAGCACGGCGCGGGCATCTTTGGGCGTCAGCTGTTCCATCGGTTTGCCGGTGCCGGCATTCAGCACATCGAGGAATGCCTGAGTGTTGTGTTCGACATCACCGGCAAATGCACTGTGGATGGACAGGGCGAGAAGGGTACCGGTCAAGACTTTGCTGAAAGTGTGCATGTTCATTTCCTGTTCGGGCCTGGGCTATCAGCAGTTAAACGGTGACGTGCAGACGCACATCGACGTTGCCGCGGGTGGCGTTGGAGTACGGGCAGACCTGGTGAGCAGCGTCGACCAGCGCTTGTGCGTCGGCTTGTTCCAGGCCAGGCAGGCTGATGTGCAGGTCGATGTCCAGACCGAAGCCACCGGGGATCTGGCCGATACCGACGTGGGCGGTGATCGAGGCATCGTCAGGGATTTTGCGTTTGCTCTGGCTGGCGACGAATTTCAGTGCGCCGATGAAGCAGGCCGAGTAGCCGGCAGCGAACAGTTGCTCTGGGTTGGTCGCCGCGCCGCCGGCACCGCCGAGCTCTTTCGGGGTGGCAAGTTTGACGTCGAGAATATTGTCGCTGGAGATCGCACGACCATCACGGCCGCCAGTGGAGGTTGCGATTGCGGTGTAGAGAGTTTGCATGGTGTGAGCCTCATTGGGTGTGGTTGTGTGCGCTAATTGTTTGCGCGCTAAGTAAGTGCGAGATAAATGTATCTCGCTAATATTTTGCGCGCAAGATAAATTTTGAAAAAAGCTGCACTTCGACGAAGCGGCGGGTATGAGAGGGTGGCTGTAAGGCTCGAGTTAGAGCGGATTGCGCGGTAGATCAGGTGGTGAAAATATTTTCTTGTCGATGAAATCAATGTGGGAGCGAGCCTGCTCGCGAATGCGGTGTATCAGTCACCATTCATATCGACTGACACTACGCATTCGCGAGCAGGCTCGCTCCCACAGGGACTGTGTGGAAGTCAGATCAGGCTTTCTTGCAAGTGACCGCGCAGTGCCTGCAATTCCGCTTGCAGCTTCTGCAGGCGTTCCAGGGTGAAGCCGCTGGCGCCGAGGATGCATTGCGGAATGGTCTGCGCCTTGTCACGCAGCGCGCGGCCTTGCTCGGTCAACTCGACAATCACCACCCGCTCATCATCTCGACTGCGCGTGCGGCTGAGTAACCCTTCGCCTTCCAGGCGTTTGAGCAGTGGAGTCAGCGAACCGGGGTCGGTCAGCAACCGTGTGCTGATCTCTCCGACCGTCAAACCATCCTTTTCCCACAACACCATCATTGCCAGGTACTGCGGATAGGTCAGATTCAACGCTTGCAGCAGTGGCTTGTAGACCTTGGTCATCATCAGTGAAGTGGAATGCAGGGCGAAGCAGGCCTGGTTATCCAGTAGCAGTTCTTCGCAAAGGTCGGGGGTATTGCGCTCGGATTTCATAACAAAGCCTTGATCGGTGATGGTCATGAATCTAGCGCCCGAATGTTTAATGCGCTAGATAATTCTCCAGCCTCAGTGGCGGCCCAAATCTCGCTGTAGCGCCAGATCCCAGGGCGGCACCGGGCTGAAGCGGCTTTTCAGATACTCCAGCAACAAGCGACTACGCGAATTCGTCTGCTGTTCCATGCGCAACGCGTAAATGCCGGTGGACTCCGGATTGGGTAACCCACTTTCGCAAAACAAAGGCAGCAATTCGCCGCGTAACAGGTATTCACTGGCCAGCCAGGTCGGTAGATGGGCAATGCCCAATCCGGCCAAGGCGCCACAGACCAATGCTTCGGCGTTGTTGGCGCTCATGCGGATTCGCCCCGGGCGGTGCAGTTGCATCTGGCCGTCCTGTTCAAAGCGCCAGGCGAAGGGCGGTGCGAGGCCGTCCCAGTCGAGGCCGTCATGCTCGCTCAGTTGCGCCGGCCTGCCGGGCACACCACGGCGTTTGAGGTAGTCAGGGCTGGCGCAGGCAATACGCACCATGCTCGCCAATGGTGTGGCCACCAATCGGGTATCAGCCATTTGCCCTGCGCGCAGGACCAGATCGACTTTGCCAAGATTGGAACCGGCCATATCAACGAAGCTGTCGATCAAGTGCAATTGCACGTCCAGGCCCGGATACAGAACGAGAAAGTCAGCGATTACGGGTGCCAGATGCCGTCGCCCGAAGGCTGCCGGGGCATCGATGCGAATCAGGCCCTCTGGCGCACTGCTTAGCGACACCGCTTCAGCTCGGGCCAGTTGCAATTCGGCGACGATCCGCCGGGCCCGTTCGGCAAACGCGAGACCGGCCGGCGTGGCGAGTACGGCGTGAGTGCTGCGAATGAACAACTGGCTGCCGACCGCGCTTTCCAGGCTGTCGATACGCCGCGCGACCGCCGAAGGTGTCAGCGGATGACGACGCGAAGCGGCGGAAAAACTGCCACTTTCCAATACATCGAGAAATAGCCCAAGTTGCTCGGTCAATTGATTGGGATTCATGGTCAGCGAACGCCTGTGCGAAATCGGCATAGCCATTGTGCGTTGCTATGCGTTTCCACGCCAGCCGCGACTGCGTAGGATGATTCGCCTGACGTGAGAGGAATTCGGCTGTGATGGAGTTTTTGTTGTACCTGCTGTTCGGCGCGGCGCTTGGCACACTGGGTGGCATCTTCGGCATCGGCGGCGGCTTGATCGCCATTCCGTTGCTGGGCGTGTGGTTCGGCCTGGATCAACAGATCGCCCAAGGCACGGCGCTGGTCATGGTCGTGCCTAACGTGATGCTGGCGCTGTGGCGGTATCACCAGCGCAATCGCATCGAGTTGCGTCACGCACTGCCGCTGGCGGTGATGGGGTTCTGCTTTGCCTGGATCGGTTCGATCTGGGCGGTCGGCATTGACGCGCAAACCATGCGCGTCGGTTTTGTCGCGTTCCTTGTCGTTTTGTCGGCTTACAACCTGTTGAAGATGTTCGGTCGCCAACCCGCAGCAACGTCAGAGATGCGTTATTCATGGCCGTGGCTGGGTGTTCTCGGGGCTGCATCAGGAACCATGGGCGGTCTGTTCGGTGTCGGCGGGGCAGTGGTGGCGACGCCCGTGCTGACCAGCCTGTTCGGCACCACGCAGGTGGTCGCGCAAGGCTTGTCGCTGGCGCTGGCGCTGCCAAGTACCGGCGTGACCTTGGTGACTTACGCGGTGCATCAGGAAGTGGACTGGATAATCGGCCTGCCGCTGGCCCTAGGTGGTCTGGCGAGCATCAGTTGGGGGGTGAAAGTCGCCCACGCCATGCCGGAAAAATACCTGCGCGGGCTGTTCTGCGGTTTTCTGGTGCTGTGCGCGGTGATGCTCGCGTTTAAAGTTTGAAGCCTTCGACGATGTGCTCGGCCAGGCACTCGGTGATCGGCGAAGGGTTGTTAAGGTTGCGGATCAGCATGATGCTGGCTTCCGGCAACAGCGGCAGTTCTTCCTCGGCTCCGAGAATGCGCATGTCCGGGGTAATCAGACTCTCCAGTTGCGCGGTGATCGCCAGACCCGCGCTGACCACGGCCATCAGCGCCGATAGGCTGGTGCTGTTGTAAGCGATGCGGTAATCGCGGCCCATCGCATCCAGCGCATTGCACGCCCACAAGCGGCAGAAGCAATCACTGTTGAACATCGCCAGCGGCAGCGGTGTTTGTTCGTGGGCGCTGAAATTCTGCGCCTCGGCCCAGACAAAACGCTCCTTGCGCAACAACTGGCCGATCTCGTTACCCGGTTCGCGGGTGACGATCGACAAGTCGAGATCGGTACGCTGCAGCAATTGTTTAGTCGACTCGCAATGCACTTCGATCTGGATCAGCGGATAGAACTGCGCAAACCGCGACAGGATCCCCGGCAGAAAACGCATCACGTAATCATCCGGCGTGCCGATGCGCACGGTGCCGACCATGTGCGGCTCGCGCAAGGTGTTGAACACTTCACTGTGCAGCTTGAGGATGCGCCGCGCGTAACCGAGCAACACCTGACCTTCGGCGGTCAGGCGCACCTGGCGTCCGTCGCGCTCGAACAACTGACGCTGCAACACGTCTTCTTCCAGGCGCTTCATCTGCATGCTCACCGCCGATTGCGTGCGGTTGACCATTTCGCCAGCGCGGGTGAAACCGCCCTGATCAGCGATGGCGACAAAGGTGCGCAGGACATCGGTATCGATACTGGGGTAGGCCGACAATTGATGAATCTCCGTGATGCATGCCATCAGAAACATTCGTTGGATTGATCTTAGCGCCAGGCAGAGACTTGATCCATCCACAAGGAGGGCAACACGATGAAAGGTCAAAGAGAGTATGTAGACGAAGCAAAATTTTCCGGCCACGGCCATATCGTTTCCGATTTGCTGCACAAGTTTAGCCGCTGGTACGAACTGCACCGTGAACGCGAGTTGCTCGCCAGTCTGAGTGATGAAGCGTTGAAGGACATCGGCGTCAGTCGTGCCGACGTTGAACACGAAGCCGTGCGGCCGTTCTGGGATGACCCGATGCATAAATGACCCACTGCATAAATGATGAGCAAAGCGCTACACAAACCAACTTCCAGTGAGGTAGGTTGCGAGCAGACAAGGAGATGCTCATGCCCGCAACAGTATCCTTTTCCCTCAAACAGGCGCGACGACTGGCGCTGGCGGCCCAAGGGTTCAACGGGCGCCAGCCGCCGACTGTCAAAGCCGCTCACGTCAACCGGCTGATCGAACGGCTGGGTCTGCTGCAAATCGACTCCGTCAACGCCGTGGTGCGCTCGCACTACCTGCCGCTGTTTTCCCGTCTCGGTGCCTACTCTTCTGATTTGCTCGACCAGGCTGCCTGGAGTTCGGGGCGACGTCGCACGTTGTTCGAATACTGGGGGCATGAAGCGTCGTTGTTGCCGCTGTCGATGTATCCGTTGATGGCTTGGCGGATGCAGCGCGCCAGGCGTGGCGAGGATATCTACCAGCAATTGGCCAAATTCGGTCGTGAGCAGCAGGACGTGGTTCGTCGGGTCTTGAATTCGGTGGAAGAGCAGGGCGCGTTGGGCGCCGGCAGCCTTTCAACCCGTGAAGACAAGGCCGGGCCATGGTGGGACTGGAGTGTTGAAAAGCATGCGCTGGAGTGGTTGTTCGCCGTCGGTGAAGTCACGGTGGCGGGGCGTCGCGGTTTTGAGCGTTTGTATGATTTGCCGGAGCGGGTGATTCCTCCATCGATTCTGCAACAGACATTGCCCGGTGAGGCCGAAGCGCAGCGTGGCTTGTTGCTGCATGCAGCGCAGGCATCGGGCGTTGGTACAGAGAAAGACCTGCGTGATTACTTTCGCCTGAACCCGGCGGATGCGCGTCCGCGTCTTGCAGAACTGGTCGAAGCAGGGCAGTTGCAAATGTGCGAAGTCGCCGGTTGGCGGCAAATCGCCTATTGCCTGCCGGAGCCAAAAGTCCCGCGCAAAGTGGCGGCCAGTGCGTTGTTGTCGCCCTTCGATTCGTTGATCTGGGAACGCAGCCGGACTGAGCGCTTGTTCGACTTTCGCTATCGGCTGGAGATTTATACGCCGCAGGACAAGCGAGTCTACGGCTATTACGTGTTGCCGTTTTTGCACAACGAGCGGATTGCTGCGCGGGTGGATTTGCGTGCCGAACGGGCGGCCGGGCAGTTGGCGGTGCATGCGGTGCACGAGGAAGAGCCGGGGCTGGATGAGGAAGGGATGTTGGCGCTGGCCGTGAATTTGCGGCAGATGGCAGATTGGCTGGGGCTTGCGCGGCTGCAATTGAATTGTCAGCGCGAGAGTGCGGCGCGGTTGCGGGTGGCATTGGCAGAACTGGACTGATCCCTGTAGGAACTGCCGAAGGCTGCGATCTTTTGATGTTGATCTTATAAAAAACAAGATCAAAAGATCGCAGTCTTCGGCAGCTCCTACAAGTTTGCGCGACGCGGTCTAGCGGCGAACCTGCTTGAGGGTTTCAGCAATCAAAAACGCCAACTCCAGCGACTGATCGGCATTCATCCGCGGATCACAATGGGTGTGATAGCGATCCGACAAGCCGTCTTCAGTAATCGGCCGTGCGCCACCAATGCACTCGGTGACATTCTGCCCGGTCATCTCGATGTGAATCCCGCCGGCATAACTGCCTTCCGCTTCGTGCACCTGGAAGAACTGCTTCACCTCACCAAGGATCTGCGCAAAGTCGCGGGTCTTGTAACCGCTGCTGGCCTTGATGGTGTTGCCGTGCATCGGGTCGGAGCTCCACAGCACTTGCTTGCCTTCACGCTGTACCGCTTGAATCAGCGCCGGCAGGTGATCGCCGACCTTGTTCGCACCCATCCGCGCGATCAAATTCAGGCGCCCCGGATCGTTGTCCGGGTTGAGCACGTCGATCAGGCGGATCAGGTCATCCGGGTTCATGCTCGGGCCGACCTTGACGCCGATCGGGTTGTTCACGCCACGCAGAAATTCAACGTGCGCGCCATCGAGTTGACGAGTACGGTCGCCGATCCACAGCATGTGCGCCGAGCAATCGTAGTAATCGTTGGTCAGGCTGTCGCGACGCACGAAGGCTTCTTCGTAGTTCAACAGCAACGCTTCGTGAGCGGTGAAGAAACTGGTTTCGCGCAGTTGCGGCGAGCTGTCCATGCCGCAGGCACGCATGAACGCCAGGGTTTCATCGATGCGGTCGGCGAGGTGGCTGTACTTCTCGGCCAGCGCCGAGTTGGCGATGAAATCGAGGTTCCACTTGTGCACCTGATGCAGGTCGGCAAAACCGCCCTGAGCAAACGCGCGCAACAGGTTCAGCGTCGCGGTGGACTGGTGGTAGGACTGCAGCAGGCGTTCCGGATCGGGTACACGGCTCTTTTCGTCGAAACCGATGCCGTTGACGATGTCGCCGCGATAAGCCGGCAGCGTCACGCCGTCGATGGTCTCTTCGTTGGCCGAGCGCGGCTTGGCGAACTGACCGGCCATGCGCCCGACCTTGACCACCGGGCAACCGGCGGCAAAGGTCATGACGATTGCCATTTGCAGCAACACTTTAAACGTGTCGCGAATTTTTGCCGCGGAGAATTCAGCGAAGCTTTCCGCGCAATCGCCGCCCTGCAGCAGGAAGGCCCGACCCTGGGTGACTTCGGCAAACTGACGGCGCAGTTCGCGCGCCTCGCCGGCAAACACCAGCGGCGGATAGCTGGCCAGGGTTTGTTCGACCTGGCGCAGGTGCGCGGCGTCGGGGTATTGGGGTTGCTGCTGGATCGGCAGGGCGCGCCAGCTGTCAGGGCTCCACGGTTGGCTCATCACGGTCTCTAAGGTTCTACGCACGGAAGGCCATGTTAGCAGCAATTAGTGCGTGACCTGCTCCCGCCCCATCACCGACAATCGCCGCTTTGCCACGGCGCCACAGCGGTGCCATCGCGTCACCGCGCCCGGTGACCATCAGGAGACGAAATGACTGAGGAGCGCGTCGAGCATCTGCTCGCCGAAGTACAGGATGAGTTCGGCGTGATTCGCGTGCTGGAAGTGGCCGATTACCGCTTTCTCGAGTTCGGCGATGCCATCGAGCAGAGCTGTGTGTTCACCGCTGATCCGAGCTGGCTGGAATACGACTACACCCGGGCGATGCTGATTGGCGCGTTGTGCCATGAGCAACCGGAGAGTGCGCTGTTTCTCGGGCTCGGTGCCGGAACGCTGACTCAGGCCTGCCTCAGGTTTTTGCCGCTGGAAGATGTCGAAGCCATCGAGTTGCGCCCTGACGTGCCGCGTCTGGCCATCGAATACCTGGGCCTGGATGATGATCCGCGTTTGTACATTCGCGTCGGTGACGCCATTGAACTGCTGCCGACGGCAGAGCCTGCGGATCTGATTTTTGTCGACCTGTACACCGATGTCGGCCCGGGTGTCGGGCATCTGGCCTGGAGTTTTCTCGGTGACTGCCAGAAACGCCTGAATCCGGGCGGCTGGCTGGTGATCAACCAGTGGGCCACCGATGACGGCAAGCCGCTGGGCGCGGCGTTGTTGCGCGGGCTGTATCACCGGCATTACTGGGAGCTGCCGGTGAAGGAGGGCAATGTGATTCTGATTGTGCCCGCGGACCTTGATCAGATGTTGGACATGCAGGCACTGACTGCGCGGGCCGAGGCGCTGGCGCCGCGGTTGGGGTATTCGTTGCAGTCGTTGATCAACAGTATTCGCCCGGCCACCTGAGGCTGTTGGCCTTGCTGGCCCTATCGCGAGCAGGCTCACTCCTGCATTGAAATGCGTTCCCTTGTAGGAGTGACCCTGCTCGCGATGGCGTCATGACAGGCGCCAAATTTTCAGATCCCTTTGAAGATCCCGGGTCGCCGCTCCACCAACGACCGCACTCCCTCCCTGGCATCCTCACTCGCCAGCAACTTCTTCACCAGTGCCGGCAACCCTTGCGCCGCCGCCGTCTCACCTTCATATCGGGCCTGCCGCGCCGACATCAACGTCGCCTGCACCCCCAACGGCGCCTGCCGGGCAATCCGTTCGGCCAATTCAATCGCCCGCGGCAGCAGATCTTCACTGGCCATCACTTCCTGCACCAGTCCCAAGTGCAAGGCTTCGTGCGCATCAAATTCATCGCCGGTCAGCAACCAGCGCATGGCATTACCCCAACCGGCAATCTGCTGAAAACGCAAAGTAGCGCCACCAAAAGGAAAAATCCCACGCTGCACTTCCATTTGTGCGAAGCGGGTATTGCTCGCACAGAGATTGATATCTGCCGCCAGCATCAACTCGATGCCGATGGTCAGGCAGTACCCTTGCGCGGCGACAATCACAGGTTTGCTCACCCGAGGTCCGACGAAAACACCCCACGGATCGCAACCGCCGGTCGGAACCTGCCAGCCTTGGGCCAAAGCCGAGCTGGCGTTGACCAGATCCAGACCGGCGGTAAAGTGCTCGCCGTGGCCAAACACCACCGCTACCCGCGCCTCACTGTCGGCCTCGAACTCGCCATAAGCCAGGCTCAGGTCATTGAGCAGGTCGAGATCGAAAGCATTGCGTTTGGCCGCTCGATCCAGGCCAATCAGGTGGACGTGACCTCGGCGTTCTCGGCTGACGCGGCCGGCACAGGGCTGATTCATGGCGAAATCCTCGGGCGGGAAGGGCGGGGCAGCGACGGTATGCCGCAGCGCAGTGAATCGTTTAAGCGTCATCACCCGCAGGGCCGGGCCTTTGAAAAATAGACCTTAGCGCGATTATCCGCAAAACCCCGTTACATAGCGGTGACACACGCATTCAGCCGATAAAAAAAGCTCCCTTTTCGGGCGAAATCCGGTATAGTGCGCGCCGGCCTTTAACCGGGCCGCGTTTAGGTAGCGCAATTCCCCGAAGTCAGCTTCGGCTGCACGTCCGCATTGCGGGCTCTTCCCGGACGATTCTTTTTTTTCATTCATTCGTTTTCGCAAATCCCCGCCGACAAAGCTGCCAGGGCGACTCTTGAGTCTCAACACGGCATGCGCAGCTTTGGAGCATGGGTCTTTGCGGATGCACTTAGAGGCAGACCCATGACCCAGGAAACCGGCGGATTCGCCGCTTTTAATCTTAACCCGAATATTCTTGCAGCCGTCGCAGCGACCGGCTACGAAGAGCCTTCGGCGATTCAGCAGCAATCGATCCCGATCATCATGGCCGGCCAGGACATGATTGGTCAGGCGCAAACCGGTA
Organism: Pseudomonas sp. NPDC087690; assembly: GCF_044743175.1. Classification (NCBI taxonomy): domain Bacteria; kingdom Pseudomonadati; phylum Pseudomonadota; class Gammaproteobacteria; order Pseudomonadales; family Pseudomonadaceae; genus Pseudomonas; species Pseudomonas sp. NPDC087690. The sequence continues at coordinate 76,137 of NZ_JBIUVX010000007.1, forward strand.
CCGGTAAAACCGCCGCGTTCGCACTGCCTATTCTGCACCGCATCGATCCTGCCAAGCGCGAACCGCAAGCCCTGATCCTGGCGCCAACTCGTGAGTTGGCGCTGCAAGTAGCAACCGCTTTTGAAACCTACGCCAAGCAAATGCCGGGCGTTACCGTTGTGGCCGTTTACGGCGGCGCGCCGATGGGCCCACAACTGAAAGCAATCCGTAATGGCGCACAGATCGTTGTCGCCACTCCGGGTCGTCTGTGCGACCACCTTCGTCGCGACGAAAAAGTTCTGTCGACCGTTAACCACCTGGTTCTCGACGAAGCTGACGAAATGTTGAAACTGGGCTTCATGGATGACCTGGAAGTCATCTTCAAGGCTCTGCCAGCGACCCGTCAGACCGTTTTGTTCTCGGCTACCCTGCCGCAGTCGATCCGCGCCATTGCCGAACGCCATCTGCGCGATCCGCAACACGTGAAGATCCAGACCAAGACTCAGACTGTTACCGCGATCGAACAGGCTCACCTGTTGGTTCACGCTGACCAGAAGACTTCGGCCGTTCTCAGCTTGCTGGAAGTGGAAGATTTCGACGCTCTGATCATGTTCGTACGTACCAAGCAGGCGACCCTGGATCTGGCCAGTGCCCTCGACGCCAAAGGCTACAAAGCTGCGGCGCTGAACGGCGACATCGCCCAGAACCAGCGTGAGCGCGTCATCGACTCGCTGAAAGATGGCCGTCTGGACATCGTTGTTGCGACCGACGTAGCTGCTCGTGGTCTGGACGTTCCGCGCATCACTCACGTGTTCAACGTTGACATGCCGTACGATCCAGAGTCCTACGTTCACCGTATCGGCCGTACTGGCCGTGCCGGTCGCGAAGGTCGTGCACTGCTGCTGGTGACTCCACGTGAGCGCCGCATGCTGCAAGTGATCGAGCGTGTAACCGGTCAGAAAGTTGCCGAAGTACGCCTGCCGGACGCTCAAGCCGTTCTCGATGCGCGCATCAAGAAACTGACCAACAGCCTGTCGCCGCTGGTCGCTGATGCCGAATCGACTCACGGTGAGCTGCTCGATCGTCTGACTGCAGACATCGGCTGCACTCCGCGTGCTCTGGCTGCAGCCCTGCTGCGCAAAGCCACCAACGGTCAAGCGCTGAACCTGGCTGCCATCGAGAAGGAACGTCCACTGGTGCCGAACAACGCACCGCGTGGCGACCGTCCTGAGCGCACTGGCGACCGTCCTGATCGTGGTGACCGCGAGCGTCGCGCGCCAATGCCTTTGGGCGAAGGCCGTGCTCGTTGCCGTACCGCGCTGGGTGCGCGTGATGGTATCGCTGCGAAAAACCTGCTGGGCGCCATCCTTAACGAAGGCGGTCTGGCCCGTGAAGCGATCGGTCGCATCCAGGTGCGTGACAGCTTCAGCCTCGTTGAGCTGCCGGAAGATGGTCTGGACAAACTCCTGACCAAACTGAAGGACACTCGCGTTGCCGGTAAGCAGTTGAAGCTGCGTCGCTATCGCGAAGATTGATCCGCCTCTGGGCTGATTGATCAAGCATGAAAAATCCCCGACTGGTTCGGGGATTTTTTTTGCCTGCTTTTCGAGATCAAAGGATCGCAGCCTTCGGCAGCTCCTACAGGGGGAACGCATTCCAAATGCAGGAGCTGCCGAAGGCTGCGATCTTTTGATTTTGCTTTTAACCGAAGCGGTAAATATCCATGCCCAGCGCGCCCATCGTGAAGCCCTGATGTGCCACGCTGAACTCACCGCCCGCGCCTCGCGCGAAATACAGCGGCAACAAATGCTCATCACTCGGGTGGCTGCGCACTGCATGCGGCGCCTGCTGGCGATAATCATGCAGCGCCGCCTCATCGGCGGCCGCCAACTTCTCGATCACCCAGTCACGGAAATCACGTGCCCACGGCTCGACACTTTCCGGGCCGGCGTGCCAATCCAGTTCGCGCAGGTTGTGCGTGATGCTGCCGGAGCCGATAAGCAAAATACCTTGATCGCGCAGGCTCGCCAGTGCCCGGCCGACACGGGTTTGCAGCGCCGGGCCTGCGCGACTTGGTAGCGAAACCTGCACCACTGGAATATCCGCCTGCGGATACATCAGTGACAAAGGTACCCAGACGCCGTGATCGTATGGACGCTGCGGATCGAGGCGTGCGGGCAGGTTGTTGGCTGTCAGCAAATCAGCCACTTTGGCAGCCAGTTGCGGATCACCCGGTGCCGGGTATTGCACTTCAAACAGTGCGCGGGGGAAGCCGCCGAAGTCGTGCCAGGTTTCTGGTTGCGCATGGCTGCCGACCAGCAACTCATGGCTTTCCCAATGCGCAGAAACGATCACGATGGCTGTGGGTTTGGGTAATTCGGCTGCCAGCCGCGCCAGCGCCGGGCCACTGGCACCGGGCTCCAGCGCCAGCATGGGTGAACCATGGGAAATAAACAGGCTGGGAAACATGATGGGTTCCTGAGCGTTAAGATGCCCTCATCTTCAGTCAGATCATTGATCTAAATCTAATATAAGTTTTAACGCTTTTTTATCGAATTATTGGGAGTGATGCATGCAGCCTGAGTTTTGGCACAAGAAGTGGGATTCGGGGCAGATCGGTTTTCACCAGCCGGAGGTGAATCCGTATTTGCAGCGACACTGGGCAGTAGCGGAAACGGCGCGAGTGCTCGTGCCTTTGTGTGGGAAAAGTCTGGATTTGTCGTGGCTGGCCGGGCGCGGTCATCAGGTGCTCGGGATTGAACTGTCGCAAAAGGCTATCGAGGGCTTTTTCAATGAGCATCAGGTGCAGCCGCAGATCAGCCAGAAGGGCGCGTTCAAGGCCTATCGTGGTGGCGCCATCGAGCTTTGGTGCGGTGACTTCTTTGCGCTGACGGCGAGCGATGTGGCCGATTGCACCGCGTTGTACGACCGCGCCGCGCTGATCGCCTTGCCAGCGCCGATGCGTGAGCGTTATGCGGCGCACCTTCAGCGGATTCTGCCGTTGGGTGTGCAAGGGCTGTTGATTACGCTGGATTACGATCAGACGCAGATGCCGGGGCCGCCGTTTGCGGTGGGGGATGATGAGGTCAAGCGGTTGCTGAGTGGTGCTTGGCAGGTGCAGGCGCTGGAAGAGCAGGATGTGCTGGGAGAGAGCGGGAAGTTCCTGCAGGCGGGTGTGACGCGGCTGGAGGAGCGGGTATACCGCGTGTCTTCCCGATAAATAGCGTGGGATTTTCTGGCCTCATCGCGAGCAGGCTCACTCCTACAGTGATTTGTGCTGAATCGCAGGTTGTGTGGCCGGCACAGAACCCTGTAGGAGTGAGCCTGCTCGCGATGAGGCCAGTGAGAACAGCCAATTAATCAAGGCAAAAAAAGGCCCGCATCACTGCGGGCCTCTTGTTTTTACGCCAATCTGATCAACCGCGACGACGCAGCGCGTCGATACGCTCTTCCAGTGGCGGGTGGCTCATGAACATGCGGGCAAAACCCTGTTTGATGCCACCGTTGATGCCAAAGGCATTCAGGGTGTCCGGCATGTGCACCGGCAGACCCTGTTCGGCGCGCAGGCGCTGCAGTGCACCGATCATCGCGCTGGTGCCGGCCAGACGTGCACCGGCTTCGTCGGCACGGAATTCGCGCTTGCGCGAGAACCACATGACGATCGCACTGGCGAGAATACCCAGCACCAGTTCGGCGAAGATGGTCGCCACGTAGTAGGCGATGCCCTGGCCTTCTTCGTTCTTGAAGATCACCTTGTCGACGAAGTTGCCGATGATCCGCGCGAAGAACATCACGAAGGTGTTCACCACGCCCTGGATCAGCGCGAGCGTCACCATGTCGCCATTGGCTACGTGACCGATTTCGTGGGCCAGTACGGCTTTCACTTCATCGGGCGAAAAACGCTCCAGCAGGCCCTGACTGACCGCGACCAGCGCGTCGTTCTTGTTCCAGCCAGTAGCGAACGCGTTCGCCTCGTAGGCCGGGAAAATGCCGACCTCGGGCATCTTGATCCCTGCTTCGCGGGACAATTGCTCGACGGTTTGCAGCAGCCATTGCTCATGACGGGTACGTGGCTGGCTGATGATCTGGGTGCCGGTGCTCATCTTTGCCATCCACTTGGAGATGAACAGCGAGAACAGCGAGCCGGCGAAACCAAAGACCGCACAGAAAACCAGCAGCTGACTAAGGTCGAGATCAACCCCGTTGGCCGCCATGAACCCGTTGAAGCCGAAAAGGCTCAGGGTGATGCTGGCTATCAGCACGACCGCCAGGTTAGTGGCCAAAAACAGCAGGATGCGCATCATGGTTGTAGAAATCTCCTCAAGCTAAAGATGTAGCGTACTGCGGGGTATATAAGGTGCCGCACCGGGCTATTCAACTGAGTGACTATTTCAAACTGTGTCCTACAGCGGATTCCTCGGTGTGCAGTCCGTTTCCCACAGCCAATACCGACATGGGCGACGACCAGCCGCGTCCCGTCGCCATTACGTCAGACGCAAGTGAGCGGTACGAATCGCAAGTGTAGAAGGCGTGCACGGAGGTGCGATGCAGAAGTGTTGCTGAATCAGACAGTGCGCAACGTTCGAGCCGTTGCGCACTGCTGGCCAGTTACTGGCGGTAGGACTTGAGGAAGTTGCCGATACGACCGATGGCCATTTCCAGATCGTCGACGCGGGGCAGCGTGACGACGCGGAAGTGATCCGGCCACGGCCAGTTGAACGCTGTGCCCTGTACCACCAGTAGCTTCTCGGAGAGCAGCAGATCAAGGACGAATTTCTCGTCGTTGTGGATCGGGCAGACTTTCGGGTCAATCCGCGGGAAGGCGTAGAGCGCGCCCATCGGCTTGACGCAACTCACCCCCGGAATATCGTTGAGCAGCTCCCAGGTGCGGTTGCGCTGCTCGAGCAGACGCCCTTGCGGCAGCACCAGATCGTTGATGCTCTGATAGCCACCGAGGGCGGTCTGGATGGCATGCTGGCTCGGCACGTTGGCGCACAAACGCATGTTGGCCAGCATGTCGATGCCTTCGATGTAGCTCTGGGCGTTGTGCTTCGGCCCGGAAATGGCGATCCAGCCGGAGCGGAAACCGGCCACGCGGTAGGACTTCGACAGGCCGTTGAAGGTCAGGCACAGCAGGTCCGGCGCCAGCGAAGCGGTGCAAATGTGCACGGCATCGTCGTACAGGATCTTGTCGTAGATCTCGTCAGAGAACACCACCAGGTTGTGCGCACGGGCGATTTCCAGCATGCCCAGCAACACTTCCTTCGAATACACCGCGCCGGTCGGGTTGTTCGGGTTGATGATCACCATGGCTTTGGTGTTCGGGGTGATCTTGGCCTTGATGTCGGCCAGGTCCGGGAACCAGTCGGCGCCTTCGTCGCACAGGTAGTGCACGGCGTTGCCACCGGCGAGGCTGACGGCGGCGGTCCACAGCGGATAGTCGGGGGCCGGCACCAGCACTTCGTCGCCGTTGTTGAGCAGCGCCTGCAACGACATCACGATCAGTTCGGAGACGCCGTTACCCAGGTAGATGTCTTCGATGCCGACACCTTCGACATTCTTCTGCTGGTAGTACTGCATCACCGCTTTGCGCGCGCTGAACAGGCCTTTGGAGTCGCTGTAGCCTTGCGCGGTCGGCAGGTTGCGAATCACATCCTGAAGAATTTCGTCCGGCGCCTCGAAACCAAACGGCGCCGGGTTGCCGATGTTCAGCTTGAGGATGCGCTGGCCTTCCTCTTCCAGTCGTTTGGCGTGCTTGAGCACCGGGCCGCGAATGTCGTAGCAGACGTTGGCGAGCTTGTTCGATTTGCTGAACTGCATGGCGATGTGATCCCGAAAATGAACGATCCAGACGCTGTATGAACTACCGTACTGGGAATCCTGCATGTGCACGCCAATCGGTGGCCGGCACTCAACGCTGCAAAAAATCCGTTTGAGTGCGTGTAACGTGGCTGCCAGACTGGCGTCAAAACAAGGCGCAATCATACGTGCCACCCGATCCGTGGAAAAGGTACAGATCGGGCTTTTTCAGCTGCTGAGGTGTGATGATGGAAAAGTTGGAAAAAACCCTGGAAGAATGGAAGGCCATGCTCGATCCGCAGCAGTACGAGGTTTGCCGCCTCAGTGCGACCGAGCGACCGTTCTCCGGCAAATACAACGACACCAAGACCGACGGTGTTTACCACTGCGTCTGCTGCAACGAAGCATTGTTCGACGCCAAAGCCAAATTCGATTCCGGCTGTGGCTGGCCGAGCTTTTATGAGCCGATCGGCGAAAGCGCCATGACCGAAATCCGTGATACCACGCACGGCATGATCCGCACTGAAGTGAAGTGCGCCCGCTGCGATGCGCACTTGGGTCATGTGTTCCCCGACGGCCCACCGCCAACCGGTCTGCGTTATTGCATCAACTCGGTGTGCCTGGATCTGGTACCCCGCGAGTAATGCGAGCCCCGTAGGAGCTGCCGAAGGCTGCGATCTTTTGATTTTGATTTTTTTTTTCAAGATCAAGATCAAAAGATCGCAGCCTTCGGCAGCTCCTACACGGATCGATTTCAAATATTAAATTGCACACAATTTAATTGCTCGCTATGTTTGGCCTTTCCCGACAGTCTGCGGAGCCCCCTGCCATGAGCGACAACCTGCTGAATATTCCGTGCACCACTATCAAAGGCGAGCAAAAGACCTTGGCCGATTTCGCCGGCAAAGCGGTATTGGTGGTCAACACCGCCAGCAAATGCGGTTTCACCCCGCAGTACAAAGGCCTCGAAGAGCTGTGGCAGACCTACAAGGATCAAGGCCTGGTCGTGCTGGGCTTTCCGTGCAATCAGTTCGGCAAGCAGGAGCCGGGCAACGAAGGCGCAATCAGCGAATTCTGCGAGCTGAACTTCGGTGTCAGCTTCCCCCTGTTCAAGAAGATCGACGTCAACGGTGCCGGTGCCCATCCGCTGTTCGTGCAGTTGAAGAAGCGCGCTCCCGGCGTGCTCGGCTCCCAAGGCATCAAGTGGAATTTCACCAAGTTTCTGATCGGCAAGGACGGCCAGTTGGTCAAGCGCTTTGCCCCGGCCACCAAGCCGCAGGATTTGAGCCGCGAGATCGAAGCCCTGCTCAAATGAGCAATCTGTCGGTCGATTCGCTGAAGCTCGACAATCAGTTGTGCTTCAAACTGTATGCCGCATCCCGGGCAGTGATTCGTGCCTACAAGCCGATGCTCGATCAACTCGGCCTGACCTATCCGCAATATCTGGCGATGCTGGTGTTGTGGGAATGGCAGGACGCCGCACCGGAACAACCGACGGTCAAGGCGTTGGGCGAACGCCTGGCGCTCGACTCCGGCACGCTGACGCCATTGCTCAAGCGTCTTGAGCAATTGCAACTGGTGCAGCGGCAGCGCTCGGTGCGCGATGAGCGGGAAGTGCACTTGAGTCTGACGTCTGCCGGCCAGGCGTTGCGCGAGCAGGTCGGGCCGCTGAAGGCGCGCCTGCTGTGCGACAGTGGTGTGGATCTGGACCGGCTCAATGGTTTGCGCGCCGGCCTCGATCACCTCTTGGGTCAGATCAAAGCGTTGTCGTAGTCGGCATCCATTGATCCAGCAGTGCCGCCAGTTCCTCCCGGCGGAACGGTTTCGCCAGATAGTCGCTCATGCCCGCCGCCCGGCAGCGCTCGCGCTCCTCGGACATGGCGTTGGCGGTCAGGGCGACAATCGGCAGATTCGGCCAGCGCCCGCTCTGGCGAATCTGCCGGCTGGCTTCGTAGCCGTCCATGACCGGCATGTTGCAGTCCATCAGGACCATGTCGAACTCGTGATACTCCAACTGATCCAGTGCTTCGGCGCCATGCGCGGCCACCACAACCTCGCAGCCGAGCTTGCCGAGCATGCCCTTGGCCACCAATTGGTTGACCGGGTTGTCCTCGACCAGCAGCACCCGCCCGCGTCGCACGCCGGGTGAGGATTCGAGGCGAGCATCGTTGATCGTGACGGTGTCCGGTTGCAGCGTGCGACGCAGATTCTGATAGAGCGCATTGCGCGCCAGCGGTCGTGCCTGTTGCTGCAAGGGCGCGAGCGCGGCGGCCTCTTCGCTGGGCAGAAAACTGCCGTAGGCAGTCACCAGCAGAATCGGCGCGACGAGTGTCGGGCGCAAACCGAACAGGCATTCCGGACAATCGGTGATCAACACATCGGGCGCCAGGCCCAGGAGCGAATCGTCGATGGTGCGCTGTTCATACTCGAGACCCCAGACCGGCAACATGCTTTGCAGCAACTCGGCCAGGCCGCTGCTGCCCGCAGTGATAGCAAGTACTTTGCCGTGCAGTGGCGCCGGGGACAGCGCCCGGGTATGGCAGGGCAACGGCAACTCGGCGCAGAACTGACTGCCGAAACCGGTCTCGGAACTGATGGTCAGGCGTCCCTGCATGGCCTCGCAGAGATTGTAGGTCAGCGCCAGTCCTAGCCCGGTGCCGCCGTACTGACGGGTAATCCCTGCGCCGGCCTGGGTGAACGGCTGGAATATTTTCACCTGGGCGTCCTGGGCGATGCCGATTCCGGTGTCGCAGACCTCGATGCGCACGCCATCCTTATAGGCCGACAGGCGTACATCGACGCGGCCGAAACGGGTGAATTTCAGCGCGTTGGACAGCAGATTGCTGACAATTTGCCGAACCCGGGTCGGATCGCCCAGTACCAGTGCGGGGAAGTGTGGATCGATGAGGCAAGTCAGCTCGACGCTCGGCGCGGCATTCTGCGACAGCAGGTTGGCGGTGTCTTCGATCAGCGAGCCGAGATCGAAAGGGATATTTTCCAGTTCCAATTGCCCGGCATCGAATTTGGACAGGTCAAGAATGTCGTTGAGCAACTCCACCAGCACCTTGCCGGAGTCATGGGCAATCGACAGCTGTTGCTGCTGTTCGGCATTCAGCGGACCGTCGAGTGACAGCGCGATCATTCCCAGTAAACCATTGAGCGGCGTGCGGATTTCATGGCTCATGTTGGCGAGGAAGGCCGAGCGCGCTTCGGCCATTTCCAGCGCAGTACTTCGCGCTACTTCAAGTTCCTGGTTGGACTGGCTGAGCCGGGCGTTGATTGCCTTGAGTTCGGCAGTGCGCGCCGAGACGATGTTTTCCAGCTGACCGAGATAGTCGGTCAGGCGGTTTTCGGCGTTACGTCGTTGCTGGATCTCGGTGGCAATGTTTTCGAACTGTTGGTTGGCGACTTTGACCAGTACGCCAATTTCGTCATTGCCGTGTCCGGCCGGACATTCCAGGGTCGTCGGCTCGGCTGCACGGGGGTCACGCCCGCTGAGTTCGCGGATTACCCGCACCAGTGGTTTGGTCAGCATGACGTAAAACAGCGCCAGCAGGATCCCGGTCAGAATCAGGCTGCGGGCGAAACCATTGAGCAGGGTGATTTCCGCGCGGCGCAGAAAGCGGCTGCCGAAGGCATAGGTATCGACTTCAAGGCTCAAGACACCAAGAGATTCGTTGGGCAGGTGATCCAGATAGAGGCGGTCTTCGAATTGCCGCTTGGCGCCGAACAGGAAGTCGCTGATCACCCGATAGCTGTTCTGCAGCTCGGGGCGTTTGACACTGGCCAGCACCGTACCGTCGTTGTCGGTCAGTTGCGCCGAGATGATCGCCGGCGAACGCAGCAATCCCAGTGTGAGTTCCTGGGCCAGTTCCGCGTCGATGTTGTAGGCGATGCGCGATGCCGGGTTATGGCTGATTTCCAGCAAAGACAGGATTTCACGATTGATGGAGGCGTCTTCGCTGGCATAATCGATGCCGATTTGCAGCAGGCTGAGCAGCGTGCCCAGAATGAACCCGACCAGCACAGTAAGCCTGGCTTGCTTGTACGACAGCCGGTGGGTGAATTTGATATCCATGGGGTGTTGAACCACTTCCGTTTCCCTTCGCTGCTCAAGCATAGTCGATCATGTATGGATACCGAGGTTCTCGAATCGCCTTGTAACAAGGCGCGGTGCGGGGGTTTAAATCTGTGTGTCGTCGCAGGGTTACCATCATCACTTTGAAACTGCCTGAGGAGAAGACGTGGATTCCCGATTGAATGCTTTTCTTGAACGCGCCGAGTCGGTTCTGGCGCGGATCGAACCGCTCCTGCCGGCACCACGCCCCATCATTGACTGGAGCACCTGTCTGGCGGCGCGCTGGCAGCGTGACGGGCGCAATGGGTACCTGTTGCCGCTGGAGGTCAGCCTCGACATGCGCCTGTCCGACCTGATTGGCGTCGACCGTCAACTCGAGCAACTGGGGCGCAATACCCAGCAATTCCTCGACGGCATGCCGGCTAACCATGCGTTGCTCTGGGGCTCGCGCGGCACCGGCAAATCCTCGCTGGTACGGGCGCTGCTCGCGGAACACGCCAATGCCGGCTTGCGTCTTATCGAAATCGAGCGCGACCATCTGGCTGACCTGCCCCGCGTGGTCGATCAGATCGGTAAACTGCCACAACGCTTCGTGCTGTTTTGTGATGATTTGTCGTTCGAGTCCGGTGAAGGCGATTACCGGGTCCTTAAAAGCGTGCTCGACGGTTCTCTGGAGCAGGCACCGGATAACGTCTTGCTCTACGCGACCTCCAACCGTCGTCACCTGGTGCCTGAAAAGGAAAGCGACAACGAGAACTGGAAACGCGTCGATGGCGAGCTGCACCCAAGCGAAGCGGTCGAAGACAAGATCGCACTGTCGGACCGATTTGGCTTGTGGCTGTCGTTCTACCCTTTTACCCAGGAACACTTCCTCGACGTCGTCGAACACTGGATCGGCCAACTGGCCGCCAGGGCCGGCCTGAGCTGGCAGCGCGACGAAGAACTGGACATCCTTGCCGTGCGCTGGGCCACCGGCCGCGGTAATCGCAACGGACGTTGCGCGTATCAATTCGCCCGATACTGGGTGGGACTGAAATTGTTGGAGCACAAGGCATGATTGATTTGCAACAAAGCGGCCAAGGCCTCGAAGGCTATGGCATGTTGGTCGCTCAACTGGAGTCGCTGCTGGCTGACGAGCGCGATTTCATCGCCAACGCCGCGCAGTTTTCGGCGTTCCTGTTCAACCAGCTCGATGATCTGAACTGGGCCGGTTTCTATCTCAATCGCAACGAAGAACTGGTGCTCGGCCCGTTCCAGGGGCAAATCGCCTGTGTGCGTATTCCATTCGGTCGTGGTGTGTGCGGCGCGGCGGCAGCCACTCTGCAAACTCAGCGAGTCGAAGATGTGCATGCGTTTCCCGGGCATATCGCCTGCGACAGCGCGTCGAACAGTGAGTTGGTGGTGCCTTTGGTCAAGGACGGGCGCCTGATCGGTGTTCTCGATCTGGACAGCCCGAAACTTGCGCGTTTCGGCGCCGATGATCAGGCTGGCATCGAGCAATTGGCGTCGATCTTCCTGCGTCTGACCGACTGCTGATCATGTGGTGAGGCCAGCCTTGTGCAACAGGCTGGCCGGATCCACGGTGTCGATTTGCTGTGGGTCGAGAAAACGTGCGGCGTATTGCAGGTACACGCCTTCGTTGACGAATAATCCAAACAGCTGTGCATCGATGTGCGCCTCGCGGCACATCGTCGCCATGATTCCCAATGCCTCGCTCAGCGATTTGGCCTTCTTGTAGGGGCGGTCGGCTGCCGTCAGCGCCTCGAAAATATCGGCAATCGCCATCATCCGTGCCGGCAGGCTCATTTCTTCGCGTTTCAAGCGTTTCGGGTAACCGGAACCGTCCATTTTTTCATGATGACCGCCAGCGATTTCGGCGATGCTGTCGAGGTGCCCGGGGAAGGGCAGGTGACTGAGCATCATGATCGTTTGCACCATGTGGTGATTGATGATGTAGCGCTCCTCGCGGGTCAGCGTACCGCGGGTGATGCTCAGGTTGTACAACTCGCCGCGATTGTATTTATAGCGTGGCACATCCAGCTTGAAACCCCATGGATTGTCTTCGGGTATCAGTTCGTTCCTGTCTCGTTCAAATAAATGTTCCGGTTTGTCCGCCAGCAGGGGCTCGCTGATCGGCAGCGTCGGCGCAGGCGTGCGTGCCTGACGGCGGTTTTCGTCCCAGGAAACGCCTAATCGATCATCCAGTGTGCGCGTCCAGGTTCGTCGGGCGAGCTCATCAAGGCGTTGCAGATCTGCTTCGGCCATGGCCTCACCGCCCAGATTGCAACGTGCGACGAAGGCGAAGTCTGCGTCCAGCGCAGCCAGAGTGGCATCACGCAGGTCGCCCAATGCTGCTTCGTCACCGCCCTTTGCCAGCGCTTGCCAATAATCGACCCAGGCATCGCGCTTGAGCACCTCGAAGCGGGTGCGAATCTCGTGTATACGGTCGTTGAGTGTTTCCAGTTTGGTGGCTTTGTCGACCACGTACTCCGGTGTCGTGACCTTGCCGCAATCGTGCAGCCACGCCGCGATGTGTAGCGCCTCCCAGTCATCCTCGGTGGGCTGGTAGGCACTGAACGCCGGTGCCTGGCTGGCTGCTGCGGCTTGGGCGAGCATCAGGGTCAGCTCCGGCACGCGCTGACAGTGGCCGCCGGTGTACGGACTTTTGGCATCGATTGCCCCGGCGAGCAATTGAATGAAAGCGTCCAGCAGCTGTTTCTGTTTCGCCTGCAGGCGCTGGCTTTCAATACTCACTGCTGCAGCGCCGGATACCGCTTGCAGGAAGGCGATGCGATCGGGGCGCAGTTTATCCAGATCGGCAGGAGTGCCGCTGTCATTGACCAGCAGAATCAGCAAGCCAATGGTTTCGTTGTGGCGGTTGCGCAGGCGTATACCGATCAGATGCACGCGCGGTGAAGTCATCGCCAGCAATACCTTTTGCAGATCCCTGGCCTGTTCAAAGCCGAAATTGCTCACCACATTGTCGGCGTGCACCAATTGCTCGAACCATGCCGGCCCCTGATTCGTTTGCAGGTCGTGCCCCTGAATATCGAATGTTTCCAGGGTTTGCGAGGCGCCATCGATCACCAAACCGTAAGGCTCCATGCGGCTGCCATCGCTCTCGCGCAGGTAAATAAGACCTGCCTGCGCCTGAGCGATCTGCACCGTCTCGAACAGTACCCGTTGCAGTAACGGCGCGAACCGGGTTTCGGCGCACAGACTGTCGGTGATGCGAAAGAAGCTCGCCAAGGTGTCCTTCATGCGCGCCATAGACAGGCTCAGTTGGTCAACTTCCAGCACGGGCGAGCGCCGGGTCACCGGGAAATTGAAATCGAAACTGCGGATCGCATCGGCTTCCTTGACCAAGGCGTGCAAGGGTTTGACCAGCGTGCGCGAAATCAGCCAGCCCAATGGAAGGCACAACAGCAAGGTTGCCAGCGTTATCAGCGCACCTTGCCAGCGCATGCGGTAAGCGTCGACGAGCAATTCATCCTCTGGCACCAGCAAGGCCATTTGCAGGCCTTGCGGTCCGCCTTCCTGCATGCTGCTGCGGGCAACGATCCATTGGCGGCCATCGACTTTTATGCGATTGCCTTGATGCTCGCCGGACAACAAGGCGTGCAGGCGCGGGCTCAAGTCCGCAGCCTTGGCCAGGCGCGCGGTGCGGTCGTCGACGATCAGTCGACGGCTGTCCGGCCAGGCCACGGCGTTGCCCTCGGCATCAAACAGGACGATCTCGGTGGCCGGCGTCACTACATGCTTGATCAGCGTCGCCGAGAGTGCGGCGAGAGTCAGGTCAGCGCCGATGACTGTCGTGTCACCGCTGCGCCGGGCCAGAGTGGTACCGACATTGTGAGTGGAGAAAAATACATAAGGTTCGGTGGTGATCTGGTCGCCACTTTCTCGTGCATTGCTGTACCACGCCCGGTTACGCGGATCGTAACGGTCATCGGGGTTGTCCTGGCGGGCAAGGAGCGACAGACCCTGATCGAAAAACAATGACTGTGAACGCGAGCCTGCACCGCCGTCGCGCTCAATGCTCCAGATTTGATAAGCCGCTGCCGGCGGCGCCTTGAGTTGGGTCTTCAGGGCTTCGCTGCGCAAGGCCCGCACCATGAAAAAATCGCCATTGCCGAAGCCGAGGTAAAGCGAGGCGAGGTCAGGGTTGTCCTTGAGTGACTGGCTGAAAGGTTTGAGTAGAGCCAGGCGCTGTTGCAGATCAGGTGCCTGGGCGGCGGGGTTGTCTGCCAGCAGGCTCAGCAAGTGGCGTATCGGCTGGTAGGTGGCGTGCAGATCCAGGCGCACGTCCTGTTCGATGCGATTGAACAGATGCTCACTGCTCGAAAGAATGATGCGGGTCGTCTGGCTGTAATTGAACAGCCCCAGCACCACAGCAGTCAGCAACATCAGGAAGGTGAACATCACGCTGATATGCACGTGCAGAGGGAACCGGCGTGGATCCGTGCGCAGTGGGCTCGGCATTGCTGACTCTCCATGGGGAATAAACACACTGCTCAGCGCCCAAGCATAGTTAAGGCTCGGTCATTCTGCTTTTACGGTTCTGTTCCAGCTGTTGCTGCAGTGCCTGCTCCAGTTCAACCATGGCCGCGTCGGTGGCTTCGCAGCGCTGAGCGATGATCGGTGCGGTCTGCATTTGTACACAGGCCTGCTCCAGTGCTTCGCAACAGGTAATCAGGCGCGACGCCTGAGCGATCCGCGCGGCGCCCTTGATCTTGTGTGCCGTCACGATCAACGCTTCGCGGTCGGTGTGCGGCGACAAGGCCAGCAGTTCCTGGCGATCCAGCCGGCTGCTGTTGAGCAGTTCGTGGAGCAAACGCTGGATCTGCACCGGACTCTCACCCGTTAGCTGACTGAGACCTTGAAGGTTGAAGGTCGGCGCCGGGAAGGCCGGTTTCAGTTCGTTGACCCATTGGCTCAGCGCGCTGAGGCTCAGTGGTTTGAACAGGCAGTCGTTCATGCCAGCCTGTTTGCAGCGCTGGATCTCCTCGGGTTGGGCGTTGGCCGTGAAGCCCAGTACGGTACACGGTGGCTTCCCTGTCAGACGCTCCTGCTGGCGAATCGCCCGGGTCAGTTCATAGCCATTCATGACCGGCATATTGCAGTCGGCGATGACCAGATCGAATTCGCCGGTCTGCCATTTCTCCAGTCCGCTTTGACCCTCTTCGGCCAGACTGAAACGGTGTCCAAGGAACTCCAGTTGCTGGCACATCAATAGACGATTGGCCGGATGGTCATCGACCACCAATATGTTCAACGGCGCAAAAGCCATCCGGATCGGCGGCTCGCGCCGAGCGGTGCTCACTTCACTGGGTAGCGTCTGTAGTGGCATGGACAGGCAGACCTGGGTGCCGATGCCGGGCTGACTGCACAATTGCAACCGGCCACCCATCATTTCGCAGAGGCTGCGACTGATGAACAAACCCAGGCCTGCGCCGCCACGGGTTTGCTGTTGAGCGTTGTCGGCCTGGGAAAATGGTTCGAACAGTCGTTGCTGGTCTTCGGCGCTGATGCCGACACCGGTATCCTGAATCGTCAACTGGACCAGTGAGTGCTCGGGCGTGCCACCGGGCAGTATGTCGAGGTTGATACGAATGCGCCCGTGTTCGGTGAACTTGATGGCGTTGCTTATCAGGTTCGACAGCACCTGCTTGAAGCGCAACGGATCCAGCTGTACATCGACGTCCAGTTCCGGTGGATTGATGCTCAGTGTCAGGGGCAGGTTTTTCTGTCGGGCCAGGCCATCGAAGATTCTCACCACCGACGCCACCGTTTCAACAAGGTTGACCCGTTCCGGGCTCAGGCTCAGGCGGCCGGACTCGATTCTGGCGATATCGAGGATGTCGCCGATCAGTCCCAGCAGATCCTTTGCCGAGTGGTAAGCGGTGTCGATGGACGAGCGGTCCGGATGCTGCGGGTTCATGCGCTTGAGAGTCAGTTCGAGCATGCCGATTACCGCATTCATCGGCGTGCGGATCTCGTGGCTCATGGTCGCCAGAAAGGTACTTTTGGCACGGTTGGCATCATCGGCCTGTTCCTTGGCCAAGCGCAGCTCATCGAACAGTTGGCGGCGCTCGCTGATGTCGATCCAGCCACCGATGATGCCTTTGACTTCGCCGCTGGAATCACGGTAGGGCAATATCCAGTGATAGATCGTCAAGCGTCGGTTACCGATATGCAACGGACGATCAAGCACCAACGGCCTGCCTTCAGCCACCACCCGTTGGTAATCCGCCTGGTATGTCTGGGCTTCGAAAGCGTTGCTCAGTGTGCCCTGCATGACACTTTTGCCGATGACGTCTTCGCGTTTGGCATTGAACGCATCAAGGTAGCTGTCGTTACAGCTCTGCAGCAAACCCTGACAATCACGCACATAGATGGGATGGGGCGTGCCGTTGACCAGCGAACTCATGAATTCGAACTGATCATTCAAGGCCCGTTCGGCCATCTTGCGTTGTTTGATCTGCCGACGCATGTAGGCGTTCCAGAGCAGTGACAGCAACAGGAGCAGGCAGGCAACGCCAATCAACTGATAGAACAGGCGCTGGTAATGACGCCAGTTACTTTGCGCCGCTGTCGAGAAACCCCGCCAGCGACTATTGATCACGCCCAGTTCTTCGGGCGTGATGCTCAGCAGCGCCTTGTCGAGGATTGATCCCAGCTCGGTGTTGCCTCGCGCAATGGCCAGTGAAAAAGCCGCCTGACGTGTGCCCAGGGTGGTGGTGATCTGCAATGGGTGTTCGAAGATGCGCGATGAAATCAGATAGTTGGCAATCACCAGCGAGCTGACGGCACCGTCAACCTTGCCCTCGGCGAGCAAGGTCGCGGCACTGAAGGTATCGGATGTTTCAATGACGTCGATGTGCGGAAACTCGCGGCGCAGATAATCGGTCAAGGGACTGCCCTGGGCGATCGCCAGGTATTTATCTTTGAGCTGGCTCAGATGAGAAGGGCTGTCAGCGGCTTTGCGCGTCAGCAGAACATAGGAGTTTTCCAGGTATGGGCGGCTGAATTGCAGGTCTTTCTCACGTTGCGGACTCGGTAGCAGGGCGGCGATCAGATCGGCCTGATGCTGGCTGATCTGTTCGATCATTGCGTCATCGCTGCGGCTGCGGCGAATTTCGAAGCGTAATCCGGTGCGCAAGCGCAGCAGTTCCAGCAGATCGGCGGTGATGCCACGGAAATTGCCGTCGCTGTCGAAGAATGTCAGCGGAGCGAGGGCGTCGTTCACCACCACTCGAATAACCGGGTGCTGTTTGAGCCATTCTTCCTCATGACGGGTCAATTGCAACTTCTGGTCGGTCAACAGAATGTCGCTGCCGGCACTCCAGCGTTTGGCGATACTGTCGCGTTCACTGCGCGGAACAGCATTGAGCACGGTGTTGATGATGCTCAGCAGTTGTGCGTTGCCGGTGTGTACGGCAAAGCTGAAGCCATGGGCTTCCTGTTTGCCGAAGTTGGCCATGCGAATGTTGTTCAGGTAACCCTTGTTGATCATGTAGTGAGTGGAAATGGTGTCACCGAGAAACACATCGGCCTGGTCGAACGCGACCGCGTTGATTGCATTCTGATAGGACGGGTAGGAGGTGAGGATGGCCTTGGGGTAAAGAGCCTTGACTTCTTCCTTTGGCAAATAGTGATAGACCATGCTCAGACGCAATCCGGCCAGCCCTTCGGTCAGCGAGCGAGTCTCATCCTCTCGGGTCACCAGCACTGGTTGATCAATGGCGTAGGGCGTGGAAAGCACGATGTCGGGGTTGCTTGCTTCGAATCCGTTGGCGCTGCCGAGCATATCGACCTGACCCGCCAGCAGCGCCTTCAGGGCCGCGTCCCGGGAGGCGAAGCGCTCGATGCGCACTTGCAGGCCCGTGGCCTGGCCGAGAAAACCAGCGTAGTCCGCCGTAAAACCCTCGTAGTCGCGTCCGCTGGCCGTCATGTCGAACGGCGGATAGTCCGGGGCGGAGGTGCCCAATACCAGTTCATGTCGTCCCTGCAACCATTGCCGTTGTGAGGCATCCAGAGGCAAGGCCATCAATTCGAACGTCGACCGGCTACGCAGGACATAGCTTTGCGGGGCGAGAAGGGAGGCCAGAACCTGGGTGCTCAGGAACAGGCCGGCAATAAACCCGGCAACATGGACAAAGCGAATGGGCATGCGGGCTCTCACACTAACGCGTTACGTTTGGCCATCTCGATAAGTTCCACCAGGGACTTGGCTTTGAGTTTTTGCATCAGGCGTTTTTTGTAAGTACTGACGGTCTTGTTACTGAGGAACATGCCTTTGGCGATTTCCTTGTTAGTGCGTCCTTGGGCAAATAACTGCAAGACCATTAGTTCGCGGTCATTGACGGATTTGAACAGCTCAAGTTCGGCATAACGGATATCGTCGCTGCGGACAGGATTGAGTGCCTGGCTGGGGAAATAGTTATAACCGGAGAGAACGGCCTTGATGGCGCTCACCAGTTCGCTGAGGTCTTCTTCCTTGCACACGTAACCGGATGCACCGGATTGCATGCAGCGAATACCGAAGAGTGTCGGGCATTGTGCGGTCAGTACGAGAGTCTTGAGCGGGGTGCTCATGGCGTTGAAACGGGCGAGAACCTCCAGGCCATCGAGCTTGGGGATGCTGATATCAAGGATGACCAGATCGGGCATGCATTCGCGGACCATTTGCATGGCATCGACCCCATTATCGGTTTCGCCGACGACCTTGTAGCCTTCGTGCTCCAGCAGCATTCGAACGGCAAGTCGGATGACGGGGTGATCATCGACAATAAAAACGGAGTTCATAATCAAATCCCATACGTACGCGAATAAAGCGCGCACCTTAGCTCAGATGGATGAGCGCTCGCATGAGCTGAGGGGGCTCCAGCGGCAATATAGGATTATTCCTACACACTAAAGGGAATTCGACTACGGTTGAACTAGGTGCGGTGTTAGGAAGTGAGGGATGTATGTTTGTCGGAGCGTTTAAGTTGTTTCAACAATACCGGATTAATGTTTATTAATGTTTCGGCAAATATTTTAAAGATTTATTAGCCTCATAAGGGGCCGATGGCTGCTCACCATGCCCGCACTCAACCGGCCACGCAGGCTGACCGGTTGAGACGAACACGTCAGTGACTGGAGCGACCGGTCATTTCCAGCGCCATGTCGCTGGCGTAACTGTCGGTCATGCCGGCGATGAAATCGATCATGCGCAGAAAGGACGCGTGCAGAGGCCCATGCGGGTCAGGTGCGTTGTTTCCCAGCAGGTCGAGGATTCGTCGGCTCTTGAACGACGGCGTGCGGCCATTGTGCTGCTCGAGTGCCGCACCGCAAAACGCGTTGAGGAGGATCTCCAGCGTGGTGTAGGCACCGATTTCATGCAGAGTCTTGCGTTTATCCTGAAAGATTTTCTTGCGGGCAATGTCCTTGGCGTTCAACACGCAGCGTTTGGCCGGACCGTGCATGTGCTCCACCAGATCGCCTTGCAGGGTGCCGGCGAGCAATGCCTCCTGCTGCTCGACGAATGCTCGCGCTGCCGCATTGGTCAAATGCTCGATGGCTTTGCCGCGCAGAATCGCCAGTTTGCGCCGGCGTGAGTCCTGCGGACCGAGCTGGCGGTAAGTCTCCGGGAGGTCATCGCCGACCAGACCGAGCAGTAGCGACTCTACTTCGGCGTATTCGAGCAACTCCATCTCCAGACCGTCTTCCAGATCGATCAGCGCGTAGCAGATGTCGTCGGCGGCTTCCATCAGATAAACCAGCGGATGGCGCGCCCAGCGCTGGTCTTCCAGCTGTGGCAGACCCAGCTTGTGGGCGATTTGCTCGAGCAGCGGCAGTTCGCTCTGATAGCAGCCGAACTTGTGCTTCTTGTAACCGAGCGAGTCAGCGTGACGGGCCGTCCATGGATACTTCAGGTAGGTGCCGAGGGTCGCGTAGGTCAGGCGAGTGCCGCCGTCGAACTGGTGATATTCCAGCTGCGTCAGTACCCGAAAGCCTTGGGCATTGCCTTCGAAATTGAGGAAGTCACCGCGCTCGGCTTCGCTCATTGCATCCAGCCAGCCACGCCCGGCAGCCTGTTGGAACCAGTGACGAATGGCATCTTCACCGGAATGTCCGAAGGGCGGGTTGCCGATGTCGTGGGCCAGACATGCCGATTGCACCACCATGCCCAGATCACTCGGGTCGCACCAGTCGGGCAGGGCGCTGCGCAGGGTTTCGCCGACACGCATGCCCAGCGAGCGGCCCACGCAACTGACTTCCAGCGAGTGGGTCAGACGCGTGTGAATATGGTCGTTGCTCGACACCGGGTGCACTTGGGTCTTGCGCCCCAAGCGGCGGAAGGCGCCGGAGAAGATGATGCGGTCGTGGTCTTTGTGGAAAGGGCTGCGGCCGAGTTCTTGCGGGCTGTGCAGCGGCTTGCCGAGGCGTTCGCGGTTGAGCAGGGTTTGCCAATCCAAGGCTGATTCTCTCCGTCAGGATGACTGTTGCCCTAGCTTCCCGGTTCGTGCGCATGCCTGCAAGCGGAACTACAACCCCGCCGCATCAATGTCGATCAACAATAGCCGCTCGCCGTTGTCGAAAAACTGCCCGGCCGTCAGGCAATACTGATTGCTGGTGGCGTCACGGTAGGTGTTGGACAAAGTCAGGCGCCGTTCCTCCCAGCCTTCGGCGAGCAGGTGATAGAAGTACGGACGCCACGACCAGTTGTGGCCCAGGTAGCGGTTATCGGCGACCCAGCCGTTGTGCCGCCATTCGAGGTTGGGGGTTAGCTGCGTGCCATGCCGGTCGCACTGATAAAAGCGCAGCAGCCAGGGAAAGGCTTCCAGTTGCGGCAGTGCGCTGAGCGGTGCGTGTGCCCCGGCCCAGCCTTGCAGGATGGCCATCAATTCGCCGAGTTGCTGGCGCATCTGCATCAAGCGCCCGCGCTCGGCGAGTTTTTGTTGCACGTAGCGCTGGCGCAGTTCGGCGAAGCGCGGCACGAAAGTATCGGTGGCAAAGAACGCTTCCTGCGCGCGGGCGAAGAGAAAACCCTGCACGTAACGCGATCCGCACTCGAGGGCGAAATTCAGCTGGGCATCGGTCTCGACCCCTTCGGCAATGATCCAGCAGCCGGTTTTCTCGGCCATCTGCGCGAGTGCCTTGACCACCTCACTGCTCGGCCCGCCAAGGGCGGCTGCCTGGAACAGGCGCATGTCGAGTTTGAGGATGTCCGGTTGCAGCGCCAGTACGCGATCGAGTTGTGAATAGCCCGCGCCGAAATCGTCAATGGCGATTCTCGCGCCAGCGTCGCGATAACGCGCAACCACTTCGGCCAGACGTTGGCCGTTCCCGCCCAGTTCAGTGATTTCAAACACAATGCGTTGCGGATCGACATGGTGTCGCGCCAATTGTTTAAGGCTGGGCAATGCCTGGTCCGGGCGCAAACGGCTGATCCAGCGCGGCGACATGTTCAGGCTGAGAAACCAGTCTGCCGGCGCTTCATGCAGACGGCTCAGGGCATTGTCACGGATCTGCCGGTCGAGGCGGCGCAAGGCAATGGCTGGCAGGCGCGGGTCGGCGAACAGCGGCCCGACTGACGTCAGTTGACCGTCATTCTGGCGCAGGCGGCCCAATGCTTCGACGCCTGCAATACGTCCGGTGGCGGTATCGATGAAAGGCTGAAAGCAGGCGAGCGGTTGCCCGTCGATCACGGAGCCTCCTTAGTCGTTCTTGTTCTGATTGAACCCCGCCGACCGGGTAGGCGCGCGGGATTGAACCTCCGGGTAAAGAGGTTCATCCCTGCGACAGTGCAAGAATGTAGCCAGATATATCGGCTTAGCGCTTGCTTGAGTTCTGCATCACCAGTTTGATCAATGGGCCGAGGCTGGTGCCCAGGCGAATCAACCGGGTCAGACCGCCGACGCCGCCGCTTTTTGCGCCTTTGCCGGTCAGAAAACCCAATAGCGTGACTGCTGCCACGCCCCACAACGGCGCGTGTTTGATGCCAAAACCGTCGTGCAGGTTTTGCGTCATGCCACGCACGCGCTGCAAGGGTTGCAGCACTTGTCCGGCTTCATGACGGATTTCCTGGCGATGCATTTCCATGCGCAAGCGGATCAACGCCTTGCGCATTTCCCGCCGCGAGCTGTTGTGTGGAAGTTCGGGCAGGCTCATGGCAGCAGGCGCTCCCGGTCGTTGGCGAGCTCTTCGAGCGTGCCGTGGAAGGGCGAGGACTCATCGAAAATCGCGGCTTTGAGGCGCAGCCCGCAGAAGATCGAAGCCAGGGTATAAAAGACGCACAAGCCGATGATCGCGGCAAGGCGATAAGTGTCCCAGAAGATGATCATGACCAGTGTCGATAAACCCACCAGCAACAACAGAGCAAACACCAGAGCCAAGCCTGCGAACAGCAACAGGCTGACGGTTCGTGATTTTTGCTCCTGCAATTCGATGCCGAACAATTCGACATGGCTGTGCAGCAGACCGAGAACGGCTGCGCCCAGGCGCCGGGTGGAGGAGGCGGTGCCCGCAGTCGGGCCGGATTCACCGATCGACATGATTCAGCGCCGAGTGGCCAGCAGGCCAATCAGAAAGCCAACGCCCGCTGCAATGCCGACCGATTGCCATGGGTTGGCCGACACATAATCTTCAGTGGCGCTGACGGCAGCCTGACCGCGCTCGCGCAAGGTGTCTTCAGTCAACTTCAAGGTTTCCCGGGCGCGCAGCAGACTGTCGTGAATCTGGCCGCGCAGCTCATCTGCCTGATCGCCGGCCAGGGTGGCGGTGTGCTCGAGCAAACGCTCGGTGTCGGCGACCAGGGTCTGGAAGTCGTTCATGAGGATTTCTTGAGCAGTCTTTGCCTTGATGCTGGCCATGGGTGGATCTCCGTAATTGGCGTCTGAAGCGTTCGAGTATGAGCCTTGCGCGAAGGTTCAGTACAAATGACTGGTACAACTTTTGCTGTGTCGTGGTGCGTCGCCCGCACGCCGTGCGCTGTTGCCGGGCGCGTATGCAGGAAAACCTTAACTCAAATATTGCGGTGGGTGTCAGCACATCGACCTTGTGCGCCAAAGCGGTTCAGCCGAGACCCCGATCGGTGACTGCGCGGTCGCAACTTGGTGCATGAAATGTGCGCACGAACCGCTTTGGTGCCTTTTTAGCCTCCAGGTCTGCCTATTCATGGAAAATCTGCAAAGCGCTGTGGACACGCTGGTTCACAGCTCCAATACGTTGTTCATTCTGATCGGCGCGGTAATGGTCCTGGCAATGCACGCGGGCTTCGCCTTTCTGGAGGTCGGAACGGTCCGGCAAAAGAACCAGGTCAACGCATTGTCGAAAATCCTCAGTGATTTCGCCGTCTCGACACTGGCCTATTTCTTTATAGGCTATTGGATCTCCTACGGCGTGACGTTCATGCAGCCTGCTGCTGTGCTGAGTGCCGATCATGGTTACGGGTTGGTGAAGTTTTTCTTCCTGTTGACCTTTGCTGCGGCTATTCCAGCGATCATTTCCGGCGGCATTGCCGAACGTGCGCGCTTCGTTCCGCAGTTGTGCGCCACGGCGCTGATCGTGGCGTTCATCTACCCGTTTTTTGAGGGCATGATCTGGAATGGCAACTATGGCTTGCAGGCCTGGCTGGCGTCGCAATTTGGTGCCGCGTTTCATGATTTCGCCGGATCCGTCGTGGTGCATGCCATGGGCGGCTGGCTGGCGCTGGCCGCCGTGCTTTTGCTGGGCCCGCGCAACGGCCGTTATCGCGATGGGCGACTGGTTGCATTCGCGCCATCGAGCATTCCGTTTCTGGCGCTCGGTTCGTGGATTCTGATTGTCGGCTGGTTCGGCTTCAACGTGATGAGTGCACAGACGCTGCAAGGCGTCAGTGGTCTCGTCGCGGTTAACTCGTTGATGGCGATGGTCGGCGGCACCATGGCGGCTTTGCTCGTCGGGCGCAATGACCCGGGCTTTCTGCACAACGGCCCGTTGGCTGGCCTGGTGGCGGTCTGCGCCGGTTCTGATTTGATGCACCCGGTCGGCGCATTGGTGACCGGGGCGATTGCCGGCGCATTGTTCGTCTGGTGCTTTACCGCTGCGCAGGTCAAATGGCGCATCGACGATGTGCTGGGTGTCTGGCCGTTGCACGGTTTGTGCGGCGTATGGGGTGGGGTTGCCTGCGGTATTTTCGGCCAGAGTGCGCTGGGTGGAATCGGCGGCGTCAGCCTGATCAGCCAGTTTATCGGCACCGCGCTGGGCGTTGCGGTGGCGCTGCTCGGCGGGTTCGTTGTGTACGGCACAATCAAGGCGCTGCACGGGCTGCGCCTGAGTCAGGAACAAGAGTATTACGGCGCCGATCTGTCGCTGCACAAGATCGGCGCGGTGAGCCAGGATTAGGTCTCTTCATCGACTGCGCCCGGGTAAAAGCCGTGCAGCAGGCGATAGCGATCGATACGCACCTGATCGACTTTTTCCTGCACCTGATGCGCTGGCAGCCCGAGCATGATCAGGGCGTGAGAGGCGAGCATCAGGCTCGACTCCAACAGTTCCGGCACCACTTCGGTGGCGCCGGCGGCTTTCAGCTCGGCCCATTGGCTGTCGTCGCGAGTGCGCACCAGAATCGGCACGTGCGCATGGAGATGACGCGCCTCCTTGAGAATGCGCAGGGCCACATCACTCTGGTCGACGGCGATCACCAGTAACTTTGCGCGCAACAGGCCGACCGCAGTCAGCAGATCGCCGCGTGACGAGTCGCCGTAATGTACGTCGCTTTCGCTCGAGGCGGCTTCCTGTACACGCACCGGGTCATTGTCCAGCGCAATGAAAGGTTGCCTGGCGTTGCGCATGAAACGGCCGATGGACTGGCCGACCCGGCCGTATCCGCAAATCACCACATGCTTATCGAGGCCAGCGTTGAGTGCGCTGATCTGTTCGATCTGCGCCTCTTGATTGGGCTTGCGGTGCAGGGCTGCGGCGATGCGTGGCGCGGCGCGCAATAACAACGGGGTCAGCAGCATCGAACAGAAGGTTGCTGCGAGCAGCAGAGCGCCCAGTTGGTCAGGCATCAAGCGGTTTTGCTGCATCTGCGCCATCAATGCAAAACAGAATTCGCCACCCTGCGCCAAGGCCAGGCCGCTGCGCCATGCCGTTTCACTGTCATTGCCGCGCCACTTCACCAGCAGCGTGACGACGATGCCCTTGATGATCATCAGTCCCAACGTGAGGCCGAGGATCAGCAGGCTGTGGCTGACGAACAATTGCAGATCGATCAGCATGCCGATGCTGACAAAAAACACGCCAAGCAGAATGTCGCGGAACGGCCGAATGTCAGCCTCGATCTGATGCCGATAATGGCTTTCACCGAGCAACATGCCGGCAAGGAAAGCCCCCAGAGCAGGCGACAAGCCCAGCAAATGCGTGAGCCATGCTGTCAGCAGCACGATCACCAGCGCCAGCAGCACGAACAATTCCGCCGAGCGCGACGCAGCGACTTCATGGAACAGCCGTGGCAACAACCAGCGACTGGCCAGTAGCAGACCGACAAACAACACCACGGTTTTTGCCAGGGTCAGCGGCAGGGCCCAATACCAGGCCTGATCGCTGCTGCCGGCAAACACCGGGACCAGCGTCAGCAGCAATACGGCGACGACGTCCTGAAACAGTAAAACGCCGACCGCATTCTGGCCGTGACTGCTGAACACCTCGCCAAGGCTGCCCAACTCTTTGGTAACGATGGCTGTGGATGACAACGACAGCCCCGCGCCGAGCAACAGCGCAGGCGTCAGCGGCATGCCCAGCAACATCAGCACCGAGCCCAGCAGCGCCGTGCTGATCAATACCTGCTGACTGCCCAGGCGAAATACCACATGACGCAACGCAATCATCTTCGACAGGGAGAACTCCAACCCAAGCGAAAACAGCAGGAACACCACGCCCAGCTCTGCCACATCGGGCAGATGTTCACTTTCGTTGACCCAGTCAAAGGCGCTCGGCCCGACCAGCAGTCCGACGCACAGGTAACCCAGAACCGGTGGCAGGCGCAGGCGCCGGAACAGGGCAATCACCACGAGGGACGAGGCAAGGATGATCAACAGATTGGCAAACACTGGACACTCCGATGTCAGGCTCAGGCTTCTCAAGCGTAGAGGCAAAAAGTCCGGGAGGATTGCGTATTTGCCATTTGTGCCAACTGATTTGCGTCAGCGTTTTGCGTGTGAAACCTTTGGGCGGTAGCGGGTCGACGGTTTTCGAGGGCGGGCCTAGAATAGGCGGATAAATTGTCGGTTGAGCGCACATGCTTCCTGAATGTCAGCTGTTCGGCACCCTGGGGTGTCATCTCTGTGAGGTTGCTGAAGCCGAACTAATGCCTTTTGTCGAGCATGGTCTGCTGGTCGAACTGCTCGACATCGCTGACGACGAGAGCTGGTTCGAGGCTTACAGCCTGCGCATCCCGGTGCTGCGTCGGGTTGATACCGGAGCGGAACTGGATTGGCCGTTCAGTGCCGATCAGGTCGTGGCGTTCCTGCGCTGAGCGGCTTTCGCAACGTTGCCCCGCTGGTCGTCATTGCACATCCTTCCCTTGGCACTTCCCGGTTTATTCGGTTACTGTATGTTCATACAGTAATTGCGTCAGAGGGATGAACCGTGGTGAATGTCGAACAGTTGAAAAACAGCGTGAACCGGATGTCGGTTGACGTGGTGCGCGAGGCCGTCCTCGAATTGCGCCTGGACGGGCTGGTCACGGAAGGCAAGACGCCATTCAACAAGCTGCATTTCAACACTTGTTTCGCCGAGATCGAGGCGCTTTTCCAGCGTGCCGGTTACCATCGGCAACTCGATGTGGTCGGCTACCAGGGTTTGCTTTACGCCTTGTATGACCCGGGCCGCTGGGAAGCCGTCGATGTGCTGCGCTGGCTCAAGGAGTTCACCGAGGCCGCGGCGCTCAAATCGATTCCCGCCTGAGGATTCGCGCTAGGTTCGTTTCCGCCGGTGTTGGATAATGCCGGTCTGCCTTGAGGATTCGAATTCCCGTATGTCCACATCTACTTTCCATGCTGCTCAGAATCAGGCCAGCACACTTTATCTGCCGGCCGGTGCCTGGCTGACCGTATTCGATTGCCTGTGCGAGCATTTCAGTGCCATTGGTCGCGAGCAATGGCTGGACCGCATTGCCCGCGGTCGGGTTCTGGATGCTCAGGGCCAGCCGATCTCGCTGGATCTGCCGTACAGGGAAGGTTTGCGGATTCACTATTTCCGCGAAGTGCCGGACGAAAAGCCGATTCCGGTGGTCGAGTCGATCCTCTATGCCGATGAACATCTGGTGGTAGCCGACAAGCCGCATTTTCTGCCGGTGACACCCGCCGGTGAATATGTCGAGCAAACCTTGCTGCGCCGCTTGATTCGACGGCTGGACAACCCAAATCTGGTGCCGCTGCACCGGATCGATCGGCACACTGCGGGGCTGGTGATTTTTTCGGCCAATCCGCAAACCCGTTCCGCCTACCAGTCGCTCTTCCCGACCCGGCAGATCGACAAGCGCTACGAGGCAATTGCCAAGGCCTTGCCCGACCTGAACTTTCCACTGATCCACAAAAGCCGATTGGTCGATGGTCAGCCGTTCTTTCGCATGCAGGAAGGGCCGGGTGTCAGCAATACCGAAACGGCGGTGGAAGTTCGCGAAAAGAATGGCGAGCTCTGGCGTTACGGTCTGTTCCCGGTGACCGGCAAGAAGCATCAGTTGCGCGTGCATATGACCGCACTGGGCGCGAGCATCTGCAACGATCCGTTTTATCCTGAGGTGTTGAAAGACGTCGAGGATGATTACGCCAACCCGCTCAAGCTTCTTGCACAGGGGTTGCGATTTATCGATCCGGTGACGGGTGAAGAGCGTAAATTCGAGAGCCGCATCACTCTGCAGTGGTAAGCGCCAGTCCACTTTCCAGCGCCCATGAAAAAGCCCGCAATAATGCGGGCTTTTCTGTATCCGGTGTCGACGCAGAGCTTACAGCTCTTTAACGGTACGAACCTGATCCTTGTTGATGCGAGTTTCTTTGCCGTCCAGTTGTTGGAACTCGTAGAAACCCGAATCGTCATCGTATTTCGGGGTGTCGACGGCCTGGATTTCGCGACCGTCATTCAAGGTGATCACTGTAGGCGACGAGCAACCTGCGAGGGTAGCCAGGCCCAGTGCGAGCATGAAAGTGGCGAGGGTCCGTTGAGTCATGGGTGTGTCTCCGAATGGGAATTCTTTTGGTTACTGAGCTTGAGACGTATACAAGGCGTGAGAGTTCCTTGAGTGCTGTCAGTCTGACACAGTGTTGTGCGAATTTAACAGTTCGGGGGTGTTGAGGTTCGCCAGCCGCGGGTCATTGTCAGGACATTCCAGTGCACTGGCATCGAGCCTGCGCATTACCCGGCCAGGGCTGCGCTCACCGGCGTTCCAGGCCTCTTCGAATGCCGGCAAAAGGGCGACAGGAATCACACACAATAGCGGTTCCCAATGCTGATCATGGCGCAACATTAAAGGTTTTTCAGGATTCTGGCGGGCAGTCTCGCGCATGTCTTGCAGCAATGTTGCGTCAATCCGCGGAACATCGCACGGCAAGACCAGCAGGTGCGAGTGGCGCGCGGCTTTCAGACCCGCACGGATACCGGCCAGTGGTCCGGGGAAATCGCCTTGGTCATCTACGACCAATTGATCGGCGAACGGCGCATAGCGTTCACGATTGCGGTTGCACGAGATGATCAGGTCGTCAGTCAGCGCTCGCACCTTGCGTTGCAAATGTGCAATCAACGGCTCGCCCAGCCACTCCACCAGTCCTTTGTCCTGCCCGCCCATGCGTTGGCCGCGTCCGCCTGCCAAAAGCAGAATGGAGCAGGGTGGCAGTTGCGTATTCAGGGGCATGGCGGCTCTCCACGGGGGCGGCGAAAAAATGGGGCGCTGTGATATAACACCGGGCTGTTTCTCCTACAACTGGACGAGCCTATGAAAGCCAAGGCTGATGTACCTTTCGTGCCGCTCAATATAGCGGTACTGACTGTCAGTGATACCCGCACCCTGGAAACCGATACCTCAGGCCAGGTCTTCGTCGACCGCTTGACGGCGGCCGGTCACCATCTGGCGGAGCGGGTTTTGCTCAAAGATGATCTCTACAAAATTCGTGCGCAAGTCGCCAACTGGATTGCCGACGATGTCGTACAGGTGGTGCTGATCACTGGCGGCACGGGTTTTACCGGTCGCGACAGCACGCCAGAAGCGGTAGCGTGCCTGCTCGACAAGCAAGTGGATGGTTTCGGCGAACTGTTCCGGCAGATTTCGGTAGCCGACATCGGCACCTCGACCGTGCAATCGCGCGCCCTCGCCGGGCTAGCCAACGGTACGCTGGTTTGCTGTTTGCCGGGCTCGACCAACGCAGTACGTACGGGTTGGGACGGCATTCTTGGCGAACAGCTCGATGCCCGGCACCGCCCGTGCAATTTCGTCACGCATCTGAAACAGGCGGCGCCTTGTGAATCCCGTCGGTAAGCCGGGCAAGACCGCTAGCCTGATGCCCGTCGAGGCGGCGTTGGCGCGCTTGCTGGAACTGGCCGCAGCCTCGCCCGTCAGCGAGCGTGAGTATTTGCCTCTGGCCGAGGTTCAGGGGCGGGTGTTGGCCGAGGATCTGATTTCGACCCTGGATCTGCCACCCTGGCCGAACAGCGCCATGGATGGCTATGCCTTGAATCTGGGCGACTGGACCGGCGCACCGTTGCCGGTCAGCCAGAAGGTTTTTGCCGGTCAGGCGCCCGAGCCTTTGCAGCGGGGAACCTGCGCGCGGATTTTTACCGGTGCGCCGGTGCCAGCGGGTGCGGACTGCGTCGAGATGCAGGAAAACGCTGAGGTCCAGGCCGATGGCCGCGTACGTTTCATCGAGACGATGGCGGCGGGGCAGAATATCCGCCCGCAAGGTCAGGAGACCACGGTCGGTGAATTGATTCTCGAGGCTGGAACCCGGCTGGGGCCGATCGAGCAGGGTTTGTCTGCGTCGTTGGGGTATGCCGGGCTTGATGTCATACGCAAGGTCCGTGTGGCGGTGCTGTCAACTGGTGATGAGCTGGTCGAGCCGGGGCAGGCGCTGGGCCCGGGGCAGATCTACAACAGCAATCGCGTGGTGCTGTGCAGCTGGTTGCAGCGGCTTGGATGCGAGGTGATCGATGCCGGTATTCTTCCGGATGATCTGGCCACGACCCGAGCTCGCCTGGGTGAACTGCAGGACGTTGACCTTATTCTCTCCACTGGCGGCGTTTCGGTCGGAGAGGCCGACTTCCTCGGCATCGCGTTGCGGGAGGAAGGAGAGCTGGCGTTGTGGAAGCTGGCGATCAAGCCAGGCAAACCATTGACCGTCGGCCATTTTCGCAATGTGCCCGTGATTGGTTTGCCGGGAAACCCGGCTTCGACGCTGGTGACTTTCGCCTTGCTGACTCGCCCTTATCTGTTGCGCCGACAAGGTGTGAAGGATCTCGAGCCGCTGAAGTTCAAGGTGCCTGCGGGGTTCGACTGGCCGCAGCCCGGCAATCGGCGGGAATATTTGCGTGGCCGTCTTGAGCAAGGGCAGGCAATCATTTACCGCAATCAAAGTTCCGGTGTCCTGCGCAGTGCTGCCTGGGCCGATGGTCTTGTCGAGGTACTGGAGGGAAGAACACTGGTGGCCGGTGATGAGGTCGGTTTCATCCCGTTAAGTGATCTTCTCGGTTGAAGATCGGCGCCGTGAGTGCCACGCCGGTGGAAAACAGCCGGCGCCGGCACTCCGGGCATTCAGCCTATGAGCGTCACGAGCTGGTCAAATCGGCTGTTGGCCACCCAACCCAGTAAACCCAATACCACAGCGGTAGCCCCTGCCGCATAGGCAAGGCGATGCTTGATCGATTTGACGTCACCTCTGACTTCGTCCATGTCGCGTCGAATGTACTTGAGGTGGGTTTCAAGCTCGGCAAATCGAGGTTCCATATCAATGTCTCCAGTGGCTTTGGCGCGGCCTTTCGTATCGGTTTTATGCAATATGTGACAGTCACTGGCGGGTATGGCCGGGCTCACAGGTTTTTTGGCATCAATGCTCTGCATGAAAGCATCCGCCTTCTGCTGCGGGTCGGCGTTGGCAACTGATGTCACCCGATTGATAGTCGATAGTCGTCAGGGTGTATCCACTCATTACATGCACATCCTTGTGTATTGTTGGGTTGCAGATTGATAGCGCCGACACACGGTGGACTACACATGAAATCTGGTCAATTAAGCCGTTTCTGCATTTTTTGTAAGAATAAATACCGCCCTGTAGGACGCGGTGGCCATACGTTTGAATTAATTGCGATTGCGGCGACTTTTTTGTGCGCTTGAAGGGTCAAGATGTCTCATACCCCAAACCATTTTCGGAGTGAGTGATATGAGTGAGCAAAGGGCGCTATTGATTCTGCATGGCAAGCAGGCACTCAACGAGTCCGTACGCGCGGCCGTCGAGGCCAAGCGTGAGAAAGGCTGGGAGCTGGCGGTCCGACTGACCTGGGAAGCCGGCGATGCACAGCGTCTGGTGGGGGAGGCGCTGGAGGCGGGGTACACGCGAATCATTGCCGGCGGCGGTGATGGCACTTTGCGCGACATCGCCGAAGCCCTTGCGCAGCAACCCAAAAAGGCCAGTCTGGTGCTGCTGCCGCTGGGTACGGCCAACGATTTTTCTCGCGCGGCGGGTATCCCGCTCGAGCCGGCCGATGCGCTTGAACTGCTCGATACACCGCCATCGGATATCGATCTGGGCGAAGTAGGCGGGCAGATTTTCCTCAACATGGCCACGGGTGGTTTTGGCAGTCAGGTCACCGCTAACACCTCCGAAGACCTGAAGAAGGTTCTGGGTGGCGCTGCCTACCTGTTCACCGGATTGTCGCGCTTCAGTGAGCTGCATGCCGCCTATGGTGAGCTGCAGGGGCCGGATTTCCATTGGCGTGGCGAACTGCTGGCATTGGGTATCGGTAACGGCCGTCAGGCCGGCGGCGGGCACGTGCTGTGTCCGCAGGCTCTGGTCGATGACGGGATGCTGGATATCAGTATCCTGCCGGCGCCACAGGAGTTGGTCGGTACATTGAAAAATCTGCTGAGCGACGGGTTCGGTATCGACAACATGTTCGTCCGTACCCGTTTGCCGTGGGTCGAGATCAAGGTGGCCGAGGGGCTTTATATCAATCTTGATGGCGAACCGCTGGAGGGCGACAACATGCGCTTTGAAGCGCGTCCGGCGGCGTTGCAGGTGCATTTGCCCGAGGGTTCACCACTGTTGAGCGGCAAACCTTCGGTCAATCATCAAGGCTGATGATCTGCTCGCGCACGGCGAACAGCACCAGGCCTGCCACATCGTAGATTTGCAGGCGTTTCATGATTTGCGAGCGGTGGGTCTCGACAGTCTTGATGCTCAGGCCGAGGCCGTTGGCAATTTCCCGGGTGGATTTGCCGCGCACGATCAGACGGAGAATTTCCAGCTGACGCGCCGTCAGATTATGCGAGTCGGCGACTTCCGGTTGTTGCTTCTGATTACGGGTCAACGCCTGGGTAATCACCGTGTGGGCGATCGCCGGACTCAAATAACGCTCGCCGTTGCGCAAGGCTTCCAGCGCGTGTTCGAGCTCGGTGGCTGTGGTGTCTTTGAGCAGATAGCCGTGGGCACCGGATTCCAGCGCCTGCATGATCAATGAAGGATCGGTGTGCATCGACAGGATCAGCACTTTGCTTTGTGGGCGCACGCGTTTGAGCCGTTGCAGGGCTTGGAGGCCGCCGGTTTCCTTCATGGAAATATCCAGAAGCACGATGTCGGGACTCAATTGCTCAACCATTTCGAGCAGTTGCGAGCCGTCATTGGCTTCGCCGATTACTGCGTAACCGGGAATATCCAGTACCAGAGCGCGCACGCCGGCCCTGATCAGCGAGTGGTCATCCACCAGAAGTAAGTTACAAGTCAACGCATAACCTTATTCGTACTGGCCCGCTCGAGTGCCCGGGGCGCCCAGGGGAAAAGTGCTTCGATCCGAGTGCCATTGCCCGGCTCACTGGTGACGCTCAGAGTGCCACCCAATTGCTCGATACGTTCGGCCATCCCGGCCATGCCCCGTTGTCCTTCCCGCCCCGGGTTGGCGGCAGGGGCAAATCCCTGACCATCATCAGTAATCATCAGCGTCAGTCCTTGGGGCAGTCGCTGCACGCGTATCAGCAGGTTTTTCGCCTGGGCGTGACGCAGAATATTGGTGACGGCCTCCTGAGCGATACGAAACGCGGCAACCGCCATTTCTTCAGGGATACCGTTGAGGCGCTGCTGGCAATCGAGGCTCCAGTGCACCGAAGTGTTGGCCAGTGCCTTGAGCAAGTGCGCGCGCAGGCTGGCCTCCAGGCCAAGGCTGGTCAGTTGACGCGGGTTCAGGATCGCCGAGACGTCGCGCACTTTATTGAGGGTTTCTTCGAGTGTGTCGCAGAGCGTCGTACAGTGCTCCTGCAAGTCCTCCGGCAGGCGCCGCCTGAGCCACTCGCTTTGCAGTTTGGCGGCGGTCAGCAACTGGCCAATGTCGTCGTGCAATTCGCGGCTGAGGCGATGACGTTCGTTTTCCTGAACCTCCAGCAAACGATCAGCGAGTTCCTGCGGCTGGAACTTGATCGATTTGCGTGACAGCCGATATTGCACCCATACGCAAGCCGTGGCCGCAATGTTGAGCAGCAGCAACCCCAGGCAAAGTGGCAGGGAAAAAGCATAGGTCAGCAGACTGCCCACTGCCGCGAGCACACACAATATGAGGGTGAACCGACGGGCATTTTCCCGGGAGGGTGGCCATGTAGAGATTGACTTGAGGCTGGCGTACATAACGGATGGAGCCAATGGATGTTCGCTGCGGGTAGACCTGCCGGAGGTTTGACGGGTCTCTGTCTGGAAATGCTGATAAATATATTATTGATTTCAACAGGCTTCAGTGAGCGGTGTTTGACCGTCAACTTCGAGCGATGTCGATCTCTGAAGTCACTGTGCCATTAATTCGAAAGCAACTAACGGGCGGCATAATACCACTTAAGATACCGTTGGTCGCGTTCGCCATATATGTCCAATGAGTCAGAAAACACGGTATGTTGGACGTAAGTTCCATAATGGAAAATGTCGGTTAATTGAGTTTGATAGATATTGCTGCGTGCCCGAAGTTGAGTTACCTGGACACAGGAAAACCCTGAGGCCTGCTGGAATGTATCCGCTCTGGTCAGGTTGGTTATTTAATTGGTTTTGTCGCTGGCAGGTATGAACTATTCAATTACGACATGCGCGCTCATCAGGCCTGTCGCTCTGAATAGGACATCAGTGACAAAGGCTGCGGCGCGAGGAGGGGCTTGAACCGGCTTTGGCCGACCTGAAAGGCGAAGGCCTCGATCAACGAGGTCTGTTCACTGTCATCCAGGCCTAGTTGCCCCGTGTTCTGATCAACCAGTTCGAGTTGCCAGGCCATCAGCGTGAAGCAGTCTTTCAAGGCCGCGAGCGCCTGTTCGTGCAGGTCGACATGATCCTGTGCCAGGTTGAGCAAGCCGTAGATGTGCAGGGAAAACTCGGAAACTGCCTCCAGTGCCAATGCCTGGGCTCTGCCCGCGAGCTTGAGGAGGGTATTGAGCATGCAGTCGATGGCGTCTTTGTCGTTGCTGATCAATTGCAGGTGGCTGAGGCACTCCTCGGACTTCGCCAGCAGCGTTTCGGCCTCGACAAGAAATTCGGGGAACCGCTGGGCCCACTCTTTATGGTCGATTGGCATGCTTATCTCCACCACGTCATGTCTGATGAGGGAATGCCGTGTGTGTCGACGATCATGAACCGTCGCGAGATCGCGCCCCGGTGCGCAGGTGCACAAATTCGGGGTTTCAAGAGGATGTGTTTCCACTGAACTGCGATCGCACACAATAGCCTGACTCCGTTCATGCAATGAGAATGGCGTCACATTAATGGCTATTGGATATTGCGAATATCAGGTTGGGCCTGATTGTCGGTAGGGGAATCCCTTAGGCGCGGGAACCTGGAGCGCAAACCGAGGTCGCGCCACAAGGGTTGTAACAGATGAAATCACGGGGGCCAGTAAAGCATGATGTTAATGTGACATCAATGACCGGTTGTGGCATTTTGATGGCGAATTTGGCAGTGATCAAGATTTGCCGCACGCAGCCGATAAACCCTCTTAGTGAATTCTTCAGAACAAGCCCAGGAGTCATTGATGGCCGGCATTCTCGACACGGTAGACCAACGCACACAACTGGTGGGTGAGAATCGCCTCGAAATTCTCATGTTTCGACTGGCCGGGCGCCAATTGTTCGCGATCAACGTGTTCAAGGTTCAGGAGGTGCTGCAGTTGCCTAAACTGACCCTGATGCCTCAGCGTCACCCGTTTGTTTGTGGTGTGGTCAATTTGCGCGGGCAGACGCTGCCGGTAATCGACCTGTCTCAGGCAATTGGCATGCGACCACTGGTGCCGGGGCCGAACAGCACGATCATCGTCACCGAGTACAACCGCTCGGTACAGGCTTTCCTGGTCGGTGGCGTTGACCGTATCGTCAACATGAACTGGGAAGCCATTCTGCCGCCGCCAACCAGCGCTGGCCGTCAGCACTACCTGACCGCGATCAGCAAGGTTGACGATCAACTGGTGGAAATCATTGACGTTGAAAAAGTCCTCGCCGAGATCGTCCCGTACAACGCCAAAGTCTCGCGTGAAAAGCTCGATGATCCGGTGCTGGAGCGTGCCCGTGGCCGTGAAGTATTGCTGGTGGACGATTCCAACGTCGCGCTTTCGCAATTGCGCGACACCCTTGGCCAGCTCGGGGTGAAAATGCACATTGCCAGCGACGGCCTGAAAGCGCTGAACATGCTCAAGGCCTGGGCCGATACCGGCGTGAACATGACCGATAAGCTGCTGATGATATTCACCGACGCGGAAATGCCGGAAATGGACGGTTACCGTCTGACCACCGAAATTCGCAACGATCCGCGTCTGCGAGGCCTGTATGTGGTGTTGCATACGTCGCTGTCCGGTAGCTTCAACGACTCGATGGTGAAGAAGGTCGGCTGCGACAATTTCCTCTCCAAGTTTCAGCCGGACAAACTGGTCGACGTGGTGCGTCAGCGCCTGATGCTTGACGAAGTGCCGGCCTGATCACGCACCCCTTGTAGGAGTGAGCCTGCTCGCGATAGAGGGGGGGGCAGCCCCAAATCATTGCTGACCCAACGCTATCGCGAGCAGGCTCACTCCTACGGTTTTTGCTCTTTGATTCCTGCTCCAGCTCGTATAGGGTGGCGTTTTTATCCTCCAGGGAGCTGGCCATGCTGCGTCTGAGCGCGCTTTATCGTTACCCGTTGAAATCCGGCAAGGTCGATGTGCTGCAAAGTGTCGACCTCGACAAGCTGGGGCTTGATGGCGACCGACGCTGGATGCTCGTGGACGAAGCCAGTGGCCGTTTTCTGACACAGCGTGCCGAAGCGAAGATGAGCCAGTTGTCGGCCCTGTGGAATGAACAGGGCGGTCTGACGTTGAGTGCGCCGCAGC
Organism: Pseudomonas sp. NPDC087690; assembly: GCF_044743175.1. Lineage (NCBI taxonomy): Bacteria > Pseudomonadati > Pseudomonadota > Gammaproteobacteria > Pseudomonadales > Pseudomonadaceae > Pseudomonas > Pseudomonas sp. NPDC087690. The sequence continues at coordinate 112,543 of NZ_JBIUVX010000007.1, forward strand.
AGGCTGCCATCGACATCGCCCTGCCGGGAAACGATGCCGAGTTGCGCGGCGTGACGATCTGGCGTGACACCTTGCGCGTGCCGGATGCCGGTGAAGAAGCGGCCCGTTGGGTCAGCGATTTCATTGGCAAACCGACGCGTCTGGTGCAGGTGCCACTGGATCGCGCCCGCACCACGCAAGCCGGCTATGGCAACGAAGATGATCAAGTCGCGTTCGCCGACGGTTTTCCGCTGCTGTTGATTGGCGAGGCGTCGCTGCAGGACCTTTCGCAAAAGGTTGGGCGGCCGCTGGAGATGCTGCGCTTTCGACCGAATCTGGTGATCGAAGGCAGCGAAGCGTATGCCGAGGACAGCTGGAAACGCATTCGTATCGGTGATGTCGAGTTCCGCGTGGTCAAGCCGTGCTCACGCTGCATCCTGACCACCATCGATCCGCAAACCGGTGAGCGCAGCGCTGATCGTGAGCCGCTGGCGACCTTGCAGAAATACCGAGCCGAGGCCGACGGGGCGATGTTCGGCCAGAACCTGGTGAACGACAGCAATGGTCTGCTGGAGGTCGGGATGTCGGTGGAAATCCTCGAATAACCCGTCACCGAAACGAAAAATGCCCGTGTCCTTGGACACGGGCATTTTTTTGCGCAGTACTTCTTTTTTCGCTGCGGGCCGCGGGCTTAGCCGCGGTATTCGCACAGGTAAGCGGTATCGACAGCGACTTTCAGCTGGAACTTGCTGTTGGCCGGGACGTTGAACTGGCTACCGGCGGCGAAGGTTTCCCAGTCGCCGCTGTCTGGCAGTTTGACCGTCAGTGCGCCGGATACCACGTGCATGATTTCACGCTGGGCGGTGCCGAATTCGTATTCGCCCGGGGCCATGACGCCGATGGTCGCCGGACCTTCAGCGGTGCCAAAGGCGATCGACTTGACGGTGCCGTCGAAGTACTCGTTGACTTTAAACATGGGCGATTCCTCGAAAAGGGCTAAAAAATTGAGGCGGCCAGTATGCACAAGGCTTTCAACGCCGTCACCTGCCCGGCGTCTGTCCGGTGAGTTCTCGAATTGACCCTAGAGTGGCAACACCAGTGGCAATAACCGCGCGGTGTTGCGCGCATCTTCCAGCGCCCGGTGTTGCTGACCGCTGAACTGCATACCCGCCAGTTGCAGTGCACCGTTGAGGCCCAGCGGGCGCTCGAGGCGTCGGGCCTTGGCGAAACGTTGCTTGAGGTTCATGTGCGGCACGCGGCTCAAGCCGCTGTCGATCTGCAGGCGCTGCCACTCCTGAAGCAATTGCTTGCGGTCGTAATCGCCCCAACTGGCCCAGCCTTCGAGGCGTGACTGATGCTGCGCAAGCCAACGTTCGAACGCCGGCCAGACTTCGTTGAGTGGCTGCGCCGCATCGATATTGGCTTGAGTGATGTGCGTCAGCTCGCGACAAAACGGCGTGAGCAGGGGCCGTCGTGTCGGTTTGACGAAGCGCTGGAAGTGATCCTGCTCGCGCCCGGCACGATCGACCAGCGTGGCGCCGATCTCGATAATTTCCATCTCGGTGACTGGCCAGCCACCCTCGTCGGTAGTGGCTTCCAGATCTATGACCAGCCAGTGGGGCATCGCAGGGTTCCTGATTTCCGCGTTCTGATAATTCAGAGCGTAGCCAAACCCTGCATTTGCGCTCGGCTGACTACTCGACCTGCAACAGAACCTGACGATTTTTTACCTGATCGCCGACCTTGACCTGCACCCGCTTGAGCACGCCGTCGATGCCGGCCTTGAGCGGGTGCTCCATTTTCATTGCCTCCAGCACCACCAGCAATTGACCTTTGCTGACCGGGCTGCCTTCGCTGACCAGTACGTCGACGATGGCACCGTCCATCGGTGCTTTCAAGGTGCCGGAACTGACGCTGGTCTGACTGTCGATCACCGCGTGAGTTCGATCCTCCAGCCGCAGGGCGCCGGGATGGGTGAACAGCCAGAGTTGACCGGCATCGAGTCGATAGGCGTGACGCTGGCGCAAGCCGTCGATTTCCAGCGTCACCGACTGGGTATCGTGGTTGATCAGTTTCAATTCGAGAGTGCGTTCGGCGACCTTCACCTTGAACACGCCTTGCGGTTCAGCAAGCAGTTGCAGGTTCCAGTTCTGAGCGTTGAGACCGAGGTGGTAAAGCAGCGGCACGCTGGCGTTATTGCGCCAACCGGAAAGCGGTTTGCGGTGGATGAGGGCGCTGGTTTGATAAAACAGCACCGCGGCGATGGCCAGATCTTCTTCACTCGGCGCGTATGGATGCAGGCAGGGGTGATCGCTGAAATGCTGCCCGATGAAGGCTGTGCTGAAGTTGCCACTGATGAACTGTGGGTGTTGCAGCACGCTGACCAGCAAGCGCTGATTGCTTTGCACACCGAGCAGCACCGTGTCCTGCACCGCGCGCAGGAGTTTGCGTCGTGCCTCCTCGCGAGTGGCGCCGTGGGCGACCAGTTTGCCGAGCATCGGGTCGTAGAACGGGCTGATCAGTTGCCCTTCGCGCAGGCCATGATCAATGCGTGTGCCGTGTTGCTGCGCCGGCTCCCACGCCGTGATGCGGCCGGTTTGTGGCAGAAAACCCTGTGTTGGGTCTTCGGCATAGAGTCGCACTTCCATTGCATGGCCGCTGAGTTGGACTTGATCCTGAGTCAGCGGCAACGGCTGCCCCTCGGCAACCAACAGTTGCCACGCTACCAGGTCCAACCCGGTGATCAGTTCGGTCACCGGATGTTCGACCTGCAAGCGAGTATTCATCTCCAGAAAATAGAACTGCCCACGCGCATCGAGCAGAAACTCCACGGTGCCAGCGCCGACATAATTCACCGCGCGTCCGGCTTTCAGTGCCGCCTGGCCCATGGCCTGACGCAACTCGGCGGTCATCACCGGGCAGGGCGCTTCTTCGATGACTTTCTGGTGACGCCGCTGTACCGAGCAATCGCGTTCGCCAAGGTAAATCAGGTTGCCCTGATGATCGCCGAACAATTGCACTTCGACGTGACGCGGCTCGATCAACGCCTGTTCGAGGATCAGTTCGTCGCAGCCAAAACCGTTCAATGCTTCTGAACGTGCGGTGCGCAGTTGTGCCGGTAAATCAGCGCCATCGTGGACCAGACGCATGCCGCGACCGCCGCCACCGGCACTGGCCTTGATCATCAACGGGTAGCCGATGCGTTCGGCTTCGCGCAGCAGGGTCGTGTCGTCCTGTTCGGCGCCTTGATAACCGGCGATGCAGGGCACGCCGGCGGCGAGCATGGCGATTTTCGACTGACGTTTGCTGCCCATCAATTCGATGGCTGCGACGCTGGGGCCGATGAAGGTCAAACCGGCTTGTTCGCAGGCGCGGGCGAACTCGGCGTTTTCCGAGAGGAAGCCGTAGCCGGGATGGATGGCGTCGGCGCCGCTGCGACGAGCGGCGTCAAGGATCGCCGGAATATTCAGATACGACTGCTGCACCGGGGACGGGCCAATGTGTACGGCTTGATCGGCCATTTGTACGTGCAGGGCATCGGCGTCGGCGTCGCTGTAGACGGCGACGGTGCGGTAACCCAACGCCTGGGCGGTGCGCTGGATGCGGCAGGCGATTTCACCGCGGTTGGCGATCAGGATTTTATGGAGGGTTGGCATGGTGGGTTTCCTGAGGTTTTGGCGGTGGATGTGGAGGCCTCATCGCGAGCAGGCTCACTCCTACAGGGGAACGCATTTCAAATGTAGGAGTGAGCCTGCTTGCGATGCTTTCAGGTAGCCCACCGCGGTTTACGCTTCTGCACAAAAGCCATGGTGCCCTCGATCCCTTCTTCCCCCGTCACCGCCTCGGCAAACCACAGCGCCGCCTCATCAAGCAGTTCACTCGAAGGCTGCCCGGCACTGGCCAACAACAGTTTCTTGGTCATCGCATTCGCCTGCGGCGCACAACACAGCACATGTTGCAGCACCTCATCCAAACGTTCGGCCAGTGCCTGCGGATCCTGCTCGACAAAATGCACCAGCCCCAGACGTCTTGCCTGATGCCCGTCAAAACGCGCTGCCGTTAGCGCCAACCGACGGGTTTCGGTCAGGCCGATGCGCTGGACCACAAACGGTGCGATCTGCGCCGGCAGCAAACCCAGACTGGTTTCCGGCAGACCGAATTGCGCCTGGTGATCGGCAATGGCGATATCGCTGACACAGGCCAGACCGAAACCACCACCGAGCACTGCGCCTTGCAGCACGGTGATCAGCACTTGCGGCGCGTGCTGCGCCTCTTCCAGCAAAGCACCAAAAGCGCGATTCAAATCACAGTAAGCATCCACACCCTGAGCACGAGCACTGGCCATGTCCTTGATGTCGCCACCGGCACAGAAATGCCCGCCGGCACCGCTGAGCACCAATGCGCGAACGCTGCGGTCATCGCGTACGCAGGCCAGCACCGCGCGCAATTCGCTGACCATCTGCAAGCTCATCGCATTGCGGCTGTCCGGGCGATTGAGGGTGATGTGCAGCACGCCGCCATGCAGTTCCAGTAACAGCGTCTGGCAATCGGGCAGGCTGCTCATTTCTTTTTCCCCGGCAGAATGCCCATCAGTTTGCAGATGATCCCCAGCATGATTTCGTCGGCGCCGCCGCCAATCGACACCAGTCGAACATCGCGATAGGCGCGGGCCACCGGGTTTTCCCACATGAAACCCATGCCGCCCCAATATTGCAGGCAACTGTCGCTGACTTCGCGACCCAGACGCCCGGCCTTGAGCTTGGCCATCGACGCCAGTCGCGTCACGTCCTGGCCTTTCACATACTGCTCGGTGGCCTGATAGACCAGCGCGCGCAGGCATTCGATTTCGGTCTGCAATTCGGCGAGGCGGAAGTGGATCACCTGATTGTCGATCAGCGCATTGCCGAAGGTTTTGCGCTCCTTGCAGTACTCGATGGTGCTGTCGACGCAATACTCGAGACCCTTGATCATGTTCGCTGCGCCGAACAGACGTTCCTCCTGGAACTGCAGCATCTGCATCATGAACCCGGCGCCTTCGTGGCCGACGCGATTGCGTTGCGGCACGCGCACGTCGTCGAAAAATACCTGAGCGGTTTCCGAACTGCGCATGCCCAGTTTGTCCAGGTGCGAACTGAGGCTGATCCCCGGCGTGTTCATCGGCACCATGATCAGCGACTTGTTGATGTGCGGTTTGTCGTCCGAAGTGTTCGCGAGCAGGCAGATGAAATCGGCGCTCGGCGAGTTGGTGATCCACATCTTGCTGCCGTTGATCACGTAGTCGTCACCGTCCTTGCGCGCGGTGGTTTTCAGCCCGGCCACATCAGATCCGGCGCCGACTTCGGAAACGCCGATGCAGCCAACCTGCTCACCAGTGATCGCCGGGCGCAGAAATTCTTCGCGCAACTCATCGGAACCGAAGCGGGCGAGGGCCGGCGTGCACATGTCGGTCTGCACACCGATCGACATCGGAATGCCGCCGCAATGAATAGTGCCGAACTCCTCGGCGGCGACAATCGAATAGCTGTAGTCGAGGCCCATGCCGCCGAATTTTTCCGGTTTGGAAATGCCGAGCAGACCGAGGTCGCCAGCCTTGCGGAAAATCTCGTGGATCGGAAAGCGTCCGGCCTTTTCCCATTCATCGACGTGTGGATTGATCTCGTGCTCGACGAACTGGCGGACGGTACGGCGCAGGGCTTCGTGTTCCGGGGTGAAGATCATTGTTATTGTTCTCCGTAAAATCCGTGACGGTCAGAACCGGCTGACGCCGAAGCTGTTGGGTTGCAACGTGCGAATGTCGGCTTCGTGGCAGATGTCCAGCAAGTAGCCGAGCAGGGTGCGCGTGTCGCGTGGATCGATCAGCCCGTCATCCCACAGGTTGGCGCTGCCGTAAAGGGCGGTGGATTGGCTGTCGAGTTTTTGTGCGGTGACCTGTTCGAGCATGTCGAGCATCTTCGGGTCTGGCGTCAAACCATCTTTGAGCTGCTTGGCTTCGGTGACGATGCGCAAGACTTTGCCGGCCTGCGCGCCGCCCATCACTGCCGTGCGGCTATTCGGCCAGGCGAAGATAAAGCGTGGATCGAGTCCGCGTCCGCACATCGCATAGTTGCCGGCACCGTAAGAGCCGCCGACGACTATCGTCAGTTTAGGCACCCGCGCGTTGGCCACCGCTTGAATCAGTTTCGAGCCGTGCTTGATCACGCCTTGCTGTTCCGATTCGGTGCCGACCATGAAGCCGGTGGTGTTGTGGAAAAACAGCAGCGGGGTCTGGCTCTGGTCGCACAACTGAATGAACTGCGCTGCCTTGCTCGCGCCGTTCGGGGTGATCGGGCCGTTGTTGCCGATGAAACCGCAAGCGCGGCCCTGAATCTTCAATTGACCACAAATTGTCTGTTGGTCGAACTCGCCCTTGAATTCGACGAAGCAGGATTCGTCGGCAATGCGCGCGATGATTTCGCGCACGTCATAAGGCTTTTTCGGATCGTCGGGGATCAACCCGAGCAGTTCTTCGATCGGGTAGAGCGGCTCTTTGTATTGTGGCTCCGGCAGCCACGGCAATTGTTCGTTCCACGGCAACATACGGAGAATTTCACGCACCTGACGCACGCCGTCGGCATCGTTTTCCGCCAGGTATTCAGCCGTGCCGGCAACCTGTGCGTGCATCTCCGCGCCACCAAGTTCTTCATCGGTGGCGACTTCGCCGGTGGCTGCTTTCAACAGTGGCGGGCCGGCCAGAAACAGCTTGGCCTTGCCGCGCACCACCACCACGTAATCCGACAGCCCCGGCTGATAGGCGCCGCCCGCCGTGGCCGAGCCGTGCACAACGGTGATCTGCGGCAAGCCCATCGCTGACATGCGCGCCTGATTGGCAAAACTGCGTGCGCCTTCGACGAAAATGTCCGCTGCGTAATTGAGGTTGGCACCGCCGCTTTCGGCGAGGGTGATCACCGGCAGTTTGTTTTCCTGGGCGATCTGTTGCAGGCGCAGGGATTTTTTCAAGCCGCTTGGCGAAATGGTGCCGCCCTTGATCGCGCTGTTGTTGGCCACGACCATCGCGCGGATGCCGCAGACGTAACCGATGCCGGCAATCAGCCCGCCGCCGGCCGAGCTGCCGTCCTTGTCGTCATGCAATTTGTAGCCGGCGAGGCTGGCCAGTTCGAGGAAGGGTGCACCGGGATCGAGCAACAGGTTCAAGCGTTCGCGGGGCAGCAATTGCCCGCGTTTGTCGAATTTCCCTTTGGCTTCGGCGGCCTTGTTCAGCAGGTTCTGTTCGAGTTGCTGGACGTGTTCGATGGCCGTGAGCATCGCCGCACGGTTGCGCGCAAAAGCCTCGCTGTGCGGGTCGAGTTGGGACTGGATCTGCGGCATGGCTTACTCCTTGTCCTTCAGCACGTCTGGAAGGTAGGCGCGGTGGAAACCATTGAACGATTCGCTGTGAGTCGCCTTGTGCAGCGGCCATGCACGGCTGCCGAGGCTGGCTGCACCATCGATTTTCAAGGTGCTGCCACTGATGAACGCCGCCGCCGGGCTGAGCAGAAACACAATCGCCGCGCTGACTTCCGATTCGGTGCCGATGCGCTTGAGTGGCACATGCTCGCGCAGGGTTGGAATCACCGCTTTGAACGCGCCTTCGTAAGTGTCCATACCGCTGGAGGCGATCCAGCCCGGCGCCACCGCGTTGACCCGCACCCCGGCGTAACCCCATTCGAACGCGGCGGTCTTGGTGAAGTTGTCCATGCCCGACCGCGCCGCACCCGAGTGGCCCATGCCGGGCATGCCGCCCCACATGTCGGCGAGCATGTTGACGATGTTGCCGCCGTGTTTGCTCATCGACTGGTTGAACACTTCCCGCGCCATCAGGAAACCGCCAACGAGGTTGGTGCGCAGCACGGTTTCGAAACCTTTCTGATTGATCGAAGCCAGTGGCGACGGGTATTGGCCGCCAGCATTGTTGACCAGACCGTGGATCGGCCCGTGCTCGGCAATCAGTTCTTTCACTAATTGCTTCACCGCTTCTTCATCGCGGATATCGCAGGCCTTCCAGTGCGCGCGACCCCCGTCTTCGGCGATTTCAGCGGCGACCTTTTGCAGCTTTTCCGGTTTGCGCCCGACCAGCAGCACATTGGCACCAAGCGCCGCCAGTTCATGGGCGGCGCAGCGACCAATGCCGCTGCCACCGCCGGTGACGATGATGGTCTGGCCGCTGAACAGATCGGCATTGAAAATCGACGCGTAAGCCATGCACACCCTCCTCTAGTCGAGCTGTTCGGCGATGCCCTGCGGCACCGGGATCTGGATTTCCAATAGTTGTTGGGCGAAGGCTTTGCCTTGCGGATCGATGCGCAGGCTGGCCACGCCACCGCCGCCGAGTGCGTTTTCCAGGAGAAAGTTGAGGCTGTGGGTGCCGGGCAGATACCAGCGCTCGACCCGGCCATGGATCGGGTCGAGTACATGGCGCATCCAGTCGACGATCACCGCCGGGGTCAGTGCTTCGGCGATCCACGGCAAGTATTCGGGTTTACGTGGCAGCACGCCGATGTTGCTGTGATTGCCCTTGTCTCCGGAGCGCGCCACGGCGAGTTTTACCAAAGGCACGCTGGCATCGGCGCGGCCCTGGGGTTTCGGCGGTTGCTGGGCAATCGGCAAATCTCCGCTGTCGAGTGCCTCCTGCGAGGGCAGGGTGCAAGGATGGCGTTCGCCGGCAATGTCGACTTGCAAGGTGCAGGTGGTTTTCTCGATCAGGAATGAGAACAGGCGGATGAGCGGGTACACCGTTGGCCGTCCCCCGACGATGCCGGTCAGCCCCGGGGCCATGCCGGTCGCGGCTTGGGCAATTTCGCGGGAGAACAGCACCAGCGCCTGTTTGTTCGGGTGGCGCACAGCGATTTTGATCACCACTTCGCGGCTGTCGCGACGCTGGCCATGGGGGCCGTAGGTGGCTTCGCTGCCGAGCAGTTCGATGCTGGTTTCGCTGTAGGCTGGCCAGCCGCGCTGGCTGAACATCTCTGCGGTTTTGTCGATGATTGCCTGGCTGACACGCTGCGCTTTTTCCACCGCATCGATGCCGGCGATCAGGCAACTGGCAGTGCAGCGAAAGCCATCCGGCCAGGTCGCGCTGACTTTGTATCTGTCGCCTGGCGGAAGCCCTTTGGCGCCATGCACATGGACGGCGTTTTTGCCTCGCTGCTGAAGCCTGACTTCAGTGAAATCGCAGACTACATCGGGTAACAGATACGCCTGTGGGTCGCCTATTTCATAGAGCAACTGTTCGCCGACCGTCAGCGGCGTGACCAGTCCACCGGAATTTTCGGGTTTGCTGACGATGAACTGGCCGTCGGCACTGACTTCAACGATCGGAAAACCGATGTGTTCGTAATCCGGAACGTCGCGCCAATCGGTGAAATTGCCACCGGTGCATTGCGCGCCGCATTCGATGATGTGCCCGGCCAGCGCGGCCTGAGCGAGTTTGTCGTAGTCGTGCCACGACCAGCCGAACTCGTGCACCAGTGCCGCGCTGACCACCGCGCTGTCGACCACCCGCCCGGTAATGACAATGTCGGCGTCCAGGCGCAGGGCTTCGACGATCCCCGGTGCGCCGAGGTAGGCGTTGGACGACACGCACATCGGCGGCAGCGGTGCACCGCTGAACATCTCGCGGATGCCACTGAGTTGTTTGAGTTGCGGTTGCAGGTCATCGCCGAGCAGTACGGCGATTTTCAGTGTTACTCCGGCCTTGTCGCAGGCCGCTTGCAATGCGGCGGCGCAGGCAAGTGGATTGACGCCACCGGCGTTGCTGATGACGCGGATATTCTGTTCCGCCAGCTGTGGCAGCAGCGGCGTCAGGACTTCGATGAAGTCGCCGGCGAAACCCGCTTGCGGATCTTTCATGCGTGCGCCGGCCATGATCGACAGGGTGATCTCGGCCAGGTAATCGAACACCAGATAATCCAGGCGCCCCCCGGCCACAAGCTGAGCAGCGGCGGTAGACGTGTCACCCCAGAATGCACTGGCGCATCCGATACGGACGGTGGTTGGCATTTTTATCTCCGACTCAGAAACCTGCGGCAGAAGTGTCTTGAGGCTACCAAGCAAGCGCTTGGTTTGTAAATGGCTAAGATTATCTTCTGCCCAAGCGCTTGCTTGGTCGTCGCTGGCGGCTTAAATTGCGCGCAACCCTGCGGTTTCAGGGGGCAACAGACTGATCGACTGTAGGAGAGAACGGGTGGACGAGCAAAAAGCCCTGAGGGTCATGCGCGAATTGGTCGACGAAGGTCAGTTGACCGACCCGGACAGCGCTCGCGGCAAATTGCTGCAAGTGGCGGCTCACCTGTTCCGTAACAAAGGTTATGAACGCACCACGGTGCGTGATCTGGCCGGCGCAGTCGGTATTCAGTCGGGGAGCATTTTTCATCACTTCAAAAGCAAGGATGAAATTCTCCGCGCGGTGATGGAGGAAACCATCCGCTACAACACCGCGTTGATGCGTGCGGCACTCGCCGAAGCCGGCAATGTGCGCGAGCGCGTGCTGGCGCTGATTCGCTGCGAACTGCAGTCGATCATGGGCGGCAGCGGCGAAGCGATGGCCGTACTGGTTTACGAATGGCGCTCGTTGTCCGAGGACGGTCAGGCCAAAGTCCTGGCATTGCGCGATGTTTATGAAGACCTCTGGCTGCAAGTGCTCGGCGAAGCCAAGGCGCACGGTTTGATCCGCGGCGACGTATTTATTACCCGACGTTTCCTCACTGGCGCGCTGTCCTGGACCACCACCTGGTTCCGTGCCGGCGGTGGCTTGAGCCTTGAGCAACTGGCGGAGGAGGCGTTGATTCTGGTTCTCGAAGAGCGTTGAACGACTTTCTATCCGGCCGGGAAACTGGCTAACTGGGCGAAACCGCCTAGCTTGAATGCAATGATCGGTATTTTTTCGGGGAGTGGGGTGTTTTGAAGTCTTCGCCAAATCGGACGGCCGCGGGTTTTTTGCTCGCCGCTCTGACGGCATCATGCTTGTTGCCTGTCCAGGCAGCGCAACTGGTTCGGGTTGGCGCGGCACACTTCCCGCCCTACACCATTCGCCCGGAAAATGGTGCCGACACCGGTCTGCTGCCACAACTGGTCGAGGCCTTGAACGGGCTGCAAAGCGACTATCAGTTCGTCCTCGTACCGACATCGATTCCGCGACGTTTTGGTGATTTCAAGCAGGGCCGGATCGACATGGCGATCTTCGAGAACCCGGAATGGGGCTGGAAGGATATTCCCCACACCGACGTCGATATGGGCCTTGAAGACGCCGAAATTTTCGTCGCGCAACGCGAAGACGGTCGTCAGCAAAGTTACTTTGCGAGCCTCACCGGCAAGCGTCTGGCGCTGTTCAGCGGGTATCACTACGAATTCGCCAACTTCAACGCGGACCCCAAGTTCCTCGCACAGAACTTCAATGCCACGTTGACCTATTCCCACGACAGCAACCTGCTGATGGTGCTGCGCGGACGCGCCGATATCGCCCTGGTCACCCGCTCGTATCTGAGCGATTACCTGCTGCGTAATGAAAAAGTCCGTGATGAGCTGCTGGTCTCGCAGCGCGTCGATCAGGTCTATCACCACTACGCGATTCTGCGGCCGACCGCGCCGATCAGCGGTGAGGCATTTGCCAGACTGCTCCAGGGGTTGCGCGATAACGGTGAAATGCTGAAGATTTTCGAGCCATACAAGATTGCCGTGGTACCGGTGCCTCACCACTGAGGCACTGATTTCCCTGCAAAGCCTAAATTTCTCATTCCGGATCACGTCCCATCGTTGAACTGTCGACGATTATCGTGAGCCCGACCCATGTCCAATCTGAATGACCTGACTGCCCTTGCGTTGCCTTCGGGCAGTCATCTGATCGCTGATGCCACCGAAAGCCGTCTGAGCCTGAGCCTGGACGGACAACCGCTGATTCGTCTGCGCCTTGATCGTGAGGTCAAAGGGCCGATCCAGATCGATGAGCGTTTTGCCTTGCCGCCAGGGCAAGCGCTGTGGGCCGCCTGTTATTGGTTGTTCGCCCGCGATCCTGACTGCCAGCAATTGACCTGGCAACTGGATCAGCCGCCGACTGAAGCGCTGCTCAGCGGTTTGCTGGCAAGCACTGAAGTGGCCGGCGAATATCGCTGCGAGCGCACGCTGTTCTGGCAACTGCCGCAACCGTGGCTCGGAACCTCGCTGAGCGGCAGCTACCCGCAGCAAATGGTCATCAGCCAGGGCAAGCGCCATCCGCTGCGACCGGTGAAGCCGCGGGGTGAAGTGTATCGGCGTTTCGACGCGTGCCTTGGTGCGTGGATTTCCCTGCGAACGGTGGAGATCGAAGAAGATCTGTCACGTTTCAATCGCTGGCAGAACAGTCCGCGGGTAGCCAGTTTCTGGCAGGAGGAGGGCAGCCTCGAAAAACACCGCGAGTACCTGAGCAAGCTCGATGCCGATCCGCACACGCTGACACTGATCGGCTGTTTCGATGATCAGCCGTTCGCTTATTTCGAAGCCTATTGGGCGAAGGAAGATCGGATTGCGCCGTTCTACGATGCCGACAATTACGATCGCGGCATTCACATGCTGGTGGGCGAAGAAGATCACCGCGGTCCGCACAAAGTGGCGAGCTGGTTATCGGCGCTGGTGCATTACCTGTTTCTCGATGATCCGCGCACCCAGCGTGTGGTCGCCGAGCCCCGCGCCGACAACGCGAAGATGATTGGCCATATGCAGAATCAGTGCTTCCACTGCGAGAAGGAATTCGATTTCCCGCACAAGCGCGCGGCGCTGATGATGCTGGGGCGTGAGCGGTTTTTTGATCGGTGCAAATTGGCCTGAGGTGATTTAAAAGCAAAAGATCGCAGCCTTCGGCAGCTCCTGCAGAGGAATGTATTTCCTGGTAGGAGCTGCCGGAGGCTGCGATCTTTTTCTATCTGGCCATGTGGTCTTAACGACGACCCGCAATCACCGCATCCCGCCGACTGCCCGAGACCTTGCGGCAGTGCACCAGTGCATCACGAATCATGAAGTTGACCAGGGTCGGCGATACGCCGAGTTCCTTGGCGATGTCCTTTTGCGGCACGCCGTGCAGGCGGTACATTTCGAACGCATAGCGAGTGCGGCTGGGCAGTTCGGTCAGCGCGTCGGCGATGTGTTCCAGGGTCGAAAAATTGATGTGTGAGGTTTCCGGCGAAGCACCCTGAATGACCACGTTCAGCCCTTCCTCTTCAGGGCCGGAGTATTTCTGTTCCAGCGCCTGTTTGCGGTAGTGATCGATGGCGAGGTTGCGCACGATCTGGAACAGATAACTCAGTTGGGCCTTGATCGACGAGGTGATCGGCGGTGCCGACTGCAGTCGGAAAAATGCGTCCTGCACCACGTCTTCGGCACGTGAGCGGCAGCCGGTAATGCGGGCTGCAATTTTGACCAGAATCAGTCGATTGTCGACGAATGCCTGAAGTAGCGGTGAATCGCACCTGCTTGTGGATACTTGTTCCGTCATGGAAATCACCTTGCTGCCAAATAGGTTAGTGGGACGCCTGGGGGGACGGGGCCGTCCTACACATCGAGCGACAAATTATGTTGAATGATAATGATTGTCAAATGAGAAAAAGAATTAATGATCCAAATCGGTGCGTTGTGAGAACTGCGACACGCCGCCACACCCCGTCCCCGTTGGCGATCCAGCCTGCCGACTAATTATTTCAAGACGTCATCCGTTCTCATTGGTGAATGGTTCCGGGTACAGAGTCCCGGCCAGACAGCATTCCAGTGCCTTGCGCGGTCGGCGTAGACCGCGTCCTGCATGCCCTCGAAGGGCGTGACACAGCAACCCGATTCCACTCGCAAGCCGAATTCAGGCAGGAAACCTCATGACCGACGCGTTCGAACTCCCCAGCACCCTGGTCCAAGCCCTCCAGCGCCGCGCGGCCCTGACGCCGGATCAACTGGCCTTGCGTTTTCTCGCTGAAACCGAGGAGCAGGGCGTGGTGCTCAGTTACCGCGAACTGGATGAACGCGCGCGCACCATAGCGGCAGCACTGCAGGCCCAGGCTGAGTTCGGCGATCGCGCAGTGCTGCTGTTTCCCAGCGGCCCGGACTATGTCGCGGCGTTCTTCGGTTGCCTGTACGCGGGCGTGATCGCCGTGCCGGCTTATCCGCCGGAGTCCGCGCGTCGTCATCACCAGGAGCGCCTGCTGTCGATCATCGCCGACGCTGAACCACGTCTGCTGCTGACCAGCGCCGACCTGCGTGACGCTTTGCAGCAGATCGAAGGCGCGCCCCCGTTGCTGTGCGTCGATACGCTCGACAGCGCACAAGCCGAAAACTGGGTCGAACCGAACCTGCCGCAAGACCACATCGCCTTCCTGCAATACACCTCCGGCTCCACCGCGCTGCCCAAAGGCGTGCAGGTCAGCCACGGCAATCTGGTCGCCAATGAACTGCTGATCCGTCACGGTTTCGGCATCGACGTGAACCCGGATGATGTGATCGTCAGTTGGTTGCCGCTGTATCACGACATGGGTTTGATCGGCGGTCTGCTGCAACCGATCTTCAGCGGCGTGCCGTGCATTCTGATGTCGCCGGCGTACTTCCTTGGTCGTCCATTGCGCTGGCTCGAAGCGATCAGCCAATACGGCGGCACCATCAGTGGCGGGCCGGATTTTGCCTACCGCTTGTGCAGCGAACGGGTCAGTGAATCGGCCCTTGAACGTCTCGACCTGAGTCGCTGGCGCGTAGCCTATTCCGGGTCTGAGCCGATTCGTCTCGACACCCTCGAACGCTTCGCCGAGAAGTTCACTGCGTGCGGTTTCAGTGCTGATAACTTCATGGCCTCGTACGGTCTGGCCGAGGCGACGTTGTTCGTCGCCGGCACCCCGCGCGGCACCGGCATCCCGGCATTGCGGGTGGATGATCAAGCATTGGCGCAAAACCGCGCCGAGCCGGGCGAGGGCAGCCCGATCATGAGCTGCGGCATCAGTCAGCCGGAACACGCGGTGTTGATCGTCGAGCCGAGCACGCTCGTAGAACTCGCCGATAACGCCGTCGGTGAAGTCTGGGCGGCCGGTCCGAGCATCGCCCACGGTTACTGGCGCAACCCCGAAGCCAGCGCCAAGACCTTCGTCCAGCATGCCGGCCGCGCCTGGCTGCGCACCGGTGACCTGGGCTTCATGCGCAACGGTGAGCTGTTCATCACCGGTCGCCTGAAAGACATGCTGATCGTGCGCGGCCACAACCTGTATCCGCAGGACATTGAGAAGACCGTCGAGAACGAAGTGGAAGTGGTGCGCAAGGGCCGCGTCGCCGCATTTGCGGTCAGTCAGGATGGTGAAGAGGGCATCGGCATCGCGGCGGAAATCAGCCGCAGCGTGCAGAAAATCCTCCCGCCGGAGGCGTTGATCAAAGCCATTCGCCAAGCGGTGGCCGAGGCGTATCAAGAGGCACCAAGCGTGGTGGTGCTGCTCAATCCGGGGGCGCTGCCGAAAACCTCCAGCGGCAAATTGCAGCGTTCGGCGTGCCGCAATCGCTTGGCCGATGGCAGCCTCGACAGCTACGCCGTATTCCCGTCGACAGTAACCGAAGACCAAGAGTCGACCGCCAGCGCCTCCGAACTCGAAGCGCTGATCGGCAAGCTCTGGGCCGAACAACTCAACGTCAAACAGGTCAACGCCGACGACCACTTCTTCCTGCTTGGCGGCAACTCGATTGCTGCCACGCAAGTGATCGCCCGGGTCCGTGAAGAACTTGGCCTTGAGCTGAACCTGCGTCTGTTGTTCGAAGCGCCGACGCTGTCGGCATTTGCCGCTGCGGTGGCGCAACAGCAGCAGGACGGCGGCAACGCCCAAGGCGCGATCGGCGCGTTGTCGCGCAACGAGCCGATGCCGCAATCGCTGGCGCAAAACCGTTTGTGGATCACCTGGCAACTCGACCCGCAGAGCAGCGCCTACAACATTCCCGGCGGCCTGCGCTTGCGCGGCGAGCTCGATGAAGACGCCTTGCGCGCCAGCTTCCAGCAACTGATCGAACGCCACGAATCGCTGCGCACACGCTTCTTCGAGCGCGACGGCGTCGCCCTGCAACACGTCGATGCCGCCGCTGAATTCAACCTGCAACTGATCGACATCAGCGACCTGCCGGCCCATGAGCGCGAAGCGCGCGCGCAGCAAATCCGCGAAGACGAAGCACGCAGCCAGTTCGACCTGGAACAAGGCCCGCTGCTGTGGGTGACGCTGGTGCGTCTCGATGACGAAGATCACCAACTGCTGGTGACCCTGCACCACATCATCGCCGACGGCTGGTCGCTGAATGTATTGATCGACGAGTTCTCGCGCCTGTACGCCGCCGCTTCGCAAGGCGCGATTGCCAGCCTCGCGCCGCTGCCAACTCAATATGCCGACTACGGCAGTTGGCAGCGCCAATGGCTGGCGCAAGGCGAGGGCGAACGGCAACTGGCGTATTGGAAAGCGCAGTTGGGTGACGAACATCCGGCGCTGGAATTGGCCACGGATCACCCGCGTTCGGCTCAACACGTTCACAGTGCCGCCCGCCACACCGTGCGTCTGGGTGTGAGCCTCAGCGATGCGATCCGCACCACCGCGCAGGCGCATCAATCGACGCCGTTCATGCTGCTGCTCTCGGCATTCCAGAGCCTGCTGCACCGCTACAGCGGTCAGCGCGACATTCGCATCGGCGTGCCCAACGCCAACCGTGCGCGCCTGGAAACCCAAGGCCTGATCGGCTTTTTCATCAACACTCAGGTGCTGCGCGCCGAGATCGATTCGCGCCTGTCATTCGTCGAACTGCTGGCCCAGACCCGCCAAGCCGCGCTCGGTGCCCAGGCGAATCAGGATCTGCCGTTCGAACAGCTGCTCGAAGCGTACCCGCAGGCTCGCGAACAAGGTCTGTTCCAGGTCATGTTCAACCACCAGCAGCGCGATTTGAGTGCACTCAAGCGTCTGCCGGGTCTGCTTGCCGAAGAACTGCCGTGGCACAGCCGCGAAGCCAAGTTCGACCTGCAATTGCATAGCGAAGAAGACCGTAACGGTCGCCTGACCCTGTCGTTCGACTACGCCAGCGAACTGTTCGACGCCCCGACCATCGTGCGTCTGGCCGGACACTTCAGCAACCTGCTGCACGAAGTTTGCGAACGTCCGGAACAAGCGCTTGGCGATCTGCAACTGCTCACCGTCGGCGAATACAATCAGCAAAAAGACTGGAGCGTCGCCCCGTGCACCCCGGCGCAACAGTGGCTCCCAGAGTTGCTCAATGAACAGGCGCGCCTCACGCCGGAACGCACCGCGCTGGTGTGGGACGGCGGCAGCTTCGACTTCGCCGAACTGCACACCCAGGCCAACCGCCTCGCGCATTACCTGCGCGACAAAGGCGTCGGCCCGGACGTTTGCGTGGCCATCGCCGCCGAGCGTTCGCCGCAACTGCTGATCGGTCTGCTGGCAATCATCAAGGCCGGCGGCGCTTACGTTCCTCTGGACCCGGACTACCCGGCGGATCGTCTGGCCTACATGCTCAGCGACAGCGGCGTCGAACTGCTGCTGACCCAGACCGAATTGCTCGACCGCTTGCCGGCCAGCGACGGCGTCAGTGTTATCGCCATGGACGCGCTGCACCTGGAGAACTGGCCGAGCCAGGCGCCGGGCCTGCACCTGCACGGCGACAACCTCGCCTACGTGATCTACACCTCGGGTTCCACCGGCCAACCGAAAGGTGTCGGCAACACCCACGCGGCACTGGCCGAACGTCTGCAATGGATGCAGAACACTTACGCGCTGAATGAAACGGATGTGCTGATGCAAAAGGCACCGATCAGTTTCGACGTCTCGGTGTGGGAATGCTTCTGGCCGTTGATCACCGGTGCGCGTCTGTTGATTGCCAGCCCGGGTGAACACCGCGATCCGCACCGCATCGCGCAACTGGTTCAGGAATATGGCGTGACCACGCTGCACTTCGTGCCGCCGCTGCTCTCGCTGTTCATCGATGAACCGCTGAGCGCCGAATGCACCAGCCTGCGCCGGGTATTCTCCGGCGGTGAAGCGCTGCCGGCCGAACTGCGTAACCGCGTGCTGGCGCAACTGCCGGCGGTGCAATTGCACAACCGTTACGGCCCGACCGAAACCGCGATCAACGTCACCCACTGGCATTGCACCACGGCCGATGGCGAACGCTCGCCGATCGGTCGTCCGTTGGGCAACGTGATTTGCCGCGTGCTCGATGCCGATCTCAATCCAGTGCCGGCCGGTGTGCCGGGTGAACTGTGCATCAGCGGCATCGGTCTGGCCCGTGGTTACCTCGGCCGTCCATCGTTGACCGCAGAGCGTTTTGTCGTCGATCCGCTGGGCGAGCAGGGCGCACGTTTGTACCGTACCGGCGACCGTGCGCGCTGGACGTCTGACGGCGTGATCGAATACCTCGGCCGTCTCGATCAACAGGTCAAACTGCGTGGCTTCCGCGTCGAACCGGAAGAAATCGAAGCACGTTTGCTAGCGCAGGACGGCGTCGCCCAAGCCGTGGTGCTGGTGCGTGAAACCGCTGCCGGCGCGCAGCTGATCGGCTACTTCACCGCCACCGATGCCAGCGAAAATCATGACGAGCAAATCACCCGGCTGAAAACCGCACTGGCCGCCGAGCTGCCGGAATACATGGTCCCGGCGCAATTGATGCGTCTTGACGCAATGCCCCTCAGCCCAAGCGGCAAACTCGACCGCCGCGCGCTGCCCGAGCCGCAATGGCAAGTACGTGAACACGTCGAACCGGTGACTGAGCTGGAACAGCAGATCGCCGCGATCTGGCGCGAAGTCCTTGGCCTTACCCAAGTCGGCCTGCGCGACGACTTCTTCGCCCTCGGCGGTCATTCGCTGCTGGCCACGCAAATCATCTCGCGCACCCGTCAGGCCTGCGACGTCGAGCTGCCGTTGCGCGCCTTGTTCGAGCACAGCGAACTCGGTGATTTCTCCGAACAGATCCGCCTGATCCAGGCCAGCGGCCGCACCAACAAACAGCCACCAATCGCCAAAGTCGACCGCAGCAAACCAGTGCCGCTGTCGTACTCGCAACAGCGCATGTGGTTCCTCTGGCAGATGGAACCTGACAGCCCGGCGTACAACGTCGGTGGCATGGCGCGCCTGCGTGGCGTGTTGCACGTCGAGCGTTTCGAGGCCGCGTTGCAAGCGCTGATCCTGCGCCACGAAACCCTGCGCACCACGTTCCCGAGTGTCGACGGCGTCGCCCGTCAGCAGGTGCATGCCGAAACCGGCGTGCGTATGGGCTGGAAGGATTTCTCGAAGATTGCCGCCGATCTGCGCGAGCAACAGGTTCAGCAATTCGCCGACGAAGAAGCGCATCTGCCGTTCGATCTGGAAACTGGCCCGCTGCTGCGCGCCTGTCTGGTGAAGACCGCCGAGCAGGAGCATTACTTCGTGCTGACCCTGCACCACATCGTCACCGAAGGCTGGGCGATGGACATTTTCGCCCGCGAACTCAGCGCGTTGTACGAAGCGTTTGTCGATGATCGCGATTCGCCGCTGGAGCCGCTGCCAGTGCAGTACCTCGACTACAGCGTCTGGCAGCGCCACTGGCTGGAATCCGGCGAGCGTCAGCGTCAGCTCGACTACTGGACCGCGCAACTCGGCCGTGAACATCCGCTGCTGGAGTTGCCGGGTGACCGTCCGCGTCCGCCGGTGCAAAGCCACCAAGGCGAGCTGTTCCGTTTTGACCTCAGCGACGACCTGGCTGCGCGGGTTCGTGCGTTCAATGCGCAAAACGGTCTGACCCTGTTCATGACCATGACTGCCGCGCTTGCCACGCTGCTTTACCGCTACAGCGGCCAGACCGATCTGCGCATCGGCGCGCCGGTGGCTAACCGCATCCGCCCGGAAAGCGAAGGGCTGATCGGTGCGTTCCTCAACACTCAAGTACTGCGTTGCCAGCTCGACGGCATGATGTCGGTCGGCGAACTGTTCGAGCAGGTGCGCCACACCGTGATCGAAGGCCAGTCGCATCAGGATCTGCCGTTCGATCATCTGGTCGAAGCGTTGCAGCCGCCGCGCAGTGCCGCGTACAACCCGCTGTTCCAGGTGATGTGCAACGTGCAGCGCTGGGAATTCCAGCAGAGCCGCATGCTCGCCGGGATGACCGTCGAGTACCTGGCCAACGATGCGCGGGCGACCAAGTTCGACCTCAATCTGGAAGTCACCGACCTCGATCATCGCCTCGGTTGCTGCCTGACGTACAGCACCGATCTGTTCGACGAGCCGACCATCGCGCGCATGGCCAAACATTGGCGCAATCTGCTCGAAGCGCTGATCGCCGATCCGCAACAGCGCCTCAGTGAATTGCCGCTGCTCGAGCAGCCCGAGCAACAGCAGTTGCTCGACAGCCTCGGCATCGAGCCGGGCGAGCATCGTCTTGACCAGTGCATCCATCATCTGTTCGCCGAACAAGCGCTGGCGCGCAAAGACGCACCGGCCCTGACCTTCGCCGGGCAGACCCTGAGCTACGCCGAACTCGACGCCCGCGCCAATCGTCTGGCCTGGGCCCTGCGTGAGCGTGGCGTTGGCCCGCAAGTGCGCGTTGGTCTGGCGCTGGAACGTTCGCTGGAAATGGTCATCGGCCTGCTGGCGATTCTCAAGGCTGGCGGTGCGTATGTGCCGCTGGACCCGGAATACCCGCTCGACCGTCTGCATTACATGATCGAAGACAGTCGCATTGGCCTGCTGCTCAGCGATCGCGCGATGTTCAAAGCCCTCGGCGATCTGCCGGCGAGCGTGGCGCGTTGGTGTTTGGAAGACGACAGCGTGGCGCTGGCTGATTACCCGGCCACTGAACTGGCGTTTATCAGCCTGCCGCAACATCAGGCGTACCTGATTTACACCTCGGGCTCGACCGGCAAGCCGAAAGGCGTGGTGGTCTCCCACGGCGAAATCGCCATGCACTGTCAGGCGGTGATCGAGCGTTTCGGCATGCGTGCGGACGATTGCGAACTGCACTTCTATTCGATCAACTTCGACGCGGCGACCGAGCGTCTGTTGGTGCCGTTGCTCAGTGGCGCGCAGGTGGTGTTGCGTGCGCAGGGTCAGTGGGACGCGGAAGAAATCTGCGGTTTGATCCGCACGCATAAAATCAACGTGCTCGGTTTCACCCCGAGCTACGGCAGCCAGTTGGCGCAGTTCCTCTCGACGCAAAATGAAATTCTGCCGGTGCGGATGATCATCACCGGCGGCGAAGCGTTGACCGGTGAACATCTGCAACGCATTCGTGCAGCGTTCAAACCGGCGATGTTCTTCAACGCCTACGGCCCGACGGAAACCGTGGTCATGCCGCTGGCCAGTCTGGCGCCGGAGGTGCTGGAAGAGGGCGCCGGCAGTGTGCCGATCGGCAGCGTGATTGGCGCGCGTATGGCGTACATTCTCGACGCCGATCTGGCGCTGGTGCCGCAAGGCGCGACCGGTGAGTTGTTCGTCGGTGGGGCCGGTCTGGCGCAGGCGTATCACGACCGTCCGGGCATTACCGCCGAGCGTTTTGTCGCTGACCCGTTCGCCACCGATGGCGGGCGCATGTACCGCACTGGCGACCTGGTGCGGCAGCGTGCCGATGGTTTGGTGGAGTATCTGGGGCGAATCGACCATCAGGTGAAAATCCGGGGTTTCCGTATCGAACTGGGCGAAATCGAAACGCGCCTGCTCGATCACGATTCGATCCGCGAAGCCGTGGTGCTGGCACTGGATGCGCCGAGCGGCAAACAACTGGTGGGCTATCTGGTCAGCGAAATCGCCGAGCAAAGCGAAACGAAACAGGCAGAGCTGCGTGAGGCGCTGAAATCGCACCTCAAGGCGCAACTGCCGGATTACATGGTGCCGACGCACCTGATTCTGCTGGCGAGCATGCCGCTGACCGCCAACGGTAAACTCGACCGCCGCGCGTTGCCAGCGCCGGATCCGGAGCTGAATCGTCAGGACTACGTTGCGCCGAGCAATGAACTTGAGCAGACCCTGGCGCAGATCTGGTGCGCGGTGCTCAACGTTGAACAGGTTGGCCTCAACGATAACTTCTTCG
Organism: Pseudomonas sp. NPDC087690; assembly: GCF_044743175.1. Lineage (NCBI taxonomy): Bacteria > Pseudomonadati > Pseudomonadota > Gammaproteobacteria > Pseudomonadales > Pseudomonadaceae > Pseudomonas > Pseudomonas sp. NPDC087690. The sequence continues at coordinate 134,584 of NZ_JBIUVX010000007.1, forward strand.
AACTGGGCGGCGACTCGATTCTGTCGATTCAAGTAGTCAGCCGTGCGCGCCAGCAGGGTATTCATTTCAGCCCGCGTGATCTGTTCCAGCATCAGACCGTGCAGACCCTCGCCGCTGTGGCCAGCCGCACCGAACAGGTGACGGCGGAGCAAGGCTTGGTGGTTGGTGAATCGCGTCTGACGCCGATTCAGCATTGGTTCTTCGACACGGAAATCCCTGAGCGTCAGCACTGGAACCAGGCGCTGTTGCTGGAGCCGACCGTGACCCTCGAACCGCACCGTCTGGAGCAGGCGTTGTTGGCGGTGATCGAGCAGCACGACGCCCTGCGTCTGCGCTTTACCGAGGCCAACGGCGAGTGGCAAGCCACGCACCAAGCGGTGTCCGATGCCGCTGTCTTGTGGCAAGTGCGCGTGACCTCGATGGACAAGTGCGAAGCGCTGTTCGCCGATGCTCAACGCAGCCTCGATCTTCAAAATGGTCCGCTGGTGCGTGCCGTGCTGGTCGATGGCCCTGAAGGTCAGCAACGCCTGTTCATCGCCATCCATCACTTGGTGGTCGACGGCGTCTCGTGGCGCGTATTGCTCGACGATGTGCAAACCGTTTACCGCCAACTCGACGCCGAACAAGCGGTGAAACTGCCGGCGAAAACCAGTGCCTTCAAGGATTGGGCAGCGCGTCTGCAGGCCTACGCCGGCAGCGAATCCCTGCGTGAAGAACTCAATTGGTGGCAGACCCAACTGGCCGGTCAGAACGCCGATTTGCCGTGCGAAAACCCACAGGGCGGCCAGCACAATCGTCATGCGCAAACCGTCAGCGTGCGCCTCGATGCCGAGCACACCCGGCAGTTGCTGCAACAAGCGCCGAGCGCTTATCGCACTCAGGTTAACGATCTGTTGCTGACCGCATTGGCCCGCGTACTTTGCCGCTGGAGCGGTCAGCCGTCGGCGCTGATTCAACTGGAAGGCCACGGCCGCGAAACGCTGTTCGACGAGATCGATCTGACTCGAACCGTCGGCTGGTTCACCAGCGCCTACCCGCTGCGTCTGACCCCGCACAACATCGAAGAGGCCGCAGGGCAGGGCGCTTCGATCAAGGCAATTAAAGAGCAACTGCGCGCGGTACCGCACAAAGGTCTGGGCTATGGCGTGCTGCGATATTTGGCTGATGATTTCACTCAGCGCAGCATGGAGGCGCTGCCGCATGCGCCGGTCACCTTCAACTACCTCGGTCAGTTCGACCAGAGTTTCGGCAGTGATGCGCTGTTCCGTCCGCTGGACGAGCCGGTCGGTGCCGCCCACGATCCGCAGGCGCCATTGCCGAACGAACTGAGCATCGACAGTCAGGTCTACGGCGGTGAATTGCTCCTGCGCTGGACCTTCAGCGCCGAGCGTTATGACGCGCAGACCATCAACGATCTGGCCGATGCCTACCTCGGCGAGCTGCAAAGCCTGATCGGCCATTGTCTGCAAGACGACGCCGGTGGGCTGACGCCGTCGGACTTCCCGCTGGCGAAACTGACTCAGGCGCAACTGGATGCCTTGCCGGTACCGGCCGCGCACATCGAAGACGTCTATCCTCTGACGCCGATGCAGGAAGGCATGTTGCTGCACACCCTGCTCGAACCGGGCACCGGTCTGTACTACATGCAGGATCGCTACCGCATCAACAGCGAACTCGACGCCGAGCGTTTCGCTCAGGCGTGGCAAGCGGTGATCGCCCGTCACGAAGCGCTGCGCGCCTCGTTCTGCTGGAACGTTGGCGAAGACATGCTGCAAGTGATTCACACGCCGGGTCGCACGCCGATCGAGTATCTGGACTGGAGCTCCATCGCCGAAGCCGAGCAGGAACCGCAGCTGCAAACGCTGCTGAAAAACGAGCGCGAGGCCGGTTTCGATCTGCTCAATCAGGCACCGTTCCACCTGCGTCTGATCAAGGTCGGTGCGGCGCGTTACTGGTTCATGATGAGCAACCACCACATCCTTATCGATGCCTGGTGCCGCTCGCTGCTGATGAACGACTTCTTCGAGATCTACACCGCCATGGGCGAGGGTCGTGAAGCGCAACTCGCCGTGCCGCCGCGTTATCGCGATTACATCGGCTGGCTGCAACGCCAGAGCCTCGCCGAAGCGCGGAACTGGTGGCAGCAGAACCTGCGAGGCTTCGAGCGCACCACGCCGATCCCGAGTGACCGGCCATTCCTGCGCGAACATGCTGGCGAAAGCGGCGGCATGATCGTTGGCGACCGCTACACCCGTCTTAATGTCGAGGACGGTGCACGTCTGCGTGAGCTGGCGCAGGCCCATCAGCTGACCATCAACACCTTCGCCCAAGCGGCGTGGGCCTTGGTACTGCGGCGCATGAGCGGCGATCGTGATGTGCTCTTCGGCGTCACCGTGGCCGGGCGCCCGGTGGAAATGCCGGAGATGCAACGCACCGTTGGCCTGTTCATCAACAGTATTGCGCTGCGGGTGCAGATGCCTGCAGACGATCAGCGCAGCAGTGTGCGTCAGTGGCTGAGCGGTTTGCTCGACAGCAACATGCAGCTGCGCGAGTACGAATACCTGCCGCTGGTGAACATCCAGGAACAAAGCGAATTGCCCAAAGGCCAGCCACTGTTCGACAGTCTGTTCGTCTTTGAAAACGCCCCGGTGGAAGTCTCGGTACTGGACCGTGCGCAGAGTCTCAACGCGACGTCGGATTCGGGCCGTACCCACACCAACTTCCCGTTGACGGCAGTGTGCTACCCGGGCGACGACCTTGGCCTGCACCTGTCTTATGATCAGCGTTACTTCGATGAAACGACCATCGAGCGCATGCTCGGCGAGTTCAAGCGTCTGCTGCTGGCGCTGGTCGATGGCTTCCATGGCGACATGGCCGATCTGCCGCTGCTGGGTACCGAGGAAGAGGATTTCCTGTTGCACGGTTGCAACCAGAGTGCCCACGACTATCCGCTGGAGCAGAGCTACGTGGCGCTGTTCGAAGCGCAGGTCGCTGCGCATCCGCAGCGTATCGCCGCGACGTGCCTTGATCAGCAACAGAGCTACGCCGAGCTGAACCACAACGCCAACCGTCTCGGCCATGCACTGGTCGCCGCGGGTGTGCAGATGGATCAACCGGTGGCACTGCTCGCCGAGCGTAATCTCGATCTGCTCGGCATGATCATCGGCAGCTTCAAGGCGGGCGCGGGTTATCTGCCGCTGGATCCGGGCCTGCCGAGCCAGCGTCTGCAACGCATCATCGAACTGAGCCGCACGCCGGTGCTGGTCTGCACTGAAGCGTGCGTTGAACAGGCGCAGACCTTGCTGGATGAATTCAGCTGCGCCAATCGCCCACGCTTGCTGGTGTGGGAAGAGATTCAAACGGCGGCGACATCGGCACAGGACTTGGGCATCTATAGCGGCCCGGACAACCTCGCTTACGTGATCTACACCTCGGGCTCCACTGGCTTGCCGAAAGGCGTGATGGTCGAGCAGCGCGGCATGCTCAATAACCAGTTGAGCAAGGTGCCGTACCTGAACCTGAGCGACGCCGACGTCATCGCACAGACTGCTTCGCAAAGCTTTGATATTTCGGTTTGGCAGTTCCTTGCTGCACCGTTGTTCGGCGCGCGGGTGGACATCGTGCCGAACACCATCGCCCACGATCCGCAAGGTTTGCTGGTGCACGTGCAAGCGCAGGGCATCACCGTGCTGGAAAGCGTGCCGTCGCTGATTCAGGGCATGCTCGCCTCGGAGCGACTGAGCCTCGATGGTCTGCGCTGGATGTTGCCGACCGGTGAAGCCATGCCGCCAGAACTGGCGCACCAGTGGCTGCTGCGTTACCCGGACATCGGTCTGGTCAATGCATACGGCCCGGCGGAATGCTCGGATGACGTGGCGTTTTTCCGTGTCGACATGGCCTCGACGCGCGGCAGCTATTTGCCGATCGGTACGCCGACCGACAACAACTTGCTCTATCTGGTCGATGGCGCGCTGGAGCTGGTGCCGTTGGGTGCGGTGGGTGAGTTGTGTGTCGCGGGCACCGGCGTTGGTCGCGGTTATGTCAGCGATCCGTTGCGCACCGCGCCGGTGTTTGTGCCGAACCCGTTCGGTGCGCCGGGCGAGCGTCTGTATCGCACCGGTGACCTGGCGCGGCGCCGCAGTGACGGTGTGCTGGAATATGTTGGCCGGGTTGACCATCAGGTGAAAATTCGTGGTTACCGCATCGAACTGGGTGAGATCGAAGCGCGCCTGCATGAACAGCCGGAAGTGCGCGATGGTGCGGTCGGTGTGCAGGAGGGTGTCAACGGTAAGCACCTGGTCGGCTATCTGGTCGCCGCCGATTCGGCACTCAATCCGAGCGAACGCCTGGAGCGGATCAAACAGCGCCTGCGCGCCGAATTGCCGGAATACATGGTGCCGCTGCACTGGTTGTGGCTCGACCAACTGCCGCTGAATGCCAACGGCAAACTCGACCGCAAAGCCTTGCCGGCACTGGAAATCGGCCAGTTGCAGAGCCAGGATTATCTGGCGCCGCGCAATGATCTTGAGCAGACGCTGGCTGATATTTGGGCTGAGGTGCTGAAGGTCGAGCAGGTCGGGGTGCGCGACAACTTTTTCGAGTTGGGCGGGCATTCGTTGCTGGCCACGCAAATCGCTTCGCGGGTGCAGAAATCCCTGCAACGTGATGTGCCGCTGCGGGCGATGTTCGAGTGCAGCACAGTGGAGGAGTTGGCCGAGTACATTGATGGGCTGGCGGCGAGTGATATCACCGAGGAGAAGGTCGACCGCTTGAATGATCTGATGGCGGAGCTGGAGGGGCTGTAATTCTCTAGCGTTTGTACTGGCCTCATCGCGAGCAGGCTCACTCCTACATTGGAATGCGTTCCCTTGTAGGAGCGAGCCTGCTCGCGATGTGGCCGGTACATTCATGTACATTTCCAAGGTTGACGATAAAGAACCGGCAGCTCAGTCTGCCGGTTCTCTTTTTTGTCGCGGAGGTGGTCGATGCCTTTTTTCACGGTTGACGGACAAGCGCTGCATTACATTGATCAAGGCTCAGGCCCGGCGGTGTTGCTGGCTGGCAGCTATCTGTGGGACCAGGCCATGTGGGCGCCGCAGATTGCCGCGTTGTCACCGCACTATCGGGTGATTGCCCTGGATCTGTGGGGCCATGGCGAGTCGGGCCGGTTGCCTGAAGGCACGGCGTCCCTGAATGATATCGCCCGTCAGGCGCAAGCCCTGCTCGATCATCTGGACATCGATCAGGTCACTCTTGTCGGACTATCGGTCGGCGGCATGTGGGGCGTGCGCCTGGCACTGGCGGCACCGCAGCGCATCAACGGTCTGGTGCTGATGGACACTTATGTTGGTGTCGAACCTGAGCCCACCCGCCAGTACTACTTCTCGCTGTTCAAGCAGATCGAAGACACCGGCGAAATCTCCGAGCAATTGCTGGACATCGTCGTGCCGATCTTCTTCCGTCCGGGCATTGATCCACAGTCGGCGCTGTATCAGGATTTCCGTGCAAAACTGGCGGCGTATTCGTCTGATCGACTGCGCGACAGCATCGTGCCGATGGGGCGCATCACCTTTGGTCGCGATGAGTTGTTATCAAGGCTGGGCGAATTGAATGCAGCGTCCACGCTGGTGCTGTGTGGCGATCAGGACAAGCCGCGACCACCGTCGGAAACTCAGGAAATGGCCGAGCTGATCGGTTGTCCATGGGTGCTGGTGCCGCAGGCGGGGCATATCTCCAATCTGGAGAATCCCGAGTTTGTGACGGAGGCGTTGCTTACCTTCCTCAGCGAGTGCAACCGTTAAACAGAGTGATCTTCAATCGCGAGCAGGCTCACTCCTACATTTGGAATGCATTCCCCTGTAGGAGTGAGCCTGCTCGCGATGGGGCCAGTCCAAGCACCGTAAATTATTTAGGCCCGAGAATCTTCACCAACTTGTCCGGCGAAGGCGCACCTTGCTGCTGTTGCAGCTCGCCCTTGTCATCCATATAGAAGATCGCCGGTGTCGCCTGCAAATCGAGGTCTTCCATCAACTGCATGTTCGCCGCCAGTTTGCTCTGCACCGCCACCGGAATATCTTTCAAGGCCTTGAGCGTGCTGCCCTTGCCAGCCTTTTCGTGATCTTCCAGGGCCTTGGCCGGATCTTTCGCCGCCAGCAACGCCGCTGACTTGCCCGGGCTGTCCTCGCGGATGATTCCGACCATGATGTGCCGCAGCTGCACCTTGCCGGATTTCACCCACGGCCGCGCCTGTTCCCAGAACATGTTGCAGTAAGGGCAGTTCGGATCGCTGAACAGGTACACGGTGCGCGGTGCATCCTTGTTGCCGTCCTGAATCCAGTTGCTCGCCTCGAACTTGGCCCAGACTTCCTTGGCCATCGGCGCATACACCAGTTTTTGCAGCGGTTCGCTGCTCAGGTCCTTGCCGTCGGCGTCGTATAGATTACCGAGCAGAACGTGTTTGCCATCCGGGGTCAGGTACAGCGCCATGCCACGGTTCTGATATTGCGCTGCGTAACCGCGCAGGCCATCGGGGGCGTCGAACTGGCCGACGATTTTCGCGCCTTTGGCTTCGATCTGCTTGATCGCCGCAGGCAACTCTTCAGCAGCCTGCACCGACGTCAAGTGCAGCAGGGCGGTGCCCAGAGTCAGCGTCAGCAGGTGGCGGAGGCGGGGCATGGCAGTTTCCTTGCAGAGGTGGCCGGAGCAGTGGCCGGGGTCGAATGTGGAGTCGGTTCGCCGAAGTTTTCCAGGGCACGCGCCAGACTGGCGTTCGACAACTCGCCAAGATGACTGGCCAGCAGACGCCCGTCGGGGCTGTAGAACAGCGTAGTCGGCAATGCCATTGAACCTACGGCCTGACCGAGCTGGCCGCGACGATCGAACAGCACGTTGTTCAAACTCAGGCCCTGGGTTTCGAGAAAGGTCGCCACGCTTTGCATGCTTTCGGCCTGATTGACGAACAGGAAGGTCAGGTCCGGGCGTTGTTGCTGGGCGCTTTCCAGCACTGGCATTTCGCGTCGGCACGGTGGGCACCAGGTCGCCCACAGGTTGATCACCAGCGGGCCGCCCTGATAATCGCTGAGCTGAATGGTTTCGCCGGCGGCGTTGCGCAGGGAAATATCCGGCAGGCGTGTGCCCTGTTCGTAGATATTCAATGACAAGGTCGCCAATAACCAGAACACCACGCCACTGGCCACGCCAAAGCCCAGCGGACGGCGCAGACCGGGCCGACGCCAGCCGCGATAGAACGCCGCCAGCAGCAGAACGATCACCCCAGGCCAGGCGAGAAAACCGCCGTCGCGCAGATCGATGATCTGCCACGGATCGTTGCGGTAATGGCTCCAGTACAGCACGACAAAGGCGATGCGCGCCGCCAGCATGCCGAGCAGAAACAGGCTGAATAACGCCGACTCGGGGTTATCGCCGCCGCGCTTGGCCACCCGCCAGCCGACAAAGGTCGCCAGCGCCAATGCACTGATCAGCAGCAGGTGGTTGAGCGCGATGGCAAAGGTGCCGAGGGTGAACGTCAGCATTAATTGGCGTCTCGGGTGGTGGCCCAGCGTTGCAGGAACGTGTCGGCATCGACTTCGCCGGTGATGCGCTGGCTGCGACGCTCTTCGCCGTCGGTGCCGATCCAGATGAACGTCGGCGGTCCCGGCACTTTGTAACGGCTGAGCAGCTCGCGGCTGGCGGCATTGTCGGCGGTGACATCAAGCCTGAGCAGGCGCACATCGCTCAATGCCTGCATGACCTTGTCCTTGCCGAACACCTGTTTTTCCATGACTTTGCACGACACGCACCAGTCGGCGTAATAGTCGAGCAAGACCCATTGGCCTTTGGTTTTCGCTGTATCCAGTTCGCGTTGCAGGGCGTCGGGATTGTTGATTGTGGTGAACGCTTCATGGCCATTGGGTGCAGCGCTGGTCGTGCGGCCGGCGCTATAAACCTGCAACGGCTGGTACGGATCATCACTGCCACCCGCCGCGCCGATCACCAGCAAACTGCCCCACAAACCCAGCAGCAGCGCCATTGCGCCGAACATCTGTGCAACACGGCCAAAGCCTTCGGATTGTTTCCAGGCACTGTAAGCGGCAATCAACAACAGCGCGCCGCACAAGCCCAGCCACAACGACGGGTCCAGCACCGGCCGCAGCATCAGCAATGCCGTGGCGAGGAACAGGAAACCAAACACGCCCTTGAGCAGGTTCATCCACTCGCCGGGTTTGGGCAGGAAGCGATTGCCGACGGTCACCAGCAACAACAGCGGCACACCAATACCGATGCCCAACGAGAACAGAATCAAGCCACCGTGCAGGGCATTGCCACTCTGCGCGATGTACAACAGCGCGCCGGCCAGCGGCGCGGTCATGCACGGGCCGACCAGCAAGCCCGACAGCGCGCCGAGCACGCCGGCGCCGACCAGGCTGCCACCACTGCGACTGCGCGAAGCGTGTTCCAGACGATCACGCAGCGCCACCGGCAATTGCAGCTCGAAGAAACCGAACATCGGCAACGCCAGCACCACGAAGATCGCGGCGAACGTGCCAAGCAGCCAAGGGTTCTGCAACCACGCTTGCAGGTTCGCGCCGAGCAGCGCGGCAATCACGCCCATCGCCGCATACACCAGCGCCATGCAAATCACATAACTGCCGGCCAGCGCAAAACCGCGACGCGGTGTGGCACCACTGCCGACGACCATACCTGCGAGAATCGGCAGCATCGGCAGCGTGCAAGGGGTAAACGCCAGCAGCAGGCCGAGGCCGAAGAACACCAGCAGACTCCAGCCCAGCGCGCGCTGTTGCAGGCTGCTGGCCAAGGCCTGATCCGGTGCTTCGGTGCCTGCCGCGACGGCGGCTTTACCGCCGAGGTCAATCACTCGGGTTTGCGGCGGATAGCACAGGCCGGCATCGGCACAGCCCTGATAGCTGACCTTGATCTGGCCGCTGGCCGAGGCGGGGATTTTGACTTCCAGGCCTTGGCGGTAAACCGGTTGCTCACCGAAAAACTCATCGCTGTGCGATTCGCCTTCGGGCAATGCCGGTTGTTGTTCGGCGCTCAGACCGTCGAATTTCAGGCGTTTCTGATACAGGTAATAGCCGTCGGTGATTTGCCAGAACAGCTGGGTTTCACCCGATTCCAGACGCTCGGACGTGAGCACGAACGCTTTATCGACCGGCAGAAACTCCGGTTTTGACTCAAATGGGTTGTTTCCAGCCTGGGCCAGGCTCGAAATCAGCAGAGCAAACAAAAGAAAAAAATGACGCATGGAGGAGCCTTGTCCCTGTGCAAGTGAGGTGCACAATGGGCGGTAGCGATTAACCGATGATTAACCGCCATGCCCTTGTCGCTGTGACGTTCGGGGCATAATGTCAGCTTAATCGGCCAACTGCCTAATCGGCTTTTTTCTACGGGACTCACCATGCACGTACTGGTTTGCGAAGACGATGAGTTGATCGCCAGCGGGATCGTTGCCGGTCTCACGGCGCAGGGGTTGACCGTCGAGCACGTCAACACGGCGTCAAAGGCACGGGCGATGCTCAAGGTTGCCGAATTCGACGTGATGGTGCTTGATCTCGGCCTGCCCGATGAAGATGGCCTCAAATTGCTCCAACAACTGCGGCAAAGCGGCCTCGAAATCCCGGTACTGATCCTGACTGCACGTGACTCGGTCACTGACCGCGTCGACGGTTTGCAGGCCGGGGCAGACGATTACCTGCTTAAACCCTTCGATCTGCGGGAGCTGTTCGCACGGCTGCAAACCCTGTTGCGGCGGGTGGCCGGGCGCAGCGTCAATCTGATCGAACATGGCGCGCTGACCTACGACCCGAGCAGCCGCGAAACCACCCTCGCCGGGCAACCGGTGGACTTGTCGCGCCGTGAGCAGTCGCTGCTGCAAGCGCTACTGCACAACCGTGGTCGTGTACTGTCCACCGAGCAGTTGAAAGACAGCGTCTATGGCTTCAACGACGAACTGGAAAGCAACGCGCTGAACGTGCACATCCATCACCTGCGCAGCAAGCTTGGTAAAGGCATCGTCGAAACCGTGCGCGGTCTGGGCTACCGCCTCGGCCCGGCCGACGGTGGGGATCAAGGCAAGTGATGAGTCTGCGATTGCGTTTGAGTCTGACCCTCGGCGCAGCCTTCGCGCTGATCTGGGCACTGGCGGCGGCCTGGATGCTCAGCGACTTGCGCAATCAGATGATGTTCTCGCTGGACCAGCGCCTGGTCGCTTCGGCGCGCATGGTCGCCGGGTTGCTGGAGCAGTTGCCGACATTGCCGAGCAAGGGCGAGGGCACCCATTTCAGTGCCGAACAGTTGAACATTCCGGGTGGCATGGCCTGTCAGGTCAGCTCCTTGCGCGGGGAAATTCTCGCGCGCAGCCACAACAATCCCGAGCAAGCACTGGAAGCCGAGAAAATGGGCTTCCACGACCAGATGATCGACGGTGCGCCGTGGCGCAGCTTTACCCTCGCGCGCGGCGACGTACGCATAACCACGGCGGATCGACAGATCGAACGCGAAGCGCTGAACATGTCGATCCTGCTGGCGGCGTCGGTGCCAGTCGGTGTGGCGCTGTTGGGTTGCCTGTGCCTGTTGTGGTTGGGAATCGGACAGGGCCTGGCGCCGCTCAATCGTCTGCGTGAGGCGTTGATGCGGCGTAACGCCGATTCGCTCGAACCGTTGCAGCTGCAGTCGTTTCCCAGTGAGCTGAAGCCACTGCTGGAAACGCAGAATCAGTTGTTCCAGCGCATCGGTAAAACCATCGAACGCGAACGTCGCCTTACCGGTGATGCCGCCCATGAACTGCGCAGCCCGCTGACCGCGATCAAGACCCACCTGCAAGTGGCACGCATGACCGAAGGCAGCGCTCGCGATCAATCGCTGGCGCGGGCGGAGGAGGGTGCTGATCGCTTGCATCGCACGCTGGAGCAATTGCTGTTGCTGGCGCGTGTCGAAGGCAGTCTGTCGTTCGACGACGGTTCGCAATGCAGCGCCGAACAGGTCGCCCGACTGGCGATTCAGGACGCCACTGGCGGGGAACGACTGCGGATCAAACTGCAATTGCCTGCGCAACTTTCTGAGGCTCCGTTGCAAATGCCAGCGGTGTTGGCGATTGCCGCGCTGCGCAATTTGCTCGACAACGCGCTGCGCCATACGCCGGAAGATTGTGCGGTCGAGGTGAGCCTGGAGACCATCGGCAATCGCGTACGGTTTGTCGTACGCGACCATGGTCCAGGCATTGCCCCGGATGATTTGCAGCACCTGACCCAGCGCTTCTGGCGCAACGGCCAAAGCACCGGCTGCGGCCTCGGCCTGGCGATTGTCCAGGCGATCGTCCAGCGTTGTGACTGCGCGCTGCATTTCGACAGCCGACCTGACGGTTTACGCGTCGAACTGACCATGCCCCTGCAAACGCTCTGATTTCACTCGTACAGGGGATTCTCATCAAATGTAACTTCTTGGCGTTCGCTATCCGGGCGGGGCGGGGTTAAGGTCGGCCCCTGCTTTGACTCAACGGATTGAGAGAACAGCGCAATGGATGCTCCCGTCTATATTTACGCCGCCACACCCGCCGACTCCGGCATCATCGGCCGTATCATCGAACGCTCGATTCGCGTCGGTTGCGCGCTTGATCACCGTAACGACCCGCGCCTCGTCAATACCTGGATACGTCAGCAATCGGCAGAGCGCATCAATGCGTGGCTGCTCGATCCGCATTTCTATCTCAACATCGCATTGTTATCGGACAAACCGGTCGGCGTCGGCATGGCGGCCGCCAGTGGTGATGTGACCTTCTGCCATGTGCAACCGGAATGGTTTCGCCGAGGGGCCGGTCGGGCGCTGATGGCGGATCTCGAAGGCTGGTTGCGAATCCGTGGCAGGCCCAGCGTGGCCTTGAAAAGTACACGCACCGGCGAAGCGTTTTATCGGCATCTGGGTTATCACGCGTCGGCACCGGCCTTGCTCCATCACGGCGTAAAAGCCACGCCCATGCACAAGTCGTTGGCGGTTCCTGTCTGACATCTCGATCAAGGGTCTAAATCCTCGCCGCGCTTAAGCGTTTCCAGAACAGGAAAACCTGCAAGTGCGCTCCGCGACCGGAATGCGCACCTGTGCGGTGTGCTGTTTTGGTCACAATCCATAGCGAATTGAGGGGTCGAGAGATGTCAGTCGCCACCAGCCTTATCGAAGAGTCGTCGGCCCGGGTCAGCTCGGCGCCAGCGGAAACGTTGTATCAGTTCACTGAATCGCCGTTACTGGCTCGGCAGAGCCAGCAGGAATCCAACGCTCGCAGTTATCCGCGACGTATTCCGCTGGCACTCAAGCGGGCCAAGGGGCTGTATGTCGAGGACGTCGAAGGGCGTACCTTCATCGACTGCCTGGCCGGTGCTGGCACACTGGCGTTGGGGCATAACCATCCAGTGGTGATCGAAGCGATCCAGCAGGTGCTCGCCGACGAACTGCCGCTGCACACGCTGGACCTGACTACGCCGGTCAAGGATCAGTTTGTCCAGGATCTGTTCGGCTTGTTGCCACGCGAGCTGGCGGCGCAAGCCAAAATCCAGTTCTGCGGCCCTACCGGTACCGACGCCGTGGAGGCTGCGCTGAAACTGGTGCGCACCGCCACTGGCCGCAGCACCGTGCTGTCGTTTTCCGGCGGTTATCACGGCATGAGCCAGGGCGCGTTGAGCCTGATGGGTAGCCTGGGGCCGAAAAAGCCGTTGGGTGCCCTGCTCAGCAGCGGCGTGCAGTTCATGCCGTTCCCGTACGACTACCGTTGCCCGTTCGGCCTCGGTGGCGCTGCCGGCGTCAAAGCCAATTTGAGCTACCTGGAAAACCTGCTCAACGATCCCGAGGCCGGCGTGCAACTGCCCGCGGCGGTGATCGTTGAAGCGGTGCAGGGCGAGGGCGGGGTGATTCCCGCCGATATCGAGTGGTTGCGCGGTTTGCGCCGGATCACCGAGAAGGCGGGAGTCGCGCTGATCGTCGATGAGATCCAGAGCGGTTTCGCCCGCACCGGCAAGATGTTTGCCTTTGAGCACGCCGACATCATCCCGGATGTGGTGGTGCTGTCCAAAGCCATTGGCGGCAGCCTGCCGCTGGCGGTGGTGGTCTATCGCGACTGGCTCGACACCTGGCAACCGGGTGCGCACGCCGGCACCTTCCGTGGCAACCAGATGGCCATGGCTGCCGGGTCGGCGGTGATGCGTTATCTGGTCGAACACAAGGTCTGCGAACACGCCGCCGCCATGGGGGCACGCCTCAGCGAACACCTGCATATTCTGCAGCGCGACTTCCCGCAACTCGGCGATATTCGTGGCCGTGGCTTGATGCTCGGTGTCGAGCTGGTCGATCCGGCCGGTACGCCGGATGCGCTGGGTCATCCGCCAGCGTTCGCGCGTCTGGCACCGCTGGTGCAGCGCGAATGCCTCAAGCGTGGACTGATTCTGGAGCTGGGCGGTCGCCATGGTGCGGTGGTGCGTTTCCTGCCGCCACTGGTGATCACCGCCGCCGAGATCGACCGCGTTGCCGAGATCTTCGGTCGCGCCCTGATTGCTGCGACTGCCGCGCTGTAAATTTTCCGCCGCGCCGAACGTTCTTTCTACATACCCGGCCGCACCCGTTGTGCGGCTCACCCATATAACGATGGAGAACCAGCATGACGTCAGTATTCGACCGCGAGGACATCCTCTTTCAGGTCGTGGTCAACCACGAAGAGCAATACTCGATCTGGCCTGACTACAAAGCCGTGCCGGAAGGCTGGCGTACCGTGGGCAAGAGCGGCCTGAAAAAGGAATGCCTGGCTTACATCGAAGAGACCTGGACTGACATGCGTCCACTGAGCCTGCGCCAGAAGATGGAAGGCCAGGCTGCCGCGCAATAAGCGGCCGGGCAAAAAGAAACCCGCTGGACTGGTGACAGTCAGCGGGTTTTTTCTTGCCTTGGATTTGTGTAGTCCGGGCGGGCCTCTTCGCGAGCAGGCTCACTCCTACAGGGGGAGCGCATTCCAAATGCAGGAGTGAGCCTGCTCGCGATGAACGATAACGCGGTTTCAGCTGAAATTAAGCCCCGCTCAAACCCTTCAACAGCAAATCCACATTGCCTTCCAGCTCCGCCACCGGATCCGCCGCATCGGTACTCAGCACCACCAGATGACTGCCCGACTCGGCAATCGCCGCTTTCACTGCGTCCGATGGCTGCCGATGATGCAGCACCACCGCCACTTCATTGTCCTTGAGCGTCGCCGTCAGTTTTTTCAGGTCTTCGGGTGTCCACTCCGCATCAGGCCGTGGATCCTCGCCGATCAGCTCCAGATTGAGGCTGCCGATCAGATAGCCGAAGTGATCGCTGAGACTCATCACACTGAGGTTGTCGGCGCTGGCTAATCGCGCCTCGCTGTCGGCGCTGAGCTTCAACAAACGCTGCTTCAACGTTGCCAGATTCGCCTCGATCGCAGGCTTGGCACTCGGTGCCAGGCGCGTCAGATCTGCTGCCATGACATCGGCCATGCGCCCCATGTTGTTGCTCGCCAGCCACGGCTGGCTGTTCAGGCCATCGACTTTCAAATCCGGTTGCACGGCAATGCCCGGCAGGGCGCCGTCGATCGGGCGTGCCGCATCGACTTCGACAATACGGATATTGCTGCGACGGGCGATCGGGTACAGCTGATCATCCGGCCACAACGAGCGCACGCCAATCACGGCATCGGCCGCGGTTGCCAGTTTGCTCAGTGCCGGGGCGCCACGCCCCGTGAAATAGGCGCTCTGACGACTGCCCGGCAGGTTCGCTGGCGCCGCTCGTTCGAGATTGACATCAGTGCCTTTGAGCAGCGCCTCAGCCAAGCCAAAGGTGATGGGCAAAGAGGCCAGCACCCGCAACTGTTTAGTGTTTTCGGCGGCCATCAATGGGGTACAAACCACGCCGCACAAGGCCATGGCCAAGGTCAGCTTACGCAGTGAAAAAGTCATTTATCCAAGATTCCCTTTCAGACTCGGGACAACCCCGCGCGCAATGGCGGCGAGGGCGAAAGCGATACCAGCAACCAGAATGATCGCGGCGCCGGACGGGATCGGCAGGTCGAACACGATGGGCGCGAGAATGCCGCACAAGGTGCTGACGGTGGCGATCAGCACCGAACACCAGAAAAAGCCCTTGAGCGATTGACTGAGCAAGCGTGCGGCGGCAGCCGGAATCACCAGCAGCGCGCCGACCAGAATCGCACCAATCACTTTTACCGCCGCCACGGTGATCAGCGTCACCAGAATCACGAACAGATAATCCAGGGTTTTCACCGCCACGCCGCGCACGGCCGCCAGTTGCGGATTGAAACTGGCGAGCATGATGCGGTTGTACAGCGGCAGGGCCAGGGCCATGACCAGCGAACCGACGATGGCCAATACCGCCAGATCGTTGCCGTTGACCGTCAGCACCGAACCGAACAGCACGTTCTCGAGAATGTGCACATTGATCTTGCCCGCCAGGATCAGCAGCAGACTCGCGCCGAGTGCCAGCGACACCGACAGGAATACGCCGATCAAAGTGTCCGGCGCCAGACCGGTACGGTTGCGCAGGTAATTGAGCAGGATGCCGAACAGCAGGCAATAACCGAACAGGCTGCCGTACGGTCCGGTGTAGGGTTCGCCGAGCAGGATGCCGATGGCCACGCCGGTCAGCGCGGCGTGACCGACCGCTTCGGAGAAAAACGCGAAGCGCTTGACCACCACCAGCGTACCGAGACCACCCAGCACCGGGCCGATCAACAAACCGGCGAGCAGTGCATTGACCACAAAACCGTAGGCCAGCGCTTCCGGCAGGTAACCGGACGAGGCCCAGCCTTGCACCATCAAACGAAAGGCTTCGTAACTCATCAGGCAGCGCTCCGTGGATGGGTCGAAAACAGGCTCAACAGACGTTCCGGAGTCAGTGCCTCTTGTGGCGTCGCGTCGAACAGGACGCGGCGGTTGAGGCCGGTGACGTGATTGGCCAGACGCCCGACCGCTTCCAGATCGTGTTCGATCCACAGCACGGTGATGCCCGCGGCGCGCCAGTCATTGAGCAGGCGCTCGAAGACCTGAATGCCGGCCTCGTCGAGCGCCGACATCGGCTCGTCAAGCACCAGCAGTTGCGGTGCAGGGATCAGACCCTGTGCGAGCAGAACCCGCTGACGTTCACCCCCGGACAACGCGCCCATGCGCCGCTTGCGTTTGTCCTGCATGCCGACCCGCTCCAGCGCTTCACCAATGGCGCCGGCGTAGTGTTTGCTCAAACCGAGAAACGCCGGGCGACGCTGGCACATCGCGGCCATGAAATCGTCGACGGTCATCGGTAAACCACGATCGAACTCCAGCGCCTGCGGCACATATCCGATGATGCCGGGGGCGCCGGGCCATTGCAGGCTGAGCTGGCCCTGATGCGGCATCTGCCCCAGCAGCGTCTTGATCAGCGAGCTCTTGCCGCCACCGTTCGGGCCGACCAGCGCATGCACGCTGCCGGGCTGCACCTGGAAGGTGACGTTGTCGAGAATGGTTGTGCGCCCGAGCGTCAGACAAATCTCCGCAAAATCCAAAGTCGGTCCTTGTGGGAGCGACGGTGCGACGATTCGACCTGCTCGCGAATGCGCTGTGTCATTCAATACAGATGTTGGCTGATCTGGCGCCTTCGCGAGCAAGCTCGCTCCCACAGGGGATTCGAGTTCGTTCGAAATCGTTTCTTTGGAGGTCATGCGCCCGACTCCTGAATCGCCCGCACCACGGTATTGAGGTTGCCGGTCATTTCCTTTTCGTATTTGTCGGCGGTGTATTCACCATAGGAAATGTGTGACAGCGGGTACAGCTTCACGCCGGACTCACGCTGGATGGTTTCGACGTAGGTGGACGGGAAGTCCATCTCCGAGAAAATCACTTTCACATCCAGTTCGCGCAGTTGATCGATAGTCTTTTTCAACTGGCTCGGGCTTGGCTCGATACCGTGCGCCGGCTCGACCACCGCCGTCACTTCCAGACCGAATTCGCGCAACAGATAGTCATAGGCCGCGTGAACCGTAGCCACGCGCAGTTCGGCGTTCGGTGCCTGAGTCAGTTTGGCCAGGGCGTCGGCACGCATCTGTCGCAGGCGTTTGCCGTAGGCGCGGGCGTTCTGGGTATAGGTCTTGGCGTTGTCCGGATCAAGCTTGCCCAGTTCGCGGGCAATGTTGTTGACCTGCGCGATGGAGGCGCTGATCGACAGGAACGTGTGCGGGTTGACCACTTTGCCGGCGCCGCGTGCGGCAACCCCGGTGGCGGCCAGCAGCGGCACGTTTTCATTGGCTTCGATGGTTTTGATGTTCGGTGTTTCGCTGGCGGCAATCATGCGGTCGGCGAAATCGTCATGGCCGACACCGTTGAGCACGATCACATCCAGCCCGCTGATGCGTTTGATGTCCTCGGCGCGCGGCTCGTAGGCGTGCGGGTTGAAACCGGCAGGAATCAGCGGCACCACCTCGGCCTTGTCGCCGACGATGTTTGCCACATAGCTGTAATAGGGGTGCAGGGTAATGCCGATACGCAGGCGTTTGGCGCTATCGGCACTGGCCAGCGGGCTCAGCAGGCAGGCGCAGAGGCCGACCAGAAACAGGCGTAACAAAGGGCGGCGCGGCGATGAAATAGACATGGGCAAGCGGTCTTCTCTCGGATAGGGGCGAGGAATCAATGGCGATGTTCGCGGGTAACCCCGGCATCGTATTGCGCGACGATCTGTTTCCAGCCGGCAGCGGACAGAGCGTCGGCGGTGAGTTGTGCGGGGGCTTGAACGGCTGCATCACGGTTGAGCCAGATGTCCGGCGCCGCCTTGTCGTCGGCACTGAGCAGCATCACGAACGAACCCGCGACGGCAGGGGTCTGGCTTTGGCCGAAATACGCGGCGTCCGCCAACAACTGCCAGGCATGACCGCCGCGGCTGACCGAGCTGGCGTCCTGAGCAAACGGCGCAAACCCTTCGTCCGCGAGGTTCTGCGGCGTCGGCAGGGCTTGCTGCTCTTCGCGCAGCAAGCGGATTTCGTCGAGGGTCACCCGCAGGTCGGCGTAGATGCCTTGCTCCGAAGCACTGAGGTCGCGGCGTGCGTCGAGTTGATTTGTCGCGACCGGCTCCGGCTCATGGGAAACCCCGCGCCATGCGACGACCGAACCGGCAATCGCCAGAATCAACAGACACAACAGCAGCACATTGAGGGTTTCATGGCCGGCACCCGCCGGGCGCACAACTTGGCTGGTTGGTGTACTCATGGGGTCTCGATATCCGCTTGGTCGATTTCGACCACATGGCCTGGACCTGCGTCGAACAGCACATAAAACTCGGCGCCAGGCTTCTTGAATGTCAGTGTCGAGTCGGCACCGAGCTTGCCCGGCACCAGAATGGTTTCGTCGTAGCCGATCACATCGAGGGTCACCCCCGGTGCGCCGCTGCCGTCGGAGAAACCGCCGGTGCATTTGATCTGTTCGGCATCGATGGCCTTGCATTCGCACATCGGGTTGTGGGCGAGGGCGCTGGCACTGAAGCCGGCGCTCAGCACCAGCAGCGCGGCGCTCAGGCGCAGACGGGAAGGGCGGCGAGCGTGGCTCATGGTTTGGCTCCTTGTTTGTTCAGCCATGCAATCGTGGCGGGAGAGGCCTGGCTCAGGGGAATAGAGGCTTGGTGCATGCTGCCGTCCCAGCCTTCCATGGTGATCCACAGTTCGGCGTCGGGTTTGGTTTTTTCCGGGATCAGCAATTGTGTGCCCATGCGGTACGGTGTGCCGAAGAAGATAACCCCGGCGGCGCGCAGGCTGCGGGGTTTGCCGATGCGCAGGTAAGTGGCCTTGACCTGTTCGATACAGGCGTCACACAACGCAGCGTTGAAGTCCTTCGAGTAACCGGCGGGACCATTGAGCGGCGCTTCGTTGCGCAACTCGGCAAGGCGCAGGCTCCAAGGGCCGACCTGGACGTCACCGATCTCGCGCTCGCCAAGGCCGCTGTCGCCACGGAACAACGCCACATCGGCAAAGTATTTCGGCATGAAACCCAGCGGAATCAGCAGCAGCAGTACATTGATATGGAAGCGCCATTTATGCCAGAAGCGGCTCAGGCGTGAAGGTTGGGCAATGCTCGTCGTCTGGCTCACAGGCTGGCCTCCGAAGTCTCGCGGGTGGTCGCGGGCTGCACGGCGGCGGTGCGGGCTTTCTTGCTTTCGCGTTTAAGGGCGTTGGCGGTCGCCAGCGCGGTGCGCTTGGTCCAGATCAACAAACCGCTGAGCACCATCATGCTCAGCAACAGGCCGAAGAAGAACCAGATCAGCTTGATCCACAGACCACCGAAGTCACCGGTATGTAGCGGGCGCATGGATTCGGTGACGAACTCCAGTGACGTGCGATCCGACAGCACGCGGGAGGATGCCAGCTCGCCGTTGAACGGGTTGAGCGTCGCGCTCTGGAACATCAGTGGATACCAGCCTCGGCCACGAATATCGAGGTGACTGTAGGCATTGAAAGGCATGTTGATGACGCTGGCCTCGAGCCCGGGAATCTTTTGCTGGGCGATTTCGATCGCGCGATCAAGACTGAGCCGGGCCGGTGGCAGGCCATCGGCGGTCAACGGCACGCTGTCGCGCGACATGGCCGGAATGATCGCCTCGCTGGAAATCGATATGTGGTTATCGGACAGCACCGCTTCAATCAGGAACCAGGTGCTGGTGACGGAGATGACCGCAATGAACCAGATTGACCAGATGCCGCTCAGACGATGGAAGTCCCCCCAGAAAATTCGCGCACCGTGGCGAATGCGCAGGGTCGGACTGAAAAAACCTTTCCAGAAACGCTTGTACACCACCAGACCGGTGATCAACGACGCCAGCAGCGGCAAGCTCAGCGCTGACACCAGATACCAGCCCCAGCTGTAACCATTGGTGAACGGCACCAGCCACCAGCCATGCAAGGCACGGGTAAAGGCCTGGAAATTGAATTCCGGCGCCGTGCCCTGGATCACGCCCGTATACGGGTTGACGTAGGTGACCAGCGAGCGCCCGTCGGGATAGCTGAGGGTGACATCCAGCGCGAAATGCGATTCGTCGGGGCGGCTGATGCGTTGTACCAGTGCCTGCGGTTCAGCGGTCTTGATCGCTGTGATGATCTGTTCATAACCGAGACGGGGTGCATCGTCCGACGGCTGGCTGGCGCGCATCTGCGGGTTGGCCAGCCAGACGATTTCCTGACTGACCACCGCCAATGTGCCGGTGACACAGACGATCAGCACGAAAAACCAGATCGGTAACGCCAGCCAGCTATGAACGAGGAACCACAGTTTGGAGCGGGATTTCTTCGACATGATTGCGCGTCTTGTATTCGGTGAAAGGGCGCGTGGCTACGGGCTTCGCAGCACGGGATCCCCGAAAAGCCGCTCGTGGCTTTTGCCTACGCGAACGGCCTGCATCTATATAAGACGAATGAGCGCTGCAAATCCCGAAAGGGGATATGAAAGCAAATGTTTCGCAATTCCCCGATCACCACACGTCCCCTTGCTCAAGAACGCGGACGATCAGTTAACGCGGACGTGACTGACACACCGCTTTCGCGAGCAAGCTCGCTCCCACAGGGTTTTGTCGTGTTTTGAGGATCAAACACGATTCATGCATGACGCCATCACTGTCAGGCAATTGATGGCCCGCCGGCGCTCCCTATCATGGAGCTCACGATGAATGCCTGAGTGAGCACCTTGATGACCGCCAGAACCCTCTACGACAAACACATCGATTCGCACACGGTGTGCCGCCTCGACGATCAGGGCCATGTCCTGCTCTATATCGATCGTCAGGTGATCAACGAATACACCAGTCCCCAGGCATTCAGCGGTTTGCGCGAGGCCGGGCGGGGTGTCTGGCGTCCGGAAACAGCGTTGGCGGTGGTTGACCACGTCAATCCAACCACACCGCTGCGGGTGGCCGCGATGCCGGATGCCGGTGGCGCGCGACAGGTGTCGTATCTGGCAGAGAATTGCCGGGACTTCGGTATCGAGTTGCTGGATATCCTCGACAAACGCCAAGGCATCGAACATGTGATCGCGCCGGAGCAGGGTTTTATATTGCCGGGCATGGTCATTGCTGCCGGCGACAGCCACACCACGACGTATGGCGCGCTCGGCGCTTTCGGTTTCGG
This sequence comes from Pseudomonas sp. NPDC087690, assembly GCF_044743175.1. Taxonomy (NCBI): domain Bacteria; kingdom Pseudomonadati; phylum Pseudomonadota; class Gammaproteobacteria; order Pseudomonadales; family Pseudomonadaceae; genus Pseudomonas; species Pseudomonas sp. NPDC087690. The sequence continues at coordinate 155,744 of NZ_JBIUVX010000007.1, forward strand.
CATCGGCACCTCGGAAATCGAACACCTGCTGGCCTCGCAGACCCTGGTCTACAAACGTCTGAAAAGCATGCGCGTGACGGTTGACGGCGAGTTGGCAGCGGGGCTGACGTCGAAAGACCTGATCATGGCGCTGATCGGCCAGATTGGCGCGTCCGGGGCCACCGGTTATGCCATCGAGTTCTGCGGTTCGACCATTGATGCCCTGAGCGTCGAGGCGCGCATGACCATCTGCAACATGGCGGTCGAGGCCGGTGCGCGTGGCGCGTTCATGGCGCCGGACGACAAGGTGTTCGCCTATCTCAAAGGCAAACCCCGCGCGCCCACCGGTGACTTGTGGGAGCGCGGACTGCAACAATGGTGCGACCTGCGCAGCGATCCCGGCGCCTTGTTCGACCGCGAGATTCATCTCGACGCCCATCTGCTGGAACCGATGGTCACCTGGGGCACCAGCCCGGATCAGGCTGCACCGATTGGCGCTCGGGTGCCCGACCCGCAAGCGATCAACGACCCGATCCTGCGTCAGGACATGCGCCGCGCCCTCAACTACATGGGCCTCGAAGCCGGCATGCCGCTCAGCGAGATCGTCATCAGCCATGCCTTTATCGGTTCCTGCACCAACGCACGGATCGAGGACTTGCGCGATGCCGCCCGTGTCGTGCGCGGGCAGCAAGTCGCCGAGCATGTGCGGGCGATGATCGTCCCCGGTTCCAGCGAAGTGCGCGCCCAAGCCGAAGCGGAAGGATTGGCGCGGATTTTTATCGAGGCCGGTTTTGAATGGCGTCAGTCCGGCTGTTCGATGTGTCTGGCGATGAACGACGACGTGCTGGCCCCCGGCGACCGCTGCGCGTCCAGCACCAACCGTAATTTCGAGGGGCGTCAGGGCGCTGGCGCACGCACCCATCTGATGAGCCCGGCGATGGTCGCCGCTGCTGCGATCAGCGGCCGCCTCACCGACATCCGCCACTTTGGAGTACGCCCATGAGCCTGCAACCCTTCACTCAGGTCAGCGGGCAGGCCGCGCCATTGTTGGCCGCCAACGTCGATACCGACGTGATCATGCCCAAGCAGTTTCTCAAGGGCATCGACAGGAAAGGCCTGGATCGCGGTTTGTTTTTCGATCTGCGATTTTTGCCGGACGGCACGCCGAATCCTCAGTTTGTGCTGAATCAGCCTGCGTGGCAGAGGGCTGGTTTTCTTGTGGTCGGGCCGAATTTCGGCTGCGGCTCCAGCCGCGAGCACGCGGTGTGGGGGTTGCAGCAGTTGGGCATTCGCGCGCTGATCGGTAGCAGCTTCGCCGGGATCTTTTTCGACAACTGCCAGCGCAACGGGGTGTTGTTGATCACGCTGGAGGAGGCGCAGGTGCAGCGCATCGGACGGCTTGTCGGTCAGCCTGAAACGGCGCGGATCAGTATTGATCTGGAGACGCAGCAGATTGGTTTGGCGGATGGCAGCGTGATCGATTTCCAGATTGATGGTCTGCGCAAAACTTCGCTGCTGCTGGGACTTGATGCAATTGGCAGCACCTTGCAACGCCGCGAACAAATCAAGGATTTCGAACGCCAGCACCTGGTCAACAACCCCTGGCTCTCCTGACCCACCGCTGGCCTCCTTGTAGGAGTGAGCCTGCTCGCGATGGCGGTGGATCAGTCAGAGTTGCTGTGTCTGACACACCGCTATCGCGAGCAGGCTCACTCCTACAGGGGGTTGCGGTGTTCTGGTTACAGCGACAGGCTTTTGAAATGCGCCTGAAAAAACTCCACACATGCGCGCAACTTCCCCGAATGCGCCAGCCGTGTCGGGTACACCGCCCAGACATTCGCGCTCTGGCTGTAATCTTCCAGCACTTGCACCAAACGGCCTTGCTCGAGCAACGGCTTCACATCCCACAATGAGCGCAGCAATACCCCACGACCATCCAGCGCCCATTGCAAAACAATCTCGCCGTTGTTGGACGACAACGGCCCGCTGACCCGCACGTTCTCTTGGCCGCCATCGCGATCCAGATTCCAGATGCCGAAGGCATTGTCGCGCTCCTTGATCACCAGGCAATCGTGCTGCTGCAGGTCGTCCAGCGTTTTCGGCGTGCCGCGACGTTGCAGATAACTTGGCGCCGCGCACAGCACGCGCCGATTGCTGACCAGACGCCGGCCGATGTGCTGGCCGGGAATGTCATCGCCAACGCGTATCTCCAGGTCGAAGCCTTCGTTGATGATGTCCACGACGCGGTCAAACAGGTCGAGGCGAATCTCCAGTTGCGGATAACGTTCGGCCAGCAACGACACGGCTGGGGCGACGTGATTGCGGCCAAACCCGAAACTGCTGCAGATGTGCAAACGCCCACGCGGGCTGTCGTGGGCGTCGGAGAGTTCGTCGTGCAGTTGCTGGAAATCATCGAGAATGCGCAACGCCCAGCGCTGTACCCGCTCGCCATCCTCGGTCAGCGAGACGCGGCGGCTGGTTCGGTGCAGCAGGCGTGTGCCGAGGGTGGTTTCGAGAATCTGAATGCGTTTGCTGACGTACGCCGGGGACAGGCCCAGTTCATCCGCGGCGGCAGCAAAGCCGTTCTTGCGGATCACGGTGAGCAGCACCCGCAGGTCTTCGGGCAGAGGCAAGGTGTCTTTCTTCTGGGGCATGTCGAAACGAGCACTGGCGGCAGAAGCCGCCAGCATAGCATCGGGACCCGCAGCCCTGGTCAGCGCAGAAAGGCCAGTGCTTCGGCAAGCAACAATTCAGGGACTTCTTCGGCAATATAGTGGCCGGCGGGCAGGGCTTGCCCGCTGACGTTCTTCGCCACCTGCTGCCATTCTTTCAGCGGATCGAAACAGCGCCCAACCGTGCCTTCCGCGCCCCACAAGACCCGCAGCGGCAGATTCAGATGATGCTGGGCGGCGATGTCGGTGCGGTCGTGCTCCAGATCGATGCCGGCGCTGGCCCGGTAGTCTTCGCAGATACCGCGCGCGCTGCCCGGCTGTTGCAGGCAGCGCCGGTATTCGTCGAAGGCTTGCTCGGTAAATGGTTTGAGCCCGGCGCTTCGACTGCCCATCACGCTGCGCAGATAGGCATCGGGATTGGCCTCGATCAGGGTTTCCGGCAGCGGCGCCGGACGAATCAGGAAGAACCAGTGCCAGTAGGCGCGGGCGAAGGCTTCGTTGGTTTGCGTGTACATCGACAGGGTCGGCGCGATGTCGAGCAACATCATGCGCTGCACGGCGGCCGGGTGATCGAGCGCAAGGCGATGCGCCACCCGTGCGCCACGATCGTGGGCGAGGATCGAGAACTGCGCGAAGCCCAGCGACTGCATCAGCTCGACGCCATCACGAGCCATTTCACGTTTTGAATAATTGCGATGCTGGTCATCGGCGTCAGGGCGACCGCTGTCACCGTAGCCGCGCAAGTCGGCGGCGACCACCGTGAAGTGCTCGGCCAGTTGTTCGGCAATCTTGTGCCAGATCACGTGGGTCTGCGGGTGGCCATGCAGCAACAGCAGGCCCGGGCCGCTGCCGCCGAGGCGATAGGCAATGTCGACGCCGTTGACGTGACGCTGGTCTTTGAGGAATCCGGCAAACATCAGACTGATCCTTTTTTCAGGGTTCTTGTTGGATGCATCCTGAAATTGTCTGGCGTTCGGGGCAAGGCGCAAAGCGTGATGGGCCGCTTCATGAAGTGTGATGTGTATGTTTGTAAAGGCGCTATCGCGAGCAGGCTCACTCCTACAATTGAAATGCATTCCCCCGTAGGAGTGAGCCTGCTCGCGATAGCGCCTTTACAAACATTACAAAACCTAACCCTGCTGAAACATCTCCATAGCCCGCTGCCTGATCTGCTCTTGGGTCAGATCCTCTTTACGTGAGGCCAGAAACCACAGATGTCCATAGGGATCTTTCAACGTGCCGCTGCGATCACCGTAAAACTGATCCTTGACCTCGGACACGGTGGTCGCCCCGGCATCCAGCGCCCGCTGAAAGGATTTGTCGACATCGGTCACGTACAGATGCAAACCGACCGACACCGCGTTGTCCGGATTGCTCAACGGCCCTTGGTCGCACGGCGAGCCGAGCATGATTGCGCTATCACCAATGCGCAGTTCGGCGTGGCCGATACCGCCGTCGGGCATCGCCAGGCGCATGACTTCGGTGGCACCAAACGCTTTCTTATAGAAGTCGATGGCCTCGGCGGCCTTGTGAATGCCGAGATACGGGGTAATGCTGTGATACCCCTCGGGAATGGGTTTGACGCTCATGACGTTCTCCCTGATTGTTGTTTTGCGAGGTGAAGAAACACTATAGAACTGTCCACGCAGTGCAGATTTTTGCCCGACGAGCAGCAGGGGCGCATCTCTCCTGTGGTAAGGGGATAAATGCCCTCGCCACGGGGCCTTCATTAGTCCTTGGTGAAGTGTGGCCCCGGCCCCTGTTCGCCGAGCACGTCGCCCTGATTGCGCAACGGGCACGCTTCCATCGACAGACAGCCACAGCCGATACAGCCATTGAGTCGGTCACGCAACAGCGTCAATTGCTCGATCCGCTCATCCAGTTCGCGTCGCCATTGCTCGGATAGCACCTTCCAGTCCGCCGCTGTCGGTGCGCGATCATCCGGCAGAATTTTCAGCGCCTCGCCAATCTCCGCCAGTGGAATCCCCAAGCGCTGCGCGACTTTGATCAACGCCACCCGGCGCAGCACTGCGCGCGCATAGCGGCGCTGATTGCCGGCATTGCGCTGGCTCTTGATCAAACCTTTGGCTTCATAAAAATGCAGCGCCGTCACCGCCACACCGCTGCGCGCCGCGACTTCACCGACCGTAAGCTGCTTGTGCAGGTTTTCTCGGGTGATCATTGGAAAAGACTCTTGACCTTGACTTAACTAGAGGTTTTACCCTGCAGGCCTTCGAGTCGCAAGACTCGTCTTACGATGAGTGGGGGCGTTCCATGAACAACCGTAGTTTCACCCAATTGATCGAATTTGAAATCGAACCGCGTCAGCAACCGGCCCTGGTCACTGCTCTTTCAGTGCAAAGCGAACGTCTGGCCCAGCGCTACGACGGTTTCCTCAGCGCCAGCGTGCAGGCCAGCGATGATGGTCGGCGGGTGTTGAGTTTTCTGCAATGGCAAACCCGCGAGGCGGGGGAGGCAGCTTTTCGCAGTTTTGAAAGTGGCGAACAGGATTTCTGGCAACTGATCCACATTCATCGGGCGAAAACCGTCACCTTCAATTCCTTCCAGGTGCTGAGCAGCATCGCCCGCAGTCACGACGATGCCTTGCACTGCAATCTGATCGGTTAGATCGATAGCTGGATAAGCCGCTCGCCGTGCAGGTTTTCGCTCAGTCGCCGCTTGTTCACCGCCAGTTCGCCGATCTTGATCAGCCGCGTACGTGTGACATTGCGGCTCAGGCCAAGCAGCGCGGCGGTGTGCACCTGGTTGTAATGGCAGAAGCGGTAAGCGGCGCGCAGCAAGGCGTCTTCAACTTTTTCGTGTAGTGCTCCGGCCTGTTGCGCGAACAGTTTTTGAAAGGCCTGTTCCAGCAAGGCTTCCGGTGAATCATCGGCGCCGGCATGATCGTCGGGGCGCTCGATGCGCATGTTCGACAGGCGCAGATCATCACGCTCGATCACGCCATTGCGGCAGATCAGCAGGGTGTGATGGATGACGTTTTCCAGCTCGCGAATATTGCCTGGCCAACTGTAGGCGCGCAGTTTCTGCTCGGCGCCCGGACTGATGCTGACGCGGCCATAGCCCAGGCGCTGGCTGTAAGCCTCGATGAAGTGGCGGGTCAGCGGCAGAATGTCGCCGGGGCGTTCACGCAACGGGCTCAGTTCCAGATTGACCACGTTCAGGCGGTAATACAGATCCTCGCGAAAATGTCCGGCATTGATGGCTTTTTCCAGTTGTACGTTGGTCGCCGCCAGCACCCGCACATCGATGGGGATGCTTTTGCGCGAACCGAGCCGCACCACTTCACGCTCCTGCAAGACCCGCAACAGCTTCACCTGAATCGCGATCGGCAGATCACCGATCTCATCGAGAAATAGCGTGCCGCCATCTGCCTCCTCGAACCAGCCAGCCTTGGCGCTCAGCGCACCGGTGAACGCGCCTTTTTCATGGCCGAACAATTCCGCCTCCACCAGCGATTCGGAAAACGCGCCGCAGTTGACCGCGATAAACGGCCGGTGGCGGCGATTGCTCAGGTTGTGAATATGTCGTGCGACGAGTTCCTTGCCAGTGCCGGTCTCGCCGATGACCAGCACACTGGCTTCGCTCGGCGCGACCTGTTGCAAATGCGCGAGCAGCGCTTGAGATTTCGGGTCTTCGAACACTTGCGCGGTGGCGCGGATCGACGTCGCGAGCGCGGGTGAGGGCGGTAAGGTCAGCAATTGCATGGGCTCGTCCTTTCAAGGAGCAATCAGGAATAGAACGTCGGCACCGGCAGAGCCTGATTCAGCGCCCAGTCGCCCAGCTCGTGGAGTTTGTAATCCAGTGGGTCGTGCAAGGTTTGCGTGCGCAGGTTGCGCCAGTGGCGATCCAGGCGCAGTGAGGCGTGAGTGGCGCGCGCCCCGGTGACTTCGAACAAACGGCTGCAAATGTCCAGGCCCTGACGGCTGGCCGCGACTTTTGCCGTGGCAATCGCCGTGGCGACATGACCGCGTTCTTCCGCGCTGAGGTTCGGGCCTTTGGCCCACGCTTCATCAAGCAAAGCCGCCGCACGTTCGACCAGTAGGCGAATGCCTTCAAGGGCGACCCAGAATTCGCCGAAATGCGCGAGCACATACGGATCCTCCTGCACAGTACGGGCTGTGGATTTGTGCCAGAGACGGGTTTCATTGAGGGTGTATTGCCGCGCTTCCTCGAATGCACCTTCGGCAATCCCGAGGAACATATGCGTGAACGTCAGTTGCGCGATCAGCGGGCGCAAGCAGGCGAATGGCGTGCTCAGTGGGCCCGGATCGAGGAGCAATTCCGATTCTTCAACCCGCACCCGCTCGAACGTGGCGCTGCCACTGTCGGTCTGGCGCTGACCGATGTTGTTCCAGTCGTTATGCAGGGTAATACCGCTGCGGCCACTGGGGATCGCCGCGATCAAGAGCTTGCCGCCGGCGCTTTCATCGACCGCCGAGGCGATCAGCATTTGTGAGTCGCTGGCGCCGGAGCAGAAACTCTTCTTCCCGGAAAATTCGCGCCAGCCACCGAGATCCTTGACCACCGTGCGGGTGTCGAGCGGGTTGAGCGCGTTGCCCCAGAACCAGTTTTGCCGTGCGGTCTGTTCGAACCACGGCTGCCATTGTTCCGGGCGGGAGAACAGGCGCACGGTGGCCAGCATCAGGTGATGAAAACCGAAAACGTGGGCGATCGAGCTGTCGACCTTGGCGAACTCGCGCACCACTTGCAGGGTTTCTCTCCAGCTCGCGCCGAGGCCGCCGTAACGGCTGGGGATGCTCAGGGCCAGCAAGCCGCTGTCGCGCAGGGCATCGCGTTCGGCCTTGGGCGTGCCGCCGCGTTCGTCGCGCTCAATGGCGGTCAGGGCAAACTCGGCAGCCAGTTGGCGGGCGCTCTGCAATGGCGATAAAAGGGTACTTTGCGGTTTGGCAGTCACACCAACACTCCTGAATTCAATCTGCCCCTGCGCGGGGTGGGTTATGCCGTGGCTTTTGTCGGCAGGACGTCGTTGGCGATCATTTCGCCGAACGGTCCGGTGAGGTTGGTCAAGCCGCGCCCGGCCAGGCTCGCGTAAGGCTCGGGCAGCAGCGGAAAAACCAGCTCGGCAAAGCGGTAAGCCTCTTCCAGATGCGGGTAGCCGGAGAAGATGAAACTCTCGATCCCGAGATCGGCGTACTCCTTGATCCGCGCCGCCACTTGCTGCGGATCGCCGACCAATGCCGTGCCGGCACCGCCGCGCACCAGGCCGACGCCGGCCCACAGATTGGGGGCGATTTGCAGGTTGTCGCGCCGGCCATCGTGGAGCGCGGCCATGCGCCGCTGACCTTCGGAGTCGAAGCGGGAAAAGGATTTCTGCGCCGCTTCGATGGTTTCGTCGCTGATGTGTTCGATCAGTTTGTCTGCGGCTTTCCACGCCTCTTCGGCGGTCTCGCGCACGATCACATGCAGGCGAATACCGAACTTCACCTTGCGCCCATGCCGTGCCGCGCGTTCGCGCACATCGGCCAGTTTCTCGGCGACGGCGGCCGGTGGTTCGCCCCAGGTCAGATAGACGTCGACCTGCTCGGCGGCGAGATCATGCGCAGCGTCGGAGGAGCCGCCGAAGTACAACGGTGGATAAGGTTTCTGTACGGGTGGGTAAAGCGCTTTGGCGTTCTGCACCTTCAGGTGTTTGCCGTCGAAGTCCACGGCCTCGCCTTGCAGCACCCGGCGCCAGATTTTCAGAAACTCATCAGTGACTTCGTAGCGTTCACTATGGCTGAGGAAGCTGCCGTCGCCCCGGTTTTCGTCCGGGTCGCCGCCCGTCACAACGTTGATCAACAGGCGGCCGTTGGACAGACGGTCGAGTGTCGCGGCCATGCGCGCCGACACTGTCGGTGAAATGATCCCCGGACGGATCGCCACCAGATAGCGCAGGCGTTCGGTCAACGGCACCAGCGCCGAAGCAATCACCCACGAGTCCTCGCAAGATCGCCCGGTGGGAATCAGCACACCGTGGTAACCGAGGCTGTCGGCCGCCTGCGCGACTTGTTTCAAATAGTTGAGCGTGACCGGGCGCGCGCCTTGAGTGGTGCCCAGATAGTGCCCGTCGCCATGGGTCGGCAGAAACCAGAAAACATCCATGAACAGCTCCTCAGGCGATTTTCAGCAACGGTTTGATTTGCGTGGCGAATAGCGGCGCAGCGCGTTCTGCAGCCAGACGGATACGTGCTTTCAGGGTTTCGCTGGTGATCTGGTAGTTGGCGAAATCAGCCTCGGTGGCGTATACGCCGATCGGTAAAGTGACGGCCTGAAAGAAGCTGAACAGCGGTCGCAACTGATGATCGAGCACCAACGCATGGCGTTCGCTGCCACCGGTGGCGGCCAGCAATACCGGCGTATCGATCAGTGCGTTGAGATCGATCAGGTCGAACAGATGCTTGAGCAACCCCGGGTAGGAGCCGCGATAGACCGGCGCGGCAACGATCAGCAGGTCGGCCTGTTCGATGGCTCGCAACTCGGCTTCGACTTCAGCGCTCAGTTCCTGACGCGAGAGCGCGCCGCCGAGCGGACGGGCGATGTCACCGAGTTCGATCAGGTGACTCTCGATCGGCAGATGCCCGGCCAGCTCAGCCAGCAAGGCTTGAGTCAGCACCAAGGTGCGGGAGGGACGCCAGGTGCCACCGGAGAGGGCGACGACTTTCAGGGGACGCGACATGATCAGTTCCTTTTTCAACAGTTGCTCAGCGAGCAGTGAGTAAGTCACTGGACTGGAGCAAGTGCTGTACCAATTCCCGCAGAGCCCGTTTTACGTGGCATTGAGCGTTCCGCTGGCGACCGGCTGTGTGAATATCGACGCTGTTTGCTGAACCGCTGTTGGCTGAGCAACAGTTGCTGGAGCCACAGCGATGAGTGCATGAAGGGATTTATATAGGTTGTTTGTTATTCCGCAAAAGAACGTAAATTGATATTTATAGATCTTTAAGAGATATAAAGCTGTCGTGTCGAATTCCTGATAGCCACTATTGAGAGCGTTGATTTCTGCATGAGCGTGGCCGGGCGTAGCCTTTCTCCATCGACCCTCACATTGCTCGCCAGGACGCTCCCATGAACCATCTACTGACTGTTTCGCTGCTGCTCGCTGTCTCTGTACTGGCCGGATGCGCCAGCCACGTTGCTCCGGAATTGCGTCCTTACAGCGCAGAGGAATCTCGCGAGCTGGCGATGGAAGCGCTGAACCGCAGCGGTTTGTCCTTCGATGAATACCACTCGAAAAAAGCTCAACTGCTCGGTCAGCCACAGCAGACTTACGGTTTCGACAAGCAGGGTGAGATGAGTGCCGAGCGTGCCGTACAGCTGCACGGTCGCTCCAGCTGAAAACCAACTGTACCGCTTGAAGTTTTGCTCAACTGTCCGTGGGTTTGCCGGGCTGCGTGGGATAGGGTCAACACCTGGATGACCCTGACGGACTGCCGCACCATGAACCTATCGCTTGATCTGCTGCTGGGCTTTGCCCTGTTTGCGCTTGTCACCTCCATTACACCGGGGCCGAACAACACCATGCTGTTGGCCTCGGGGGTCAACTTCGGTTTTAACCGCACCATCCCGCACATGCTCGGCATCACCTGCGGTTTCTTCGTGCTTGTGGTGGCGGTGGGTTTCGGCCTGGGCGCGTTGTTCCAGACGTATCCGCTGCTGTATACGGTCCTGCGCTACGTCGGCGCTGCTTATCTGCTGTACCTGGCGTGGAAAATCGCTCACTCGGGCCCTGTCGGTGACAGCGTTGAGGGCGAAGCCAAGCCGATCAGTTACCTCGGCGCGGCGGCGTTTCAGTGGGTCAATCCGAAAGCCTGGATCATGGCCATCGGTGCCATCAGCACGTACACGCCGATGCAGGGCTATTTCACCAACGTCGTGGTGATCGCTGCGGTGTTCGCCATCATCAACCTGCCGAGCGTTGGCGTCTGGGCCGCTTGCGGCACGCTGTTGCGTAATGTGTTGAAGGCGCCCCGCTGGTTGCGCGTATTCAACTGGGGCATGGCGGCGCTGCTGGTGATTTCGCTGTACCCGTTACTTCTCGAAAGCTTTAGCTGACGCATAGCTTCAACCACCGGCCCGATGCCTGTTAAGCTCGACTTCAGGAGCGTTCCTACGCACTTTTAAATGAAGTTGTTCTTCTTTAACGGCATCCGATCAGGTATTGATGACGCTCTCGAACCGACGCGCTGCTCACGAGGCAGCGCCGAGCCGTTTGCAGACACGAGCCTCCTGATCCCGGAACACGCTCTGCGAGTCTTTTATGAACACACGTCCGTTGTATTTCGATTACGCCGCCACTACCCCGGTGGACGAGCGGGTCATCCAGGTGATGATCGAATGTCTGGGGTTTCACGGTAACTTCGGTAACCCGGCTTCCAGCTCCCACGCCTTCGGCCAGCAGGCCCGGCACACGGTCGAGCAGGCCCGTCGACAGGTTGCCGAACTGGTGGGTGCTCAGGCCGAACAGATTGTCTGGACTTCCGGTGCAACCGAGTCCAACAACCTCGCCCTCAAGGGCGTCGCCCAGGCACGCGCTGTCTCTGGCGGCCACATCATCACCAGTCAGATCGAACACAAAGCCATCCTCGATACCGCTCGCCAATTGCAGGACGCGGGTATTGCCGTGACCTATCTGGTTCCGGACGCCGATGGCTTGATCACCCCGCAAGCGGTCAGCGCCGCAATGCGCGACGACACCTTTCTGGTGTCGCTGATGCTGGTCAACAATGAGTTGGGCACGGTCAACGATATTCAGGCCATTGGCGCCCTGGTGCGCGGGCGCGAAGCACTGTTCCATGTCGATGCGGCTCAGGGCGCCGGCAAAGTAGCGATCGACCTTGCGCAGTTGCCGGTCGATCTGATGTCTTTCTCGGCACACAAACTCTACGGTCCCAAGGGCATCGGCGCGTTGTACGTCGGTCCGCGCGCGCATCAGCGTCTGCAGGCGCAGATTCACGGTGGCGGTCACGAAGGTGGCTTGCGCTCGGGGACATTGGCGACTCACCAGATTGCCGGCATGGGGGCGGCGTTTGCCTTGGCGGCGGCCGCGTTCGAGGAGGAGAAAAAGTCCATCGCGGCCCTGCGCGAGCGCTTGCTTGAGCAACTGTTGAGCCTGCCGGGCGTGCGTCTGAATGGCAGCGCAGCGCAACGCATTGCGCATACCCTGAGCCTGACGTTCAGCGAGGGCGAATTCAACAGTACCGCGCTCAGTCATTCAATTGCCTTCTCCGCGACGTCGGCCTGTAATTCCGCCAGCAACACGCCGTCCCATGTGCTGTTGGCGCTCGGGCACGATGCGCATCTGGCCAGCCGCACCATCCGTTTGAGTCTCGGCCGCTTTACCACCGCCGAAGACGTCGACAAGGCTGTCGAACTGATCAAGACCGCCTGCGCCAGTGCTCCGGCATTCTGGGCGACCGGGCTTTAAACGAGCCGAATCTACGGCTACGAACAATAACGAAGAAGTGATTAGCAGGAGACATGATGAGTACCCAGACCTCGACCGAAGGATCGGTGCCCCAGCGCCTGGCGCACACCCGAGAACTGATGCGCCGCGAAGGCATTCATGCCTTGCTGGTGCCGTCCGCCGACCCGCATTTGTCAGAATATCTGCCGGGTTACTGGCAGGGGCGGCAATGGCTGTCGGGGTTCCATGGCTCCGTCGGTACTTTGATTGTCACCGCTGATTTCGCCGGTGTCTGGGCCGACAGTCGTTACTGGGAGCAGGCGAGCAAGGAACTCAAGGGCAGCGGCATCGAGCTGGTCAAATTGCAGCCGGGTCAGCCGAATCCGCTCGACTGGCTGGCCGAGCAGACCCCGCAAGGTGGTGTCGTCGCCGTCGATGGCGCGGTGATGGCGGTGGCTTCGGCACGCACGTTAAGCAGCAAGCTTGAGGCGCGCGGTGCACGTCTGCGGACCGACATCGATCTGTTGCAGGAAGTCTGGAGCGATCGCCCGTGCCTGCCGAACGCAGCGATCTATCAACATCTGCCGCCGCAAGCGACCGTCAGCCGTGGCGAGAAACTCGCCAAACTGCGCGAAACCCTGCAGGAGCGCGGCGCCGACTGGCACTTCATCGCCACCCTCGACGACATCGCCTGGTTGTTCAACCTGCGTGGCGGTGACGTGTCGTTCAACCCGGTGTTTGTTTCGTTTGCCTTGATCAATCAACAGCAGGCCACGCTGTTCGTCGCACTGAGCAAGGTTGATGCTGATTTGCGTGCTGTGCTCGAACAGGATGGCGTGACGCTGCGCGATTACAGTGAAGTGGCTGAGGCGCTGCGTGCCGTGCCGGGTGGCGCGAGCTTGCTGGTGGATCCAGCACGGGTCACCAGCGGTTTGCTGGATAACCTCGATGGTGCTGTGAAACTGCTCGAGGGCTTGAACCCGACCACGTTGGCCAAGTCGCAAAAAAGCGCGGCTGATGCGCAACACATCCGCAAAGCGATGGAACAGGACGGCGCAGCGTTGTGCGAATTCTTCGCCTGGCTGGAATCGGCCTGGGGGCGCGAACGCATCACCGAACTGACCATCGATGAAAAACTCACAGCTGCCCGTGAGCGTCGCCCGGATTATGTATCGCTGAGCTTCAACACCATTGCCGCGTTCAACGCCAATGGCGCGATGCCGCACTATCACGCTACCGAAGAAGAACACGCGGTGATCGAGGGCGACGGTTTGTTGCTGATCGACTCGGGTGGTCAATACCTCGGCGGCACAACCGACATCACGCGGATGGTCCCGGTGGGGACGCCGACTGAAGAGCAGAAGCGCGACTGCACGCGCGTGCTCAAGGGTGTGATTGCGCTGTCCCGGGCGCACTTCCCGAAAGGCATTCTGTCGCCGCTGCTGGATTCTATTGCCCGTGCGCCAATCTGGGCAGATAGCGTTGATTACGGTCACGGCACCGGCCATGGCGTCGGGTATTTCCTTAACGTGCACGAGGGCCCGCAGGTGATTGCCTATCAGGCTGCGCCGGCGCCGCAGACTGCAATGCAGCCGGGGATGATCACCTCGATCGAACCGGGCACTTACCGTCCGGGCCGTTGGGGCGTACGTATCGAAAACCTGGCGATGAACCGCGAGGCAGGCAGCAGCGAATTTGGCGAGTTCCTCAAGTTCGAAACCCTGACGCTGTGCCCGATCGACACGCGTTGTCTGCTGCCGTCACTGCTGAGTCAGGAAGAGAAGCAGTGGTTCAACGCCTATCACGCCGAAGTACGCGAACGCTTGAGCCCGCTGCTTGATGGCGCCGCGCTGGACTGGCTCGAAACCCGCACTGCAGCAATCTGATCTGTTGTTGTGCAATGCCAGGGCGACTCTTTCGAGCGTCACCCTGGCAGCCAGTGATTCGAGGTTTAGCGCAAGGCTTCCTCGATAAAATCGAGCCGATCCTGACCGAAGAACAATTGCCCGGCAACAAACATGCTCGGTGCGCCGAAAACGCCGCGTTTAATGGCGGCTTCGGTGTTGTCCTTGAGTGCGGCTTTGACAGCATCGTCGTTGGTCAATGCCAGCACAGCATCTGGATCAAAACCGTGTTCAGTCAGCACCGCCGCAACGGTTGCCGGTTCATCGAGGCTGCGACCGTCGACCCAAAGTGCCTTGAACAGGCAATCGATAAATGCCGGGAAACGTTGCGGATGGCGCAGTTGCATGCCAGTCACGGCGCGCATCAGCATCAGTGTATTGATCGGGAAGTGCGGGTTGAATTTCAGCGGGACGCCGTAGCGTTTGGCGTAGCGGTCCAGATCCTCAAACATGTAGCGGCCCTTGGCCGGAATCATCGCGGGTGAAGCGTTGCCCGTGGCTTTGAAAACACCACCGAGCAGCATCGGGATGTAGATCAGCTCGCTGTCGTTTTCAGCGCAGATACCTGGCAGTTGGGTATAAGCCAGATATGTCGCGGGGCTGCCCAGATCAAAGTAGAACTCAACGGTTTTGCTCATGCTCGCGGCTCTCTGTTTATTGTTATGGGAACGGGCTTACCAGCGTTCATTCCATGGGCGCAGATCCAGCTCAAATGTCCACGCGTCCCTTGGCTGGCTGTGCAGATACCAGTAGTTTTCGGCGATATGCTCGGGGTTGAGAATACCGTCCTGATCCTTGGTGGCGTATTTGTCGGGAAAGCTGTCACGGATGAAGTCAGTGTCGATTGCGCCATCGACTACCACATGAACGACGTGGATATTCATGGGCCCCAATTCCCGAGCCATGCTTTGCGCCAGCGCGCGGATACCGTGTTTGGCCCCGGCGAATGCCGCAAATCCTGACGCGCCGCGTAGACCGGCAGTGGCGCCAGTGAACAATATCGTGCCGCGCTGGCGAGTGACCATGCGTTTGGCTACTTCGCGGGCATTGAGAAAACCGGAGAAGCAGGCCATCTCCCAAATCTTGAAGTATTTGCGCGCGGTCTCTTCGAGAATACTGCAGGGCACATTGGCGCCGATATTGAAAACAAATGCCTCAATCGGGCCGAGGCGGGTTTCGATATCCTCGATCAGGGCAATGACGTCCTCTTCCTTGCGCGCATCGCAGGCAAAGCCATAAGCCTCGCCGCCTTCGGCCTTGATCGCGTCTACCAGCGGTTGGAGTTTGTCGGCGCTGCGGCGAGTGACGCAGGCGACAAAACCTTCGCGGGCAAAACGCTTGGCAATTGCACCGCCCGTGGCATCTCCAGCACCGACCACCAGTACGACCTTGTTGTTATTCATGGTGAATCCTTTTGCTTAACGATCGTTTAGTTAACGAACGTTATGCTAGGATCCGGATAACGTCAAGGCGGTGAATTACAGGGTCAACACATGCGTTATTCGGCCGGTCACAAGTTGGAAACCCGCGAACGATTGCTGCAGAGCAGTTCGTTGTCGGCAAAGCGCTCGGGGTTTTCCACGGTAGGGGTGGATGGGCTGATGAAAGCCATCGGGCTGAGTGGAGCAGCTTTTTACAGCCACTTTTCCTCAAAGGATGCTTTGTTTTCTGCCATCGTCGAACGTGAGCTAGGTCAAAGCCTTGAGCGACTTGGCGGGCAAGGCAATGAAGATCGCGAGCGGTTTGAGCGTTGTCTCAAGCAATACCTGAGCATGGCTCATGTCGAGCAGCCTGAGGCGGGGTGTGCGTTGCCGACATTGGGGGCGGAGATTGCCCGCTCGGATGTGCTGGTGCGCGAGCAGGCAGAAATCTGGATCTGCCGTCTTCAGGAGAGTTGGGCGCAGATACTGCGAAGCGATAGTCTGGCGTGGGCGATACTTTCGCAATGCGTCGGCGCTTTGGTAGTTGCGCGGATGTTGGCGACACCGGACGTACAGCGTACGGTGTTGAAATCCAGTCACGAAGAGATCGCCCGTCAGCTCGCGGTTCAGCGAGCGGAGTAGGGCGGAGGGTCATTTGCAGATGACGATCATGCTGCGGCTTGTGTAGCCGGCGGGATTGAGACCGAACGGATAATCGCCCGGCTCTTCCACGGCATCGCCGGATTTGGCGATGACCTTGTAACCTTTTGGCGCGCACGAATTCGCGGCACTGGCATAGCACTTGTCCCAGGAGGACGAGAGTCCTGAACAGTTGATATGCAACCCCTTCTTGCCGCGTTTGACCTGAGTTTCCGAAGTCGCAGCACAACCCGCGATCGCCAGTACGGCGATCAGTATCAAAATTCGTTTCATTACCGTCCTTAATAGCGGCCGCGAGTCTGATGCTCGGGTCTGCCTGTGTTCGCTCGCTTCTGCAGCGTTTCTACGTCCCTTTGCGAAAAAATCCATGTCTGGCGATGGGTTACGGGATCTAAACATGGCCTAAATGAACGCCAATTACCAGACCCCGGTCAAATCCTGTTTCAATCTGCCGCGATGGCGGGCTTTGCGTTGCTGCCCATGGTCATCGTTGCCCCGACAGACGCCAGAATAATGCACATGATCGCCATCCATTGTGACAACGACAGGTATTCCTGGAGAAAAAACAGACCTGAAAGTGCGCCGAATGCCGGTTCGATGCTCATCAGTGTGCCGAAGGTGCGCGCGGGCATCCGTGTAAGCGCAACCATTTCCAGGGTATAGGGCAGTGCGGTGGAGAGGATCGCGACGCCGATGGCAATCGGAATCAGTGAGGGCGTCAGCAGTGCGGCACCAGCATGCACAATGCCGATGGGTGCCACGAACAGCGCCGCGATCATTACGCCCAATGCCGCAGTCGTCACACCATTGTCTGCGCCGGCTTTCTGCCCGAACAGAATGTACAGTGCCCAGCAAACTCCAGCCCCCAATGCATAACCGGCGCCCACCAGATCGATACCGGCAGTTGTCGCGCCGGTGGGAATCAGCAGCATCAGTCCGGCTGCCGCCAGAGCAATCCAGAGAAAGTCGATGGCGCGCCGTGAGGCATAAATGGCCACCGCTAACGGCCCGGTGAATTCCAGGGCGACGGCAATTCCCAGAGGGACGGTGCGCAGAGACATATAGAAGAGGAAGTTCATGCCGCCCAGCGCCATCCCGTAAACGATCACGGTACGCAGGGATCTGGCTGTGAGCCTGGCGCGCCATGGGCGCAGCAGAATCAACATGATCACGCTGGCAAAGATCAGGCGAAGGGTTGTGGTTCCTTGTGCACCTACGACCGGGAACATGCTTTTTGCCAGAGAGGCTCCGGACTGGATGGATGCCATGGCTATTAATAGCAGGCCAACCGGAAACAGCATGGAGGCAAGGGAGCGGGGCTGGTCAGTCATTACTAGGCATCATCCAAGGTAGGAGCGGGTATTTTTATAGCTGTTGGGCAATATACTGCGCATTCGCTGTCGTTGCGTCTATATATAGGCAGCTATTCTGACGTTTCGATAGAAAATTGAAATTAACGGTTGACGGCAGATTTGAGATGTCTATAATTCGCCCCACTTCCGGCGCAGTCGAAACGGAAAACTCCTTGAGATTCAATGAGTTATGTAGGTTTC
>NZ_JBIUVX010000008.1:0-117928 GCF_044743175.1 Pseudomonas sp. NPDC087690
GGTCATGTAAACCGATTTGGCTTTGCCGCGGTAGAGTTCTTCACGTTTTTCCATGATGGGCTCCGCTTGCTAAGTAGGTGGGCTAGGCGATGTTGCGACAGTCAAGCCCTGAATCTTGATCGGCCAGTTGCAGCCAGTCCGGGTCGCACCCGAGGGTGTCGACAAAACATTGCCGGGCCAGCTGCGGCATGTTGTTCTTGCTGCTCAGATGAGCCAGGACAAGGTGTTGCAAGCCCTGCCAGCCCAACTCGGACACCAGGAATGCCGCCTGATGGTTGTTCAAATGTCCCAGCTCGCCGCCCACCCGCTGCTTGAGAAAGTACGGGTAGTGCCCACGGGCCAGCATGTCGCGACAATGGTTGGACTCGATCATCAACGCATCGAGGTCCCGATAACCGTCCAGCACCCGCTCGCAGTAAGAACCCAGGTCGGTCAGCAGGCCGAAGCGCCGCTGCTCTTGATCACTGAAGACATACTGAGTCGGTTCCTGCGCATCATGGGCCACGGCAATGACCCCGACGCTCAGAGCACCGATCTGCAGTTGCTCGCCGCCGGCCAGAAAGCCTGCGGGTTCAATCGGTTTGCGCATCCCGCGCAGAGTGCCGCGACTGAGGTAGACCGGTAGATTGTAGCGCCGAGACAGCAAACCCACGCCATGCACGTGGTCGGCATGTTCGTGGGTTACGAGTATCGCGCTCAATTGCGCCGGGTTCACACCCAGGCGCAACAGGCGTTTTTCGGTTTCCCGCAGGGAAAAACCACAATCCACCAGCACATACGTATCAGCACTGGCGATCAGCGTGCCGTTCCCTTGGCTACCGCTGCCGAGAACGGCAAAACGCATGGTTGATCAGCCCAGGTTGTCCTGAATCACGCTCAGCACTTTGCGCGCCACTTCAGCCGGCGCAACGGTGTTGATGTTTTTCTCGACGGTCACCTGAATGTTCTCGCCAACCTTGCTCAGGCGAACCTGATAACGCTCGGCACGGGATTCAACTTCTTCCTTGGTCGGCGCACTGCCGAACAGGCTGCTGAAGAAACCAGGCTTGTCGTCTTTCTTCTCGGCTTTTTCGGCCAGGTTGATGTAATACAGGCCCAGGCTGCGGTTGATGTCTTCAACGCGCCATTCGCCTTGTTCCAGTGCACGGCCAACGCTCGACCAGGCACGGTCCAGATCGGTACCGACGTTCAACACCGGGTTGCCGCTGCCGTCTTCGCTGAGGCTGACACGGCTCGGGGTATCGAAATCACGCGAGGCCAGCATCGACACCGAACCGCCCTTCTCGGAGATTCGGCTCATGCTCGCGAGCATGTCGTCGACCAGGGCTGCGTCCAGGCCAGTGTTGACCGAACGGTTGGTGAAATCGACATCGGCGGTGCTGCCGGCAGGACGCTCGGCGCTGACCACGTAGATTTCACTGGTGTTGCGCTGCACGCCTGGCTCGATGCGCACACGCACGCGGGTTTCGCTGTCGCTGGCGATACCGGCTGCGCTCAGGCGCTTGGCCATGGACGCGGACAGTTCGTCGGAATGCTGCCAGGTGGTGGTGAATTCGCCGGTCTGCGGGCGCTGTTCGTCCAGACGGAAACCGTTGTCCTGGAAGAACTGCACGGCCACTGGCCAGACTTCGGCCGGTGGATGCTGGGCCACGACCCAACGCGAATCACCACTCTTCTGCAGCGAGTAATCGCTGGCATCGGCAACGGCCGACAGCGGCTGAGGACGCGGCACAATGTATTCGCCCTTGGCGGTGTCATCAGCGACGTTACGCGGGATCGGCAGCAGCGGATCCAGACGTTTGGACGTGCTGACATCCGGTGGCAGTTGCATCGGTGCAGTCTGTTGCGCTTCCAGGTAATCGCTACCGCGGTCACGGAAATAACCTTCCGGGCCCCAGACCCATCCGCAGCCACTGGTGCTGGAGATAATCAAGGCAAGTGCGGAAAGTCCGGCCATTCGCTTCATGCGTTGTACTTCCTCAATTAAACCAGGACGCTGCACTGGCGCAGGGCCGAGCGCAGCGTTTCATGACAAGGTGTGCTCAGCCAGGTCAGCGGCAGGCGGATGCCTTCGTGCATCAGGCCCATTTCAACCAAAGCCCACTTCACCGGAATCGGGTTGGCTTCGATGAACAGGTCTTTATGCAGTGGCATCAGTTTTTCGTTGATTGCCCGTGCGGTGTCGGCGTCGCCCTTGAGAGCGGCCTCGCACAGGTCGGCCATTTCGCGCGGGGCGACGTTGGCAGTCACGGAGATGTTGCCTTTGCCGCCCAGCAGGATCAGTTCAACGGCGGTCGGATCATCGCCGGACAACACGATGAAATCCTTGCTCACACCATCGATGATCGCTTTGGCGCGCTTCAGGTCGCCAGTGGCTTCCTTGATGCCGATGATGTTCGGCACCGTGGACAGGCGAATCACGGTCTCGGCCTGCATGTCGCACGACGTGCGGCCCGGAACGTTGTAGAGAATCTGTGGAATGTCGACCGCTTCAGCGATGTGCTTGAAGTGCTGGTACAAGCCTTCCTGAGTCGGCTTGTTGTAGTACGGAACCACCAGCAGGCAGGCATCGGCACCGGCTTCTTTGGCGTTGCGGGTCAGCTCGACGGCTTCGCGGGTCGAGTTGGCGCCAGTACCGGCGATGACCGGGATGCGCCCGCCAACCTGTTTGACCACGGCTTTGATGACGGCGATGTGTTCTTCTACATCAAGGGTTGCCGACTCGCCGGTAGTACCGACTGCGACAATGGCATGGGTGCCGTTCTTGAGATGGAAGTCCACGAGTTTGCTGAGGCTGTCCCAGTCAAGACGCCCTTGTGCATCCATGGGAGTGACCAGTGCCACCATACTGCCCGCAATCATGAAACCGCTCCTGCCGGAAAAAGAGAGCGGTAATGGTACTGGCGCCAAGATGCTTGCACAAGCGAAGTACTGCGCTGCCGCCATTCCCCTTGGCGCCGCTTTTCGCTACCCTTCAGACTTTGATCGGTACCGATCAGCTTGTACGTCGGGTTCCAGCCTCCCTTTTCGGCCTCCCAGACCCCGTTCCTGCGTCGCATCGACGCGCTCCCGCTATAGTGGAGCGAGCCGCGAGCGCTTGCCGGGTCTATCGCAATGGACAGCCAGAACAGGCAGGCCCCGGCCGCCAGCGTCCGTAACCTACCGACCGCTCATCGCTTTAGGAATGCTGCATGTCCACCCCCACAGTTCGCGAACAATTCCTTGTCATCAGTGCCCTCGGCGCCAACCCCATGGAGCTGACTAACGTCCTGTGCCGCGCCAGCCATGAAAATCGCTGCGCCGTAGTCACTTCACGCCTGACCCGCCACGGCGAGTGCAGCGCGCTGATTCTTGAGGTTTCCGGCAGCTGGGACGCCCTCGCCCGCCTGGAGGGCAGTCTGCCAAGCCTCTCCAAGAAGCACGCGTTCACTGTCAACGTAGTGCGCAGCGCGCCGCTGGAGAATCGTCCACAAGCGTTGCCATATGTGGCTTACGTCAGCTCGGCGTATCGCCCGGACATCATCAATGAGCTGTGCCAGTTTTTCATGGACCACAACGTCGAACTGGAAAACCTGACCTGCGACACGTATCAGGCACCACAGACCGGCGGCACCATGCTCAACGCCACGTTCACCGTGACCCTGCCGGCCGGTACCCAGATCAGCTGGCTGCGCGATCAGTTCCTCGACTTCTCCGACGCGATGAACCTGGACGCACTGATCGAGCCTTGGCGCCCACAGAACCCAATGTAAGGAAGCTTTCATGGCCGTTGTCATCGACCAACCGGTTGCCGATTTCGAAGCGCCTGCCACCAGCGGGCAGACCGTCAGTCTGTCTGCCCTGAAGGGCAAGCAAGTGGTGATCTACTTCTATCCGAAGGACAGCACGCCGGGCTGCACCACCGAAGGCCAGGGCTTTCGTGATCAGTACGCGGCGTTCCAGGCTGCCAACACGGAAATCTTCGGTATTTCGCGGGACAGCCTGAAGTCCCACGAGAACTTCAAGTGCAAGCAAGAGTTTCCGTTCGAGCTGATCAGTGACAAGGACGAAGCTGTTTGTCAGTTGTTCGACGTGATCAAATTGAAGAAGCTGTATGGCAAGGAATACCTGGGCGTTGATCGCAGCACCTTTCTGATCGACAAGAATGGTGTGCTGCGTCAGGAGTGGCGTGGCGTGAAAGTGCCGGGGCATGTAGATGCTGTTCTGGCTGCTGCGCAGAATTTGAACAAGGCCTGATGTTTCTCTGGCGTCTTCTCTGACGCCATCGCTGGCAAGCCAGCTCCCACAGGTTTTGTGTGCACCGAAAACCCTGTGGGAGCTGGCTTGCCAGCGATGAGGCCTTAAGCCGCACCGAACAATCTGGATCAACTACTACAGCAACGGCGCCACCGCCGGCTCCTTGCGCGGCCACGCATCCAGCACCGCCTTGAACAGCGTCGCCAGCGGAATCGCGAAGAACACCCCCCAGAACCCCCACAACCCGCCAAACAACAGCACCGCGCAGATAATGGCGACCGGGTGCAGGTTGACCGCCTCCGAGAACAGCAACGGCACCAACACGTTGCCATCCAGTGTCTGGATGATCCCGTAGACCGCCATCAGATAGATGAACTGATCACTCCAGCCCCACTGGAACAATGCGATCAACAGCACCGGCACGGTCACCACCACAGCACCGACATACGGCACCACCACCGACACGCCCACCAACAACGCCAGCAGCGCCGCATAGTTCAATCCAAGCGCCACAAAAGCGATGTAGGTCACGCCACCACAAATAACGATTTCAATGACCTTGCCGCGAATGTAGTTGGCAATCTGCCGGTTCATTTCCTGCGCGACCCGCGTAATCAGAGCGCGTTCACGCGGCAGATAACCGCGCACCCATTCGCCAATCATCAGCCGATCCTTGAGGAAGAAGAACACCAGAATCGGCACCAGTACCAGATAGATCATGATGTTGACCAGCAACGGCAGACTCGACAACGAGAACGTCAGCGCCCATTGGCCGAATTTGCCAATCTCGCCGCGCGCCGCCTCGATGGCTTGCAGCACTTGCTCGTCAGAGACCAGGTGCGGGTAGCGCTCCGGCAACAGCAACAGCAACGATTGCCACTTGGCGAGCATGCCCGGCAGCTCATTGAACAGCGTGATCAATTGATGCCAAAGCAACGGCACGACCACGACGATGAACACCATCAGCACGCCCATGAACAGCGCAAACACCAGCCCCACCGCCGCGCCACCCGGCACACGCAAGCGCTCCAGCGTGACCACCAGCCCTTGCATCAGGTACGCCAGCACCATCCCAGCCAGCACCGGCGCGAGCATGCCGCCGAGGGTGAGCACCGCCGTGAAGGCGAGGAACAGCAGCACCGCCAGCACCACGGCTTCTTCATCGGAGAAGTAGCGCTGAATCCAGTCGCGTAACACTTTGAACATCAATAATCCTTAGGTCTTTTACGCTGTGGGTTCAGGCCTTTTTCAACCAGTAACGGTAAACGCCTGCTTCGTCTTCTTCGCGCAGCAGCGTATGACCGGCCAACTTGGCAAAGGTGCGAAAGTCGCGTTGCGAGCCTGCGTCGGTAGCGATCACCTTGAGGACGGCGCCACTCTCGAGCTTGTTGAGTTCCATTTTTGCCTTGAGCAACGGCAACGGGCAATTGAGGCCACTGGCGTCCAGTTCCACGTCATGGGCTACAGCGTCGGTCATTGCGTCACTCCGGTTCGGGTCGTCGAGCTGCCTAGAATATCTGGTCGCAGCTCCGGTGTCCGGCTACAGTAAGGTCTTTGTCTTCTAAGGCTTTGTGCATGACTTTTCTGCGCCCTACCCTGCTGACGCTCGCTTGCCTGCTCGCCTCACCAGGCTTTGCCGACGATCTGCCGTCACTCGGCGACGCCAGTTCTGCCATTGTCTCGCCGCAACAGGAATACCAGCTCGGTCGCGCCTGGCTGGCCATGCTGCGCAGCCAGGTTTCACAGCTCAACGACCCCCAGCTCAAGGACTACGTCGAATCCAGCGTTTACAAGCTGGTGGAAACCAGTCAGGTCACTGACCGACGCCTCGAATTCATCCTGATCAACAGCCCGCAGCTCAACGCTTTCGCTGCGCCGGGCGGTGTGGTCGGCGTTAACGGCGGCCTGTTCCTCAATGCGCAGACCGAGGGCGAATACGCTTCGGTACTGGCGCACGAATTGGCTCACTTGTCGCAACGCCACTTCGCTCGCGGCGTCGAAGCTTCGCAGCGCATGCAGGTGCCGATGATGGCCGCTCTGCTCGCCGGCATCGTCATTGCAGCAGCCGGTGGCGGTGATGCAGGGATCGCGACCATTGCCGGTACGCAAGCAGCGGCGATTCAGTCACAACGCACCTTTTCCCGACAGAACGAACAGGAAGCCGACCGCATCGGTATCCTCAATCTGGAAAAGGCCGGGTATGACCCGCGCTCGATGCCGACCATGTTCGAACGCTTGATGCGTCAATATCGTTTCGACGCCAAGCCGCCAGAATTCCTGCTGACTCACCCGGTCACCGAATCGCGTATTGCTGACACCCGCAACCGCGCCGAACAGGCCAAACCGGGCGGCATCGAAGACTCCAAGCGCTATCAACTGATTCGCGCACGCGTGCAGCTGATTTATGAAGAAACCCCGGGCCTGGGCGCCAAGCGCTTCCGTGCACAACTGGATGAAAACCCGAAAAATGACGTGGCGCGCTACGGACTCGCGATCGCGCAGATCAAGGGCGGACAGTTGAATGAAGCTCGCGAGAACCTCAAGCAATTGCTGGCGACCTCACCGAACGAAATCATCTACAACCTGGCGCAGGTCGATCTCGACATCACCAACAATCGCCTGCCGGATGCGCAATCGCGGGTGGACCGGATGCTCGCGCAGTACCCCGGCAACTATCCACTGAATCAGGTGCGCGTCGATCTGTTGCTCAAACAGAATCGCGCTCCCGATGCCGAGAAAGCGCTGGAAGGTTTGCTCAAATCACGCCCGGATGATCCGGACGTCTGGTATCAGGTCGCCGAGACGCGGGGTCTGTCGGGTAATATCATCGGCCTGCATCAGGCGCGCGCCGAATACTTCGCGCTGGTTGGCGATTACCGCCAGGCGATCCAGCAACTGGACTTCGCCAAGCGCAAGGCCGGCAACAACTTCCCGCTGTCCTCGCGGATCGATGCCCGTCAGCGTGAGCTGATGGAGCAGGAACGCATGATCAAGGACATGATGGGCTAACTTTATCGCTGTGACATAAAAGCTTCAGGCATAAAAAAACCGCCTCTTTCGAGGCGGTTTCTTTTTACCCTACCGCTGGATTATTCAGCCAGTTTGAAGGTGATGAAGCTGGCACGACCTTGACGCAAGACACGCATCGATACCGAACGGTTCTTCGGCAGCGCCTTGGCAATTTCACCGAACTCTTTGCTGGAGCCGATGGCCTGGTTGTTCAGGTGCGTGATGACGTCACCCGGTTGCAGACCGATCAGGGCAGCAGGGCCGTCCTGTACCTCCTTGATCACCACACCACCTTTGAGGTCGTAGGTTTTCTTCTGCTCGGCGGTCAGCTCGCCCACCGAAACACCGAGGCGGTTGCTGGTACTTTCAGCGCCGGACTTCGGTAGTGCATCCAGCTCCTTGCCTTCGTCCGGGATCGCGCCAACGGTCAGATCGACGTTCTTGCGCTTGCCCTCACGAATCACTTCCAGGCTGGCTTTGGCGCCAGCCTTGAGTGCGCCGACCAGATGCGGCAGGTCAGCGGACATCACGATCGGCTGGCCGTTCATGCTCAGAATCACGTCGCCGACTTGCAGACCGCCCTTGGCAGCAGGGCCGTCATCCTGAATCTGCGCAACCAGCGCACCGGCCGGCTTATCCAGACCGAACGACTCGGCCAGATCCTTGTTCACTTCCTGGATGACCACACCCAGCCAGCCACGGCTGACTTTGCCGCCGCTTTTCAGCTGATTGGAAACATCCATCGCCACGTCGATCGGAATCGCGAACGACACGCCCATGAAGCCGCCGGAACGGGTGTAGATCTGCGAGTTGATCCCGACCACTTCACCGTTCAGGTTGAACAGCGGGCCACCGGAGTTACCCGGGTTGATCGGCACGTCAGTCTGGATGAATGGTACATAGTTTTCGTTCGGCAGGCTGCGACCAACAGCGCTGACGATGCCTTGAGTCACAGTATGGTCAAAGCCGAATGGCGAACCGATCGCGACGACCCACTGGCCGGCTTTCAGATCCTGGGATTTGCCCAGCTTGAGCACTGGCAGGTCTTTGCCTTCGATTTTCAGCAAGGCCACGTCAGAGCGCGGGTCGGTGCCGATCAGCTTGGCTTTCATTTCGCTGCGATCGGCTAGACGCACGAGAATTTCATCGGCATCGGCAATCACATGGTTGTTGGTGAGGATGTAACCGTCTGGGGAAATGATGAAACCCGAACCCAGCGATTGCGCTTCACGCTGACGACCACCACCGCCCGGCGAACGCTGCTGAGGCGGCATGCCACGCTCGAAGAACTCGCGCAGCATCGGCGGCAGACCTTCCAGGTCAGGCATCTGCTGGTTCACTTTGCGATCCGGCAGTTTCTGCGTGGTACTGATGTTCACCACGGCTGGCGAAGCTTGTTCGACCAATTGGGTGAAGTCAGGCAGATCGGCCGCTTGCGCAGCAGGGACCACCTGACCGAGCAACAGCACAGTGGCGAAAATGGAGAGATAAGATTTCAAACTTGGTATCGACATACAGCTCCCGTTACGACGAGCAGGGTTAAGCGATATGGAGCAAGGAACACCGTAAACCACCGACCGGCATTTTTGTTCCGGCAACAACAAACAAGGCCAGAGCCGTGAGGCTCTGACCTATAAAAAATTTTCGGGGTATTTGCAAATGAAAATGCTCAGCAAACATTTCATCTACGTCTCGACGAAGAAGTGGTAATGACTGAATCAGCTCACTGCTTGCTGGTGGCAGTGCCATCAGTGTTACGCATCGACAGAGCAATTCGTTCGGCGGTGCCAATCGGGATTTCGCCGACCACCGTGACCATCATTTCGCCGTCGGGGGTAGTCAGGCGACGAGAAACGGCAACGGTCGGGCCCAGTTGAGTCCGCGTATCGGTCACTGTTGCACCGTTCAAAGGCTCAAGGAACACCGAGAACCGCGCCAGACCATCGTCATACAGCAAGCTGTTGACCTGTGTCTTGGTTTCCGGATCTTTGTGCGAGGTGCTGCTGGTCAATTCAAAACCCGGCGGCAGCCATTCAGAGTGCCAGACCTGCGCGGTCTTGACGGCCGAAGCCTTGTCGCTGTCGAGCGTAATCGCTTTACAGTCGGCATCGGCCTGTAAATCTTTGTCCGAAGGGACTTCGTCAGTATCGAGGCTGGTGAACTGGAAGCGTTCGAGCAACTGCCCTTTGTCATTCAGTAGCAACGACTTCAGCGGCAAGCCCGTTTTCTTGTCCAAATGCAGCTCAAACCCGTAACGATGCTGATCGCGAGGCGTCAGCGATACGATCACTGCGTCTCGCCCAGCCACGCGCGACTTGCCGATGACGGCAAGTTCATACCAGTTTTTCAGCTTTTGCGGATCGAGAGGACGAGCGGCTGAGTTCGGAGAATCCCCCAGCCCGGCAATCAGAGTGCCGCTGACGCATTGAGTATGTCCATCAACGCGCACGACTTCCTGCGCCGAGCCGTCGAGCTGGAGTAAACGCTCGCGGACTTGGCCATTCTGGACGCGATGCCAGATGTTATGGGTAGAAAAACTACCGTTACGCTCGTAAACGAATGTGCCGTGAAAGCTTTGCTGCTGCTCGGCCTGGCCCAGACGGGCCAACCAGTCCTGGGCCTCATCAGCGTGGGCTGGAACAATGAACCAGCCGCTTAGCAGAAGCGAAAGTAGAGGTATGGCGCGCATGATCCTCCTTAGCGGTTTTCCAGGCTTGCAGCACGTGCGTATGGCAGCGCGCTTTCAGTGCCTTTCAGTGCAGCCTGTTGAGCATGTTGGCGCAGGTAACCTGGCAGACGCTGATCGTGCCAGCCTGGTTGACCTTGCAGTACGCCATTGGCCATAGGGCCGGTAGCTTCAGAACTCTCACTATAGCCTGCCAGAACAGCCGGGCCTTTGACCTGTGGAGTGGCCAGGGTAGGCTGATTGGATTGCTGTGCCAGTTCAACACCAGCGATTTCGTCCTGGTTGTACAGGCGCACACCGGCCAGAACGGCAACAGTCACCGAGGCAGCAACAGCCAGGCGACCGAGGTTGCGCCATGGGCTGCGAGATACTTTGGCCGGAGCCGTTTCGTCTTCCAGTGCAGCAGATACTGCCGCAGCGATGTCCAGGCGTGGCAGCAGCAGATCCTTGTGCATGGCTGCCCGAGCGATCTGGTAACGAGCCCAGGTCTCACGGGTTTCGACGTCATCAAGTGCATTAATCACTCGACGCAATTCCAGTTCGTCCGCTTCGTTATCCATCACTGCGGACAGCGATTCCTGCAGGGCTTCACGACTCATGGCGTTCCTCTCTTGGCTATCGCCGCTGTCTCAGTTTTCCTGCAACAACGGCTGCAGGGCTTTATCGATGGCCTCCCGAGCGCGGAAAATCCGGGAGCGCACGGTACCCACCGGACATTGCATGACGCTCGCAATGTCCTCGTAACTCAGACCATCGAATTCACGTAAAGTTAACGCCGTACGCAAATCCTCTGGCAGTTGCTGGATGGTTCGATGGACGGTGCCTTCGATCTCATCCCGCAGCAGTGCACGTTCTGGTGACTCGAGATCCTTGAGGCCATGATCGCCATCGTAGAACTCTGCATCTTCGGAACTTACATCGCTATCCGGCGGCCGACGGCCGCGTGAAACCAGGTAATTCTTCGCCGTGTTAATGGCAATACGGTACAGCCACGTATAAAACGCACTGTCGCCGCGAAAGTTTCCAAGTGCTCGATACGCCTTGATAAAGGCTTCCTGAGCCACGTCCTGGGCTTCATGGGTGTCGTGCACAAAACGCACGATCAACCCGAGAATCTTGTGCTGATACTTCAGCACCAACAGATCGAAAGCTCGCTTGTCGCCGCGTTGAACGCGCTCGACCAGCTGCTGATCCTCTTCCTGGGTTAGCATGAACACTCCTCGATAAGCCCGAAGGAGACTTGCATAACTAAACGACCAGACTTGCAAACATAGACTCGGGCTTTTCGCAAAAGTTCTCCCCCTCCAGGCAAGTTTCCTGCGGGCTCTGATTTGGCACGCACGAAAAACGCAGCGCGGGATAAACCGGCTGCGCGAATAATCTTGTTATCGGTTTCGCCGGGCTGGAATCCAACCGCAGATTCCGCACTGAAGCCGACACGTCCCTTGTTTCTGGCACCGACTATTGATCTTGGGCCTTTGGCAAAAGTTCCAATTATTTATAGTCGCACCGCCCAGACATTGGGCAACCCTGGGCAGAAAAATCCTGTTTCAGCGCCGATACAGTCGTGTTCTCCCCAAAAGGGTGAAAAAAACTTCCGACGAAGCACGCGGTTTTTTCCTTCACAGTAGTTTCACAATGCCATATCGGCGCGGCTATTGTGCCGTCCCACCCCTCTATATACTAGTGGGCTGTGTGGCTGTCTTGACTCGCCGATCCAGCGGTCTTGCGCCACCCCCGACCCGGGTCGCTTTGAGCGGAATCCTGTAATGAGCCAACAATTCCAACATGATGTTCTGGTCATAGGCAGCGGTGCTGCCGGTTTGAGTCTCGCGCTGACCTTGCCGGGTCATTTGCGCATTGCCGTATTGAGCAAAGGCGATCTCGCCAACGGTTCGACCTTCTGGGCCCAGGGTGGCGTCGCCGCCGTGCTTGATGACACTGATACTGTCGAATCCCATGTTGATGACACCCTGAACGCCGGTGGCGGTCTGTGCCATGAAGACGCCGTGCGCTTTACCGTCGAGCACAGTCGTGAAGCCATCCAGTGGCTGATCGACCAGGGCGTACCGTTCACCCGCGACGATCAATCCGGCACTGAAGATGGCGGATTCGAATTTCATCTGACCCGCGAAGGCGGTCACAGCCACCGTCGCATCATCCATGCGGCCGATGCTACCGGCGCGGCAATCTTCAAAACTTTGCTGGCTCAGGCCAAAGAGCGTTCGAACATCGAGTTGCTGGAGCAGCGGGTTGCCGTTGATCTGATTACCGAACGCCGTTTGGGCATGGAAGGCGAGCGCTGCCTCGGCGCCTACGTACTCAATCGCAAAACCGGCGAAGTCGATACCTACGGCGCACGCTTTGTGATTCTGGCCTCGGGCGGCGCGGCCAAGGTTTACCTCTATACCAGCAACCCCGACGGCGCCTGTGGTGATGGCATCGCCATGGCCTGGCGCTCCGGCTGCCGGGTGGCGAACCTGGAATTCAACCAGTTCCACCCGACCTGCCTGTACCACCCACAAGCGAAAAGCTTCCTTATTACCGAAGCCCTGCGCGGCGAAGGCGCACATTTGAAGCTGCCGAACGGCGAGCGCTTCATGTATCGCTTCGACAAACGCGCCGAACTGGCACCGCGCGACATCGTCGCTCGGGCCATCGACCATGAAATGAAGCGTCTGGGTGTCGACTGCGTCTATCTCGACATCAGCCACAAGCCCGAAGACTTCATCAAGACGCACTTTCCTACCGTATATGAGCGCTGCCTCGGTTTCGGTATCGACATCACCAAGCAGCCGATCCCGGTCGTACCCGCTGCGCACTACACCTGCGGTGGCGTGATGGTCGATCAACAAGGTCGCACCGATGTGCCGGGCTTGTATGCCATCGGCGAAACCAGCTTCACCGGCCTGCACGGCGCCAACCGCATGGCCAGCAACTCGCTGCTGGAATGTTTCGTCTATGCGCGTTCGGCCGCGGCGGACATCCTCGCGCAACTGGACGATGTCGCCGCGCCAAGCGCCCTGCCCGCGTGGGACGCCAGCCAGGTGACCGACTCGGACGAAGACGTGATCATTGCGCACAACTGGGATGAGCTGCGCCGATTCATGTGGGACTACGTTGGCATCGTGCGCACCAACAAGCGCCTGCAACGGGCTCAACACCGCGTACGTTTGCTGTTGGACGAGATCGACGAGTTCTACAGCAACTATAAAGTCAGCCGCGACCTGATCGAGTTGCGCAACCTCGCTCAGGTCGCCGAACTGATGATCTGCTCAGCCATGGAACGCAAGGAAAGTCGCGGCCTGCATTACACCCTCGACTACCCGGACATGTTGCCCGAGGCGCTCGACACTATTCTGGTGCCGCCCACCTACGTCGGCTGAACTTGAGCCGCACGCGCAGGCGTCGATGCACATCGGCGACCTGCGAATCTCGCGGTACGCAGATCGACCTGACCCGCCATTCCCCGCGCAAACGAAAGCGCAACACCACAATCAACGGCAGCGCCAGGCTGTCCGGCCTCAATTGCACGGTTTGCCAGCCATTGGCTTGATTCCACAGTTGCCAGCCATCGGCATCGCGGCGCAATCCGCAAAAAGCCATTCGGTGAGTCAGCAAAATCTGCCGTGGCAACGTCCAAAACCCATGAAGCAGACAGGCAAAAGCCCCGAGCAGGCTGGCCCAGAGTGGAATCGAAAGCAGAAACAAAGCACCCAGTGCGAACGCCTGGGCCAGCAGATACGCCGCCAGCAACTGCCCAGAGGCATGCCAGCGGCATTCGAACGTATTACTTGGGCTGGACACGATCCAGAATCATGCGAACCATGCGCTGCAACTCCGGGTCTTCAGACTCGCTGCGCTCCATGAACCAGCCGAACATGTCCTGATCCTCGCACGTCAGCAGACGGACATACAGATCGCGATCCACCTGGTTCAACGTCGCGTAAACCTCCTGCACGAACGGCACCAGCAACACGTCAAGTTCAAGCATGCCGCGACGGCTGTGCCAAAACAGGCGATTCAGTTCAACTTGTTCGACCATGGAGCCCTCCTCAAATTTGCCGGCAAGTATACAGCCCCGGCGCAGGTCGCACAGTCGGCTTTGGTCGGGCACCACCGATCCTTTATCAACTACCCATTTCAACCATGCACCCTTATGATGTGCCCCAGTCTATTTACCCTGCGATGACCCATGGCCGATTCTGCTTTTTTCTGCACCCTGTCTCATGAAGGCGTTCTTGCGGTTCGCGGCTCGGATGCCGGGAAATTCCTGCAAGGCCAGTTGACCTGCAACCTCAATTATCTGAGTGACACAAAGGCCAGCCTTGGCGCGCGCTGCACGCAGAAAGGCCGGATGCAGTCGAGTTTCCGCATTCTGCTCGAAGGTGACGGCGTGGTGCTGGCGATGGCCAGCGAGTTGCTGGAACCACAATTGGCGGACCTGAAAAAATACGCAGTCTTCTCCAAATCGAAACTGACCGACGAAAGTGCTGCCTGGATGCGCTTTGGTCTGGTGCAAGGCGATGCCGCCCTGAGCTGCCTCGGCCTGGATTTGCCGGTCGATACCGACAGCGTCGTGCGCCATGAAGGTCTGATCGCCATTCGTGTCTCGCCAGATCGCGCCGAACTCTGGGTGCCTGCCGATCAGGCAGACGCCATCAAATCCAGACTCGCCGTAACACTGCCGGAAGGCGAACTGAACCAATGGCTGCTGGGCCAGATCCGCGCCGGTATCGGTCAGGTCATGCCGAGCACCCGCGAACTGTTCATCCCACAGATGCTCAACCTGCAAGCCGTTGGCGGCGTGAGCTTCAAGAAAGGCTGCTACACCGGCCAGGAAATCGTCGCGCGCATGCAGTACCTGGGCAAACTCAAGCGTCGTCTGTATCGCTTGAGCCTCGACACGGCTGATTTGCCGGAGCCCGGCACACCATTGTTCGCGCCGAGCCACAACAGCTCGATCGGCGAAGTGGTCCTGGCCGCCAACGCCGGTCAAAACATTGAACTCCTGGCGGTGCTGCAGGCCGAAGCTGCCGAATCGGGCGATCTGCACGTGGGTTCCCTCGAAGGCCCGGCGCTGCACTTGCTCGACCTGCCTTACGCACTGGATCGCGACCGCGAAATCCAGCGCTGATCGCAGCATTTGTTGCAACACCCTAGAGAGTCCAAATGAGCGAACTGGCGGAAAAAGTCCAACAGGATTTGGTTGAGGCCATCGATAACGATGACCTGGTTCTGCCCACGTTGCCGGAAGTGGCCCTGCAGATTCGCAAGGCCGCTGAAGACCCGGAAATCAGCGTCAGCGACCTGAGCAAAGTGATCGGCCGGGACACGGCGTTATCGGCGCGCCTGATCAAAGTGGTCAACAGCCCGCTGCTGCGCGCCGCCCAGGAAGTTACCGACCTGCACACGGCCATCACCCGGCTGGGCATCAACTACAGCAGCAACCTGGCGATCGGTCTGGTGATGGAGCAGATTTTCCACGCCCGCTCCGAAGTGGTCGAACAGAAGATGCGCGAAGTCTGGCGCAAGAGCCTGGAAATTGCCGGGGTCAGTTATGCGCTGTGCCGCCGCTACACGCAGCTCAAACCCGATCAGGCAGCACTCGGCGGGCTGGTGCACCAGATCGGCGTGTTGCCGATTCTGACCTACGCAGAAGATCACTATGAGCTGCTGTCAGACCCGGTCAGCCTCAACCATGTGATCGATCACATTCATCCGTTGCTGGGCGACAAGCTCCTGCGCGTCTGGGAGTTTCCAGAACGCCTGGTGGAATTGCCGGGGCGCTATCAGGACTTCAAGCGCGACTCGACGGCCATTGATTACGTCGATCTGGTGCAGGTGGCGAGCCTGTATTGCCACAAGGACACTGATCACCCTTTTGCGCGGATCGATCCAATGACAGTTCCGGCGTTCCGCAAGCTTGGGATCGATCAGGAGAACAAAGCGCTGTGTGAAGATCTGGAAGAGTCGCGGACGATGTTTTACTGATCCGAGACCTTATTGTGGCCATCGCGAGCAGGCTCACTCCTACAGGAGAACGTGTTCCAGTGTAGGAGTGAGCCTGCTCGCGATGAGGCCAACAAAAACACTGCAAGTCACCCGGCAATAAAACTGACCCGCACCTTCAACCCCGCCTGCTCGCCATCATGCAGACTGATCTGCGCCAGATGCGCCCGGCAAATCTCACCGACAATCGCCAATCCCAGCCCCGAACCCGCGACCTGCTGATTACGCCGGTAGAACCGTTCGAACACCCGATCGCGCTCTTCCAGCGGAATCCCCGGCCCGTCATCTTCGACCTCAAGCACCGCCGGCGCCGTCACGCGTAAAATCACATTGCCGCCCGGTGGCGTGTGCGCCAGCGCGTTGTCCACCAGATTGCTCAGCAACTCGTTCAGCAACGTCGGCTCACCGCGCAGCCAGACGGGTTCGTCCGCCTCCAGCGCCAGCGCCACCCCGCGCTTGTGCGCCAACGGCGCCATGGCCATGCCCAATTCTCGGGCCAACTGACTCAGATCGAGCAACTGCGCGCCACCCTCGGCGATCGCCCGGGCGCCGTTTTCGACCCGCGCCAGCGACAGCAACTGATTGGCCAGATGGGTCAGGCGATCAGTGCTTTGTGCCGAAGACTCCAGCGTCGAGCGCCAGACTTCGGCATCGTTGGAGCGCAGGCCCAACTCAAGCCGCGCCTTCAGCGCTGCCAAAGGCGTACGCAACTCATGGGCCGCATCGGCAATGAACTGCGCCTGCCGTTCGAACTGCCCGCGCAAGCGCTCGGTGAAATGATTGAGTCCACGGACCAACGGCCACAGCTCATGCTGCACTTCAACCAATGGCAGCGGCCGCAAGTCGTCGGGCTGACGCTCTTCCACCGCTGTACGCAAGCGCTCCAACGGGCGCAAAGCCGCACTGACCGCGAACCACACCAACAGCAACGCACCGATCGCCAACATACCCAATCGCAGCAAGGTATCGGCCGCCAGACTGCGCGCCATGCTTACCCGAGCTTCATCGGTTTCGGCGACACGGATTTCCGCCATGCCGTTCATGTTCGGTTCGGTCACCGCCTTGAGCAGGCTGACCACACGCACGTTTTGCCCTTTGTAGGTGGCGTTGTAGAAGCGCGCCAACGCGGGATAACTGTCCGTGCGCGGCGTCCCCGGCGGCGGGCCGGGCAGGTTTTCGTAGCCGGAAATCAGCTTCTGATGGATGTCATTGACCTGATAGTAAATCCGCCCGGCGCTGTCGTAAGCGAAGGTGTCGAGTGCGACGTAAGGCACATCGGCACTCAATGTGCCGTCACGTTGCGACAGACCCGCAGCGATGGTCCGCGCCGAGGCCAGCAAAGTGCGGTCGTATGCCGTGTCGGCGGCTTCGCGACCATTCCAGTAAGCACTCAAACCACTGGCGAGCATCAACACCACCAGCAATAACGCGAGGTTCCACAGCAAGCGCCAGCGCAGGCTGCTGGGCTTATGCATCGCGGCTTTCCAGCAGGTAACCGAGGCCGCGGAAGGTCACGATCGCCACTGGTTGACCGTCGAGTTTCTTGCGCAAGCGATGCACGTAGATTTCGATGGCGTCGGGACTGGCCTCTTCGTCGAGGCCAAACACCTGCGCGGCCAATTGTTCCTTGCTCATCACCCGTCCTGGCCGGGCGATCAGCGCTTCCAGCACCGCTTGCTCGCGTGAGGTCAACGTCAGTAATTCTTCGCCGAGGGTGAAGCGTCGGGTATCGAGGTCATAGGCGAGTACGCCACAGCGCTGCTGACGCTCGCCGCCGAGCACGCTGCGACGCAACAGGGCTTTGACCCGCGCTTCCAGTTCCGTCAGTTCGAATGGTTTGGCGAGGTAATCATCGGCACCGAGATTGAGACCATGGACGCGATCCTTCACATCACTGCGCGCGGTGAGCATCAGCACCGGCAGATTTTTTCCTCGAGCGCGCAACCGCGCCAGCACTTCAAAACCGTCCATGCGCGGCAGGCCGACATCGAGAATCGCCACGGCGTATTCCTCGCTGCTCAAGGCCAGGTCGGCGGCTACGCCATCGTGCAACACATCCACGGTCAGACCGGTGCTCTTGAGCGCCTGGGCGACGCTTTCGGCCAGTTGCAGATGGTCTTCGACGAGCAGAACACGCATGGATTTTTACCTCGTTCAGGGATGGCCGACGCCACGCTTTGCCGCGGAGTTTACAGCCGCAACCGCCGCTGTGAAGCCCGAAAACCGTGAAAGTCAGCTGAAAGGTTAGTGAAAGGTTAGCCGGTTAGAGTCGGCCCACGGACAGTCCCGACTGCCGTCGCTGCTGCCACACAGCGCTACGAAAAACGCCACGAAGCGTTTTCGACCAATAAGAACAATAAACGGAGTACACCCGCATGCTGTCCATGCAGCCTCAGGCTTCCACGCCTGTCCGCCCTTCCCGTTTCAGCCACACCGCCCTCGCCAGTGCCGCCGCCCTTGCCGGTTTTTCACCGCTGAGTTTTGCCGACTTCATTGAAGACAGCAGCGCCACCTTCGAAACCCGCAACATGTATTTCAACCGCGACTTTCGCGATGGCACCAGCGCGCAGCAATCCAAGCGTGACGAATGGGCCCAGGGTTTCATGCTCAATCTGCAATCGGGTTACACCGACGGCACCGTGGGGTTCGGTGTCGATGCGTTGGGCATGCTCGGCGTCAAGCTTGATTCGAGTCCGGACCGCACCGGCACCGGCCTGCTGCCAACCCACGACGACGGGCGCGCGGCGGATGAGTACTCCAAAGTCGGCCTGACCGGCAAAGTGAAAATATCTGCCACCGAACTTAAAATCGGCAGCCTGATTCCCGAACTGCCGATCCTCAAACCCAATGACGGGCGCATCCTGCCGCAGACCTTTGAAGGCGGTTTGCTGACCTCCAAAGAGATCAGGAACCTGACCTTCACCGGCGGCCGTCTGGAAAAAGCCAAGGATCGCGACAGCACCGATTTCGAGGACATCGCCCTCAACAACAAGAACAGCCGTTTTGCCGGCACTGCTGCCGGCAAGCACTTTGATTTTGGCGGAGTGGACTACAAGTTCACCGACAAGATCACCGGCAGTTACCACTTCGCCCAACTCGACGAAGTCTACAACCAGCACTTCTTCGGCCTGGTCGCCTCGCGGCCGATGGGCCCGGGCACGTTTGCCACTGACCTGCGTTTTGCCGTCAGCGATGACCAGGGCGCGGCCCGTGGCGGCGAGATCGACAACCGCTCGCTCAACGGTCTGGTCAGCTACGCGCTGAGCGGCCACAAGTTCAGCGCCGGTTATCAACACATGTCTGGCGACAGCGCCTTCCCGTACGTCGATGGCAGCGACCCGTACCTGGTCAACTTCGTGCAGATCAACGATTTCGCCGGCGCTGAAGAGCGCTCCTGGCAGGCGCGCTACGACTTCGACTTCGCCAAGCTCGGCATTCCTGGCCTGAGCTTCATGAGCCGCTACTTGAGCGGTGACAACATCAAGCTCAAGAACGGCGAAGAAGGCAAAGAGTGGGAACGCAACACCGAGATCAAATATGTAGTACAAAGCGGCGCCTTGAAGGATGTCGCCGTGCGTTTGCGTAATGCCACTTACCGCTCCAACTACTCGGCTCGCGATGCAGATGAAGTGCGTTTGCTGGTGAGCTACAGCGTTGCCCTTTGGTAAATGCCCGTAAGTGAAAAACACGTCGAATAACAACAATGCCCGTGGAGAATCGAATGAACCTGTCACTGCGTAAAGTTGCACTGGCCGCCAGTTGCATCCTGTTTGCCGGCCAACTGATGGCTGAACCGAAACGTCCGGAATGTATCGCCCCGGCCTCCCCCGGCGGTGGTTTCGACCTGACCTGCAAACTGGTGCAAAGCGCACTGGTCAACCAGAAGCTGCTGAGCAAACCGATGCGCGTCACCTACATGCCCGGCGGTGTCGGTGCAGTGGCCTACAACGCCGTGGTCGCGCAGCGTCCGGCCGATGCCGGCACGCTGGTCGCATGGTCGAGCGGTTCGTTGCTGAACCTGGCCCAAGGCAAGTTCGGTCGCTTCGATGAAACCAACGTGCGCTGGCTGGCGGCGGTCGGCACCAGCTACGGCGCCATCGCGGTGAAAAGCGATTCGCCCTACAAGACCCTCGACGATCTCGTTCAAGCGCTGAAGAAAGATCCAAGCTCGGTGGTGATCGGTTCCGGCGGCACCGTCGGCAGCCAGGACTGGATGCAAACCGCACTGATCGCCAAGGCTGCCGGGATCAACCCGCGTGACCTGCGTTACGTCGCCCTCGAAGGCGGCGGCGAAATCGCCACCGCCCTGCTCGGTGGCCACATCCAGGTCGGCAGTACCGACATCTCCGACTCCATGCCGCACATCCAGAGCGGTGACATGCGTCTGCTCGCGGTGTTCGCCGACAAGCGTCTCGACGAGCCGGAAATGAAAGACATTCCGACCGCTCGCGAGCAAGGCTACGACATCGTCTGGCCGGTGGTTCGCGGTTTCTACCTCGGGCCAAAAGTCAGCGATGAAGACTACGCCTGGTGGAAAGACTCGTTCGACAAACTGCTGGCCTCCGATGAGTTCGCCAAGCTGCGCGATCAGCGTGAACTGTTCCCGTTCGCCATGACCGGCCCGGAACTCGACACCTACGTGAAGAAGCAGGTCGCGGACTACAAAGTGCTGGCCAAAGAGTTCGGCCTGATCCAGTGATCGTCTCTGTCTAGCGGCTGCGTTCCCGTTTGCGGGGACGCGGCACAGGAGCTCCCATGCTTATTCAACGCATTTTCGCCTCCGTGCTGTTGCTGGTTTGCGCCGGTCTGGCACTGATGGCGTGGCCGTACCAAGCGGCTTTTTCCTACGAACCGGTGGGCCCGCGCGCCTTCCCTCTGCTGATGCTCGGCCTGATGGGCGCGGGGCTGCTGTACATGGTGTTCCGCCCGGCGCCGATCAAACACAGTGAAGACGAGCCGCCACTGGATCGCGAAACCCTGACCAAGATCGCCATTTGCGTCGCACTGCTGCTGGTGTTCGCCGGCCTCTTCGAACCGCTGGGTTTCATCCTCAGCAGCATCCTCATCGGCATACCGATGGCGCGCCTGTATGGCGGTCGCTGGATGCCGAGCATCGTGGTGACCACGCTGATGGCCATCGGTCTGTACCTGCTGTTCGACCGCGTGATGGAAGTCCCGCTGCCCCTTGGCCTGCTCGACGTGCTGGAGAACTGATATGGATACCCTCGGTTATTTGGGTCAAGGCTTCGGCGTCGCGCTGAGCCCGTACAACCTGGTCACGGCCCTGACCGGCACGCTGATCGGCACCGTCGTCGGCCTGCTCCCGGGCCTCGGCCCGATCAATGGCGTGGCGTTGTTGATCCCGATCGCATTCGCTCTCGGCCTGCCGCCGGAATCGGCGTTGATTCTGCTCGCGGCGGTGTATCTGGGCTGCGAATACGGCGGTCGGATCAGCTCGATCCTGCTGAACATTCCGGGCGAAGCATCGACCGTGATGACCACCCTCGACGGTTACCCGATGGCCCGTAAAGGCTTGGCCGGTGTGGCGCTGTCGCTGTCGGCGTGGAGTTCTTTCATCGGCGCGTTTATCGCCACCTGCGGCATGGTGCTGTTCGCCCCGCTGCTGGCGAAATGGGCGATTGCTTTCGGGCCGGCGGAATACTTCGTGCTGATGGTGTTTGCGATTGTCTGCCTCGGCGGCATGGCCGGGGATCGACCGTTGAAAACCTTCATCGCTGCGTTGATCGGTCTGTTCCTGTCGAGCGTCGGCATCGATGCCAACAGCGGTGTGTACCGCTTCACCGGCGACAACATCCACCTCACCGACGGCATCCAATTCGTCGTGCTGGTGCTGGGCCTGTTCTCGATCAGCGAGATCCTGCTGCTGCTGGAGAAAACCCATCGCGGCCAGGAAGCGGTGAAAGCCACCGGGCGGATGATGTTCAATTTCAAGGAAGCCTCGTCGGTGTTCGTGGTGAACATTCGTTGCGGCTTGCTCGGGTTCATCATGGGCGTGCTGCCGGGTGCCGGCGCGACGCTGGCCAGCGCCGTGGCTTACATGACCGAAAAACGCATCGCCGGTGCCAGCGGCAAATTCGGTCAGGGTGATGCCCGTGGCCTCGCCGCTCCGGAAACGGCCATCGGTGCTTCGGCCTGTGGTGCGTTGGTGCCAATGCTGACGCTGGGCGTTCCAGGTTCGGGCACCACGGCGGTGATGATCGGCGCGCTGTCGCTGTACAACATCACCCCGGGCCCACTGCTGTTCCAGCAACAACCGGACATCGTCTGGGGCCTGATCGCCTCGTTGTTCATCGCCAACATCATGCTGGTGATCCTCAACATCCCGATGATCCGCATCTTCACCCGCATCCTCGCCGTGCCGAACTGGGCGCTGGTGCCAGTGATCGCGATCATCACCGGGATCGGCGTTTACGCGGTACACGCGACCACCTTCGACCTGTTCCTGATGGTCGGTATCGGCATCTTCGGTTACATCCTGCGCAAGCTCGACTTCCCGTTGTCGCCGGTATTGCTGGGCTTCATCCTCGGCGGTCTGATGGAGCAGAACCTGCGTCGTGCGCTGTCGATTTCCAACGGTGCGCTGGAAATCCTCTGGTCGAGCCCGATCACCTTCGGTGTATGGATGCTGACCGCGCTGATGCTGGCCTTCCCGCTGATTCGCATCTGGCGCAAACGTTCGGTCGCGCGTCGCGCCATTGCCGATGTTTGATCGCGCCTCACTGAAATCCTGGTGGGGAACCCCGCTGGTCGGTCTGCTCGGCGGTTACCTCGCCAGCCAGATCGGCTGGCCTCTGCCGTGGATGGTCGGCTCATTGCTGGCGATCATCCTCGTGCGCTGCCTGACCCCATGGCAACTCACCGAAATCCCTGGCGGCCGCAAGTGCGGCCAGTGGATTGTCGGCATCGGCATTGGCCTGCACTTCACCCCGCTGGTGATGGAGCAGGTGCTCAGTCATTTCGGTTTGATCTTCTTCGGTGCGCTGGTCACCAGTGTGTCGGCGGTGGTCGGCGTGTGGTTAATGCGTCGTACCGGCGAGGATCGCGCCACGGCGTTTTTCTCGAGCATGCCCGGCGGTTCCGGCGAGATGGTCAACCTCGGTGCGCGCAATGGCGCGATGCTCAGCCACGTTGCGGCGGGGCAGAGTTTGCGAGTGCTGGTCGTGGTGTTGTGCGTGCCGGCGGCGTTCAAGTATCTGCTCGGCGATGGCAACCCGATTTCTCACGCAGGCAGCGTCGATTGGCGCTGGCTGGCAATTCTGTTTCCGGCGGGCGGTTTGCTCGCGTGGCTCTGGCAGCGTTTGCGCCAACCCAATCCGTGGCTGTTCGGGCCGTTGCTGGTGAGCGCGGCGGTGAGCATTGGCTGGGATTTGCACATCGGTTTACCCAATGGTGGCAGTCAGATTGGCCAGTGGCTGATTGGCAGCGGCTTGGGCTGTCACTTCAACCGGCAGTTCTTCCGCCGCGCGCCTTCCTTCATGGGGCGGACGTTGATTGGCACGGCGTTGACCATGTTGATCGCCACGCTGGCGGCGTTGGGGTTGAGTGCGCTGACCCATCTGGATCTGCGCTCGCTGACGCTGGGCATGATGCCCGGCGGAATTGCCGAGATGAGTCTGACGGCGGAGACCCTGCAACTGTCGGTGCCGCTGGTGACAGCGATGCAGGTGATGCGGCTGCTGTTTGTGCTGTTTCTGGCGGAGCCGTTGTTCAAGTACTGGAATCGTAGTCCCGAGTAAGACCGCATTGCCCCCATCGCGAGCAGGCTCACTCCTACAGGGGAACGCATTCCAACTGTAGGAGTGAGCCTGCTCGCGATGCTTTTCAAATCGGCGGCAAACGCCACTCGATCGGCGTCTCGCCATTCTGCTCAAGAAACTTGTTAGTGCGGCCAAAGTGTCCGCAACCCAAAAACCCGCGATATGCCGACAACGGCGACGGATGCACCGACGTCAGCACCAGATGTTTGGTCGCGTCGATCAGCTTCTGTTTGCTCTGCGCATGCGCGCCCCAGAGCATGAACACCAGATGCGGCTGGCGCTCGCTGACCAGTTCAATGATCCGGTCAGTAAAGAACTGCCAGCCCTTGTCCTTGTGCGCATTGGCGTTGGCGCGCTCGACGGTCATGGTGGTGTTGATCATCAACACGCCCTGATCGGCCCAGCTCTGCAGGTAGCCGTGATTGGGAATGTCGATGTTCAGATCGCGCTTCAACTCTTTATAGATGTTGACCAGCGACGGCGGCGCCGGCACACCCGGCTGCACCGAGAAGCACAAACCGTGGGCCTGACCCGGGCCGTGATACGGGTCCTGGCCGAGGATCACCACTTTCACCTTATCCAGCGGCGTCGAATTCAGTGCGTTGAAAATCATCGGCCCCGGCGGATAGATTTCCTTGCCGGCCGCCCGCTCCTGCTGCAGAAACTGGCGCAACTCTGCCATGTAAGGCTGGTCGAACTCAGCACGCAGTGCCTCCTTCCAGCTCGGTTCGAGTTTGATACGGTCGTCAGCAGTCATGGTCATACCCGGCAAAAACAATGGGGCGAACCCTAGGAAAGCCGGCCACGCTTGTCAATTGATCTGACGCAGATCCGGCACTTTCCCCCACAGCGATCATACTGATCGTTCAAATTCCCGATCGAGGTCACGATGAATCTGCACTTCGAAGAACTCACCGGCACCGACGGCGCCCGCATCGGTATCGCCAGCCTCGATGCTGAACAATCACTGAACGCGCTGTCTTTGCCGATGATCAACGCCCTCAGCGACAAGTTGAACGCCTGGGCCAAGGATCCGCAAATCGTCTGCGTGCTGCTGCGCGGTAATGGCGCCAAAGCGTTCTGCGCTGGCGGCGAGGTGCGCAGCCTGGTGGAAGCCTGTCGCGCTCACCCCGGCGAAGTACCACCGCTGGCCGCGCAGTTTTTCAGCGCGGAATATCGCCTGGATTACAGCCTGCACACCTATCCGAAACCGCTGATCTGCTGGGGTCACGGTTATGTGCTCGGCGGCGGCATGGGCCTGTTGCAAGGCGCCAGTACGCGGATTGTTACGCCGAGCAGTCGTTTGGCGATGCCGGAAATCACCATTGGTCTGTATCCCGACGTCGGCGCCAGTTGGTTTCTCGCACGGCTGCCGGGCAAGCTCGGATTATTCCTCGGCCTCACCGGTGCGCACATGAATGGTCGGGATGCGATCGATCTGGATCTGGCCGACCGCTTCCTGCTCGACGAACAACAGCCGCAATTGATCGAAGGCCTGCTGCAGCTCAATTGGCAGGAACAGACGGACATGCAGCTCAACAGCCTGCTCAAGGCTTTGCAGCAGGAAGCCGTGGCGCAAATGCCCGAAGCGCAGTGGCTGCCGCGTCGCCAGCAGATTGATGAGTTGCTGGATGTCAGTGACGTCACCTGTGCGTGGAAAGCCATCAGCCTGCAACGCGACAGCAGCGACCCGCTGATCGCCCGCGCGGCGAAAACCATGAGCGAAGGCTCGCCGCTGACTGCGCACCTGGTCTGGGAACAGATCATCCGTGCCCGGCACATGTCGCTGGCCGAAGTCTTTC
Source organism: Pseudomonas sp. NPDC087690 (assembly GCF_044743175.1). Taxonomy (NCBI): domain Bacteria; kingdom Pseudomonadati; phylum Pseudomonadota; class Gammaproteobacteria; order Pseudomonadales; family Pseudomonadaceae; genus Pseudomonas; species Pseudomonas sp. NPDC087690. The sequence continues at coordinate 25,524 of NZ_JBIUVX010000008.1, forward strand.
AGATGGAATACACCCTGAGCCTCAATTGCTGCCGGCACCCGGAGTTCAGCGAAGGGGTTCGCGCGCGATTGATCGACAAGGATCAGAAGCCGCACTGGCATTGGCCGGATATCAACCATGTGCCGGAAGCGGTGGTTGAGGCGCACTTTCACAAGGTCTGGGAGGGGCGGCATCCGTTGGCGGATTTGACGCAGTATTGAAATCCGGGCACAAAAAAAGCGGCGCGTTATGCGCCGCTTTCTGTTGGCAGGTGATTACCAGCGGTTGCCACGTCCATTGTGGTCACCGCGTCCACTGTGTCGGTCATAGTTGCCACGACCGCGGTGATCGTTATCCCAACCGCCACGACGGTGGCCATCCCAGCGGCCGCGATCATTGCCGTGCCAGCGACGGCTTTCGTAGTGACGCGGGGCCGGTTGATAGTAACGCGGCGCCGATTGGTAATAGCGCGGTTGCTGGTAATACCGCGGAGCTGGTTGGTAATAGCGTGGCTGCGCGTAATACCTGCTGCCACCGTTGTAATACGTGCCACCCGTGTTGTAGTAGGCCGGTGCAGGTGATGTGTAGACCTCTGAGCTGTAATACGAGTCCGCGTAGGAGTACGGGACGCAACCGGCAACGGAAAACATCAACGCAGCAAGCAGAAGAATTCGTCTATACATGGCGGCCTCCTGGACCGCGGGTTGGCCACACCAGCGACGCTGGCAGGCGACAGTCAATTAATCGGTGACTGTCGAAAAATCAGACAGCGTTTTCGGCATCTGGTGCGTTCCTGCAACAAGTTGAAACAAGTGATCTATGAAACCTTGTTCATCCGCAAAAACACCGTCATTCAGCCGCTGATTAGTGGTGCCCACTGTGATATCCGCCGCCGTGATAACCCCGTCCGTAACCGCCGCGATAACCGTAGCCACCGTAGTAATAGCGGGGGCCGCTGTAGTAACGCGGGCCGTAATAACCACCGTAGTAATTGGGCGAGTAATAGCCGGGATAGTAGTAGGTGGCGGGGTAAGCATCGTAAGGGCCGGCGTAGTAATAACAACCGGACAAACCGAAAACCAGAACCGCGCCGAGCAACATCTTCTGAACACGCATGGCGGCCTCCTGAAAGACCCACGGCCGCAACGGAACAGAGCAGCCGACACACGTTTGACTGGGGCGGATCGATCCAGTGCCCGGTTCGCGATGGCTTCAGATCAGCGGTGTCCGCGCCATCGCAAAACCTTGTAGGAGTGGGCCTGCTCGCGATGACGGTGTATCAGCCACATCTTCACTGAATGTCACACTGCAATCGCGCGCAGGCTCACTCCTACAAGATTGGCTTTGCGCCAGGAACGACCATTCGCGCCGCACATGGAGCAGTTATTTCCCCGTGGTGCCATTAGAATGCTTGCCATCGGGCCACTGCCAACGGAACTGCCATGCCGCTTCGTTCTCCCCTGTACTCGCAACGTTCACTGGTTCTGACGCTGATCGCCCTGCTCGGCGCCGGGTTCCTCGCCACGTCGTTGCTCAGCTACTACGCCTCCCGCGCGTCGATCCGCGACAACATCGTCAACACCGAGCTGCCGCTGACCTCCGACACGGTGTACTCGGAAATCCAGAAAGACCTGGTCCGGCCGATCCTGATCTCCTCGATGATGTCCCGCGACACCTTCATGCGCGATTGGGTGGTGAACGGCGAGCAGAATCCCGAGCAGATGACCCGTTACCTCGACGAAGTCATGACCCATTACGGCGCCTACACCGCGTTCTTCGTCTCCAACAGCACGCACACCTACTACCACGCCAAAGGCGTGCTCAAGCAGGTCAAGATCGACGAACCGCGCGATGCCTGGTACTTCCGCGTGCGTGACATGAAGGATCCATACGAAATCAACGTCGACCCGGATCTGGCCAACAAGGACAACCTGACGTTCTTCATCAACTACAAGGTTTACGACTACCACAACCGCTTCATCGGTGCGGCGGGCGTCGGTCTGACCGTAGATGCGGTGATCAAACTGATCGACAAGTATCAACAGCGCTATCAACGCAGCGTGTATTTCGTCGATACCTTTGGCCGACTGGTGTTGACCGGCGCCGACGGTGGCCCGGAAGGCGCGCACATCGGCCAGAGCCTCGGCGAACTCGAAAGCATGAAAAGTCTGGTCAGCCAGTTGCCCAAACCGCACAGCGGCAGCTACGAATATTCCGCTCATGGGCAAGGGCATTTCCTCAACGTACGGTTTATTCCGGAGCTGAATTGGTACCTGTTTGTTGATAAACGCGAAGACGGCGCGCTGAGCGAAATCCGCCAGTCGCTGTATCTGAATCTGCTGATCTGCCTGCTGGTGACGCTGATTGTCCTGGCGCTGCTCAACCGTGTGATCAAACGCTATCAAAGCAAAATCCAGGCTCAGGCCACCCTCGACAGCCTCACCGAACTGCCCAACCGCCGTGGTTTCGACATACTCGCCGCACAGGCCCTGCACGAAGCGCAGCGCGAGACCAAACCGCTGACCGCGTTGCTGCTCGACCTCGATCACTTCAAAGTGTTGAACGACACTTACGGGCACATGGCCGGTGATCAGGTGTTGATCGGTTTCGCTCGCGATCTGCAAAGCTGCCTGCGCCATGCCGACATTGTCTGTCGCTGGGGCGGTGAGGAATTCATCGTTTTGCTGAAGGACACCGACGGCGACACCGGTCAGAAAATTGCCGAGAAGATCCGCCAACACGTCGAACAACACGAATATGCCTACGACGGCCACCGACTCCATCTGACCGTGAGCATCGGCGCCACCGCCCTGCAACGCGATGACACCTTGCACAGCCTGCTGTCGCGGGCCGATCATGCGATGTACCGAGCCAAACAAACCGGCCGCAATCGCACCTGCGTGGAAATGCCTCACTCGACTTATGCCTGATTCTGAAGTTAAACCCGACCTTTGCCCGGCCTGCGGCGCCCGTAACGACTGCAGCCTGGCCGACCCGCGCACCGCTGACCGCGAATGCTGGTGCTATGGCGTGAGCATCGACCCGGCCGTGCTTGAAGCGCTGCCGCCAGCGCTGCGCAACCAATCCTGCCTGTGCCCGCGTTGCGCGCAGGTCGAGGCGCAACTGCAAGCGGCCAAGCGGCCGATCCCGTAAGATGCGCGGCCCTTCATTCACCGAACTCTGAACATGCGCGTCGACCGTTTTCTCAGCAACCTGCCCCGCTACAACCGTCAGCAGGTTCGCCTGTTGCTGGTGGAAAAGCGCGTGCGGATTGACGGAAAAATCGTCAGCGATCCGCACAGCGAGGTGCTGGATTTCAGTCGCGTCGAAGTCGATGACGAAGTCCTGCAAAGCGGCAAACCGGCACGCTACTTCATGCTGCACAAACCACCGGGTTGCGTCAGCGCCACCCGTGATCCGCAGCATCCGACTGTGCTCGACCTGATCGATGAACCGGACAAGGACGACCTGCACATCGCCGGACGCCTGGACTTCAACACCACCGGCCTGATGCTGATCACCAACGACGGCGCGTGGTCGCGCCGCCTGACCCAGCCGCAGACCAAATTGCCGAAGGTCTATTACGTCGAGACCGAGCAGGAGATTGGCGCGCAATATGCGAGCACCTTTGCCGAGGGGATTTACTTCGCGTTCGAGGATCTGACCACGCAACCGGCGCAACTGGAGCTGCTCGGCCCACGCTCGGCGCGGCTCAGCATCGTTGAAGGTCGCTACCATCAGGTGAAGCGCATGTTTGGCTTTTTCAACAACAAAGTCCTGCGCCTGCACCGCGAATCCATGGGTCCGCTGCTGCTCGATAACGCGCTAAAACCGGGCGAGTACCGCGCTTTGCGCACCGAAGAGATCCATTTGTTCTAAGCCGGCGACCGCTCAGCAGAAGTTGTCGAACAATTTACCAACGGCACTTGCGCGATGCCGACTCCCCTGCTTGAATCAGGACGTCGGCCAGATTGTGACCGATGAGTCACAACATACTTCTAAGAAACTTTTTGCCGGTCGTAAGCCTCAGGGCTTCGCCTCAGCCGGCAGACTGCCCGCCAATAACAATACCCGTCGACCTGCCGTAACGGATCGACATGGGCCAAGCAAATTCCAGGCGTATGCCTACCTGTCACAAAGCTCGTGCAATGTCTATTTGCGCGCATACCCGCTTGCTTGCCAGGAGTCTTATGACATGAGGCCAGAAATCGCTGTGCTGGATATACAGGGTCAGTATCGGGTTTACACGGAGTTCTATCGCGCAGACGCCGCAGAAAAGACCATCATCCTGGTCAACGGCTCGATGGCCACGACTGCGTCGTTTGCACAGACTGTGAAAAACCTGCACCCGCAATTCAACGTGGTTTGCTACGACCAGCCCTACGCGGGCCGGTCAAAAGCCCACAACCGCCACGAGAAACATCTGACCAAGGACGTCGAAGGGCAGATTCTGCTCGAGTTGATCGACCACTTCGCCGCCGAACACGTGCTGTCGTTCTCCTGGGGCGGCGCCGCGACCCTGGTCGCCCTCGCCCACCAGCCACGGCGCATCGAACGGGCGGTGATCAGCTCGTTCTCGCCAGTGATCAACGCGCACATGCTCGACTACCTCGAACGCGGTGTCGACTACCTCGGCCAGCGCGACGGCGACCGCGTCGGCCATCTGGTCAACAGCACCATCGGCAAACACCTGCCATCACTGTTCAAACGCTTCAATTATCGCCACGTCAGCAGCCTCGCCGAGCACGAATACGGGCAGATGCACTTCCACATCAGCGACGTACTGCACAGCGATCGGCAGTGCTATCTGAACGCAGCGAAAAAGATCAACGTGCCGGTGCTGTTTCTAAACGGCGAATGGGACGAATACACCGCTGCCGAAGACGCACGCCTGTTCGGCAACCACGTGGCGCAGAGCACGTTCACCACGCTGCAAGCCACCGGGCATTTTCTCGATATGGAGCACAAGGCCGCTTGCCGCGATAGCCAGAACGCCCTGCTCGGCTTTCTGAAACCGGCGCAGCAGACCAGCCGAACGCGTTACTCGTTTGTTCAGGATCAACATGCATTCGCCATTTGAAAAAGTGTCATCGCGCGCGAGACTGCGGGGTTGGGATTTTGCTTTTCTCACTGCAGTGCTCGCCCGCGATTGACCGTTTGCAGTGATTCAAAGCGTTCATGAGTAAAAGAAAAACTTCAAATCCGTGGCCGAGTCTGGTACAAAGTCAGCCGCTCTGAGCGGGTATAGTTTAATGGTAGAACAGTAGCTTCCCAAGCTTCCGACGAGGGTTCGATTCCCTCTACCCGCTCCACTCGAATATTGGTCTCACGTTGTGATTTTGACGGGGGATGCAGGATAGAAAAACCGGCCCATAGGGCCGGTTTTTTTGTGGCTGGGATTTGAGGTTTGCCAATTGGGTGCAGAACCATTCAGAAACACACCGTTGATTGCAGATACGCCATCTCCCCTTACCCTTTGATCTCTCTAACGATAAGAAGCGCTGCGTGCTCAAGGGGATTATCCAGATGCTCTATCCAATCGCAATCTCTGCCAGTGACGGTGAGTGTGCCTGGGGTGTTGAGGTGCCGGATCTGCCAGGATGTTTTTCTGCCGGAGATGATCAAGAGGATGCCATTGAGATGGCAAAAGCGGCCATAGAGGCCCACATCGAAATTCTGGCGGAAAGTGGTGCAGCCATTCCGGTCGCTGGGAAACCTGGAACTCACTTCTCCAATCCGAAATACGCAGGCTGCGTTTGGGCGTTGGTGGACGCGGATGTCGGTCGGTGCCTCGGGAGTCCGCAAGAAGTGAGTATTACGCTGCCGGGCTACCTGCTTGAGCGCATTGATCTTCACGTTCACCATCATCCGGAGGAGAAGAATCGTTCGGCGTTTTTGACTTCGGCGGCGTTGCGGATGTTGGCGCCTTGAATCGTGAATGTCTGTAGCCGCAATTACAAAAAACCGGCCTTTAGAGCCGGTTTTTTTGTGTCTGCTACACCTCGACGATTTTGTGATTACCCCGCTGGCACGACCTTATCCAGTGCCTGATTCACCGCCAATTCTCCCAACATGACGACCTGCGCGATGCCGAGTGCAGTCTTGCGGTGTGAGGTGTCGAGCAACGCGGCGAAGTTGTTGAGCATGGTGGTGGCCGAGCCGAGGGTTTCGCTGGCGTTGGCCAGCAGAGACTCGGTGTCGTAGGTAGGGTTGGCGAGGTACATCGGTTCGGGTTCGTGGGTGGAACCCATGATTCTGGCCGTAGGGCTGAGATAGTGGTCGAGGGCGCGTTCGGCGGCTTCGTGGAATTTCTTTGAGTTGGGTGATTCGTAGGGGGATGCCGGATCGGTTTCCGGCGGATTGGGCGTAACTTTGAACATTGGATTGAGACCTTTTAGTAAGGCCGCAACCGATCTCGCTACTAAACGGATGGGTGGCAGCTGTGCGCAAGTTAGTAGACCGGACCCCAATCCAAATCCGGCGCACCCGAGGGCGCCATGCGCACAGCCACCATCAGGTGCAAGCATTCGCCTGACTGAGTGGTACTCATGCAGCTATTTAGATTGAGGATGCCGGGCTACTAAACCCGATCACTGGAAATCAGTGACGCGAACCAAGTTACCGACCGCCCCCCAGGCGCACAAGCCGGCGGATTCTGGCGTAGCGGTAGGCAACGGCGCAAGGATTTGTAGGCTTCAGGACGTAACACTGCACGCCTTTAAACACTTCGCCCGGAAGATGTTTACGCGGCGATAAAACATAGCGTTTTCCCCGACATTACAGACCCACAACACTCCGCCGGTTTTCACCTCTCGCCCAACCGACTAGCATTTCCCCATCGACCACCACCCTCCCCCTGCGCGGCCATCGACGAATACGCGCCATCACTTTCGAGGGATTCCAATCGCGGCCACGTTGCCGCTGACGATCGAACTCAAAAGAGCACTTCACCATGACGCAAAACATTTACGACGATCCCGAATTCTTTCAAGGCTACAGCCAGATGAACCGCTCCATCGGCGGCCTCGACGCGGCGCCGGAGTGGCCTGCGCTCAAGACGCTGTTGCCATCCATGCACGGTTTGAATGTGGTGGATCTGGGCTGCGGTTATGGCTGGTTCAGTCGCTGGGCGATTGAGAATGGCGCGGCCAGTGTCTTGGGGCTGGATGTTTCGGAGAAAATGCTGGAGCGCGCGCGGGAGTCTACAACGGAGTCGAACATTCGTTATGAGCGCGCCGATCTGGAACAGCTCGAGCTACCCGCCTGCAGTTTTGATCTGGCTTACAGCTCACTGGCGCTGCACTACATCAAGGATCTGCCGGGGCTGTTTGCGCACCTGTACGCGGCGCTGAAACCGGGTTCGCATTTTGTGTTTTCCATTGAGCATCCGATCTTCATGGCGCCGCGCAATCCGGGTTGGTTGATTGACGCTGAAGGTAACAAGCGTTGGCCGCTGGACAGTTATCAGTTGGAGGGTGAGCGGGTGACGAACTGGCTGGCTGAGGGCGTGATCAAGCAGCATCGTACGGTTGGGACATTGCTCAATTCGCTGATCGATGCGGGGTTCACGATTCGACATGTCAATGAATGGGGGCCGAGCGATGCTGAAATCGCGGCGCAACCGGCGCTGGCGGAAGAGCGGGAACGGCCGATGATGATGTTGGTGGCGGTGCAGCGCTGAGCTTAAAGCCCCTCACCCTAGCCCTCTCCCAGAGGGAGAGGGGACTGACCGAGTTGCCCTCCTGAGCTACGCCGACGTGCAAAATCGAGGCGAACTCAGGTTTGGAAACAACAACTCGGCTCCCTCTCCCTCTCCCTAGGGAGAGGGCTGGGCGGGCGGCGTCCCGATGAGGGGCCCGTCCGAAAGCGCACCCGAAATTCCCAGCCGAACAACACGTCCGACTCATTTCAACGTGTCGCAACGATAAACAACCTGGGAAATGGCAACAGCACCGAACCATCCGCCAACGCCGGATAAGCCTTCCCGACCTCCGCCAGATACTGCTCCAGGTACTGCGCCTTTTCCGCCTCGGTCAGCGGATTCAAAAACGGAATCAACCCACTCCCCTTGAACCACTCCACCACCCCCGCCGCCCCGCCAGACAGCTGATGGTGATAGGTGGTGCGCCACACATCGACCCGAGCGCAGTGTGGCCGCAGCATCGAGAAATAATCACTGGCACTCGCCATGTCGGTACGTTGCCCCGCAGCGCCGCTGAGCTTGCTCGCCCACGGACCATTCGCAGCGACTTCACGCATTAAACGGTGTGAGGATTCATTGAGGTTATCCGGCATCTGGATCGCCAGACTGCCACCCGCCGACAACTTGCTGGCCAGCGCCGGCAACAACGTCGCGTGATCCGGCACCCACTGCAATACGGCATTAGCGAAGATCACATCAAACGGCCCTGAATCGGCCCATTTATCAATCTCGGCGACATCGAAGCGCAAATCCGGCAAGCGCTTGCGTGCGGCATCGATCATGTCTGCCGAGCTATCCAGCCCGCTGATCTTCGCCCCCGGAAAACGCTGCACCAGCAACTCAGTCGAGTTGCCGGGACCGCAACCGATATCGACCACTGTTCGCGCTTCAGGTGTGGGAATCGCCGCCAGCAGATCACGGGCCGGGCGGGTGCGTTCATCTTCGAAAGCGACGTATTGTTTGGCGGACCAACTCATTGCGTTCTCCTGTCGGGACATTTCAGCGGTTCGTCACGATACAGGGTGCGCAGCGAGCAGTTCCACAGCGGCTCGATTTCAAACGGTGTCAGACCGGCCTGCCTGCTTATAGCCAATAGGTCGGACCTTCTGGATTCGGCGACCGTCCGTCGAGCCGGACAAAAGCGATTTTGACAGCTAAAAAATCGTACCTATAGTCAAGGAGCGGCAATCGGAAGGAACCCGAATCAGTCGATTTCGTGCAAGGAGCACGGCCTGTTCATTTCTCGTGATCAGTGGGTTCCCCCAGTAGTGTGCTGGCAAAAGCCATACGGCAAGCAAGCATCGTCGTGACTGGATTGCAGTCCGACGTTCACTATGAAAAAGGAGCATCACCATGTCTCGAGTGACGGATATTCTGGTTTCCATCGACACCGAAACCATTCTGAAAAAGTATCCAAACATCAGCAAGGATCCGAAGAACCCCACGCTGATCGATTGGAAACATGTGTACATGGTCACCAATCAGGACAACGTCGTCAGTGGCCAGGCCGGTGGCGAACTGGACCTCAAGGCTCAGGTCGGCGATCTGATTCGCTGGCGCGAAACCAGCCTGTCGCAGAGCTTCGAACAGGCGGTGATTTTCTACAAATTCATCCCCAACGCCGGGGAGAACCTGATCTCGCCCCCCTCCCCGCGCAAGGCCACAGCGTGCGTAGCTGTGCCCAATACAAGCAATCCATCCGTGCCAAGCTGCCAGAAAGTCGACAACCACTATTGGTCATCCGAAACCCTGGACTGTGGTCGCGTGACGTATCACTTCCACTTCCTGATCGTCGATCGCAACTGCCAGATCATCGGCTGCTGCTCGTGGGATCCGTTCATCTCCATTCACAACTGATGACGCTCCGAGCCCCTTGGAGACAGGGGGCCCGACCGATCCGTCGCCGCCCCGGCCGGAACAGGATGTCTTGCCTTGACCGAAGCGGCTGTCGTTTCCTGCCAACATCATGAAAGGAAGCCATGATGACTAGCGAACCGATTCCGTCACCATCATCCGGCGTTACCAGCGCACACAATGTGCTGCTGATCGTCGACGCTGAATCAGTACTGGCGCGTTATCCGAACCCAAGCCTGGACGCCGCCGCACCGACGAGCATTACCGATGGGCTGATCTTTTTCGCCATAGGTAATGACTCGAAAGATATAGTCATAAATGACAGCAAAGTAACAATCCCCGTTGAGATTGACCGCGACCTGCACTTTCGCGGACGCTCCGTCAGCCTGATCGCCGAACACAGTGTGGTTGTGTACCGGATGACAGTGGCAGACAACGGCGTGCTTTCCGAACCTGACTTGCAAATTCATACCGACCTGACCGTGCCCGCGCCCAACCCGGACGACCCGACAACGCCGGGCAGTCGAAAAGCTGACGATCATTATTGGACCTGCACGCCGAAGAAACCTGGCGATGTGCAATGCGAACTGAGTTTCATGCTGGTCAATCAGCAGTGCGAGGTGGTGGGTTACTTCCACTGGAACGTCGACGTCGAACTCGAGGCTTAGAGTACTAATACTGAAACCGGTCGGGAGGCCGGTTTTTCAGGGACATTTCACACATCAGTAGAATTTTCCCAATCCCGCCAATGTCTGAATTTCAAGCACTCCCCTCAATAAGGAACACCGCTATGAAATTCGCAAAAATCTCCCAGAAGCTCGCGATGGTGGCCGGTAGTCCCAAGACCTTCATGGGCGCATTGATCCTGATCGGGTTGTGGGGACTGAGCGGGCCGATCTTTGATTACAACGACACTTGGCAACTGATCATCAACACTTCGACCACCATCATCACGTTCCTGATGGTGTTCCTGATTCAGAACACGCAGAACCGCGACACCGATATTCTGCATTTGAAAATCGATGAATTGCTGTTGGTGACCAAAGAGGCGCAGAACGCGATGCTTGGGCTGGAGGCGCTCGATTTGAAGCAGTTGGAGGCGTTGCGCAGGCACTACCGCTCGTTGGGCGAGGGTGAGGTTTTTAATCTTGAGGGGTTGGGTGAGAAGAGTAAGTCCAAGCAGGATTTGAATGAGTGCTGATGGTTAGATAAAAAAGCAAAAGATCGCAGCCTTCGGCAGCTCCTACAGGGATCGTGTAGGAGCTGCCGAAGGCTGCGATCTTTTGCTATTGATTAGCGGCTAGCCTGCAGCGCGCGAGCCTTCTCTAGATGGCTTTGCAATTTCGGCAAGGTCTCGTCGGCAAACGCCTTGATCTCCGGCACGTCGGTGGTCTGCGCTTGCTGCTGAATCTGCTCGATGGCCTCTTCAGTGGCTTTGACCTGACTAGCGGCGTAAGCCTGATCGAAGGATGCGCCCTCGGTCACTGGCGGCATCAATTCTTTTGCCTTGCCGGCCAGTTCTTCACGCGGTGCGACGGGCAGGTCGAGCTTCTTGGCGATCTTCGCCAGATGCTGGTTGGCCGTCGTGCGGTCGTTGATGACGACGATGGTGTAGTCCTTGACCTCTTTGGATTCGGCCTTGCCATGGGCCAGGCGACTGGCCTCGATGTCGGCCATGCCTTTGGCCGAGGCATCGTTGATGAAATCGGCGGGCGACTGGGCAAAAGCACTGCTGGCAAACAGGCCCAACAGCGATGCAAAACTGATGTTGCGTATACGGGTGGCCATCCGGCTCATGGTCGCGCCCTCCTTACTTGCGAAATTCAAGCGGGAGCTTACGCCCCCGCCTCTCAATCAAAACTACCTTCACCGACTACTTCGACTTCTGAGCGGGCTTGCGGCCCATGTCTGGTTTTGGCTCTTTGTCGACGGTCGTTGTGGTGGTTTTCCCACCTTTGCGACCTGCTTCAGAGGCCTTCGTTCGATCGTTGGCGAAGTTTCCCGAGTTCGAGTTTCTTGAATTAGGCATGATTCTCTACCTCTTGGTAATGATCGTGGCGAGCAGGTGCCCGCCTAGATTGAGAATTTCCCGGGCCGCAAAGGTTTAGAAAAGTTGCAGTCGCCGCGACGAACGGCGCCGCCGGATCAGCTACTGAGCGCGTGATGGTTCAAGCGTTTAGCGGCGTACATTGCCTGATCGGCATGGCGGAACAGTTGCTGCTCCTCCCTGCCGTGCTCTGGATAGCGGGCAACGCCGATGCTCGGTTCGATATGCAGGTTGTGGCCATCGAGTCGCATCGGTTGTACCAGCACCTGTCGGATTTTTTCCGCCACGCTGTCGGCATCTTGCGAAACCTGCACGCTGTGCAGCAGCACGACAAATTCATCGCCGCCAATTCGGGCCACCGTGTCAGTTTCCCGCACGCAGCCCTTGAGGCGGTTGGCCACGGTTTGCAGGAGCATGTCGCCGACGGCGTGACCAAAGGTGTCGTTGACCTGTTTGAAGCGATCCAGGTCGACATACAACAAGGCCATATGCCCTGATTGCTCGCGAGCGCCGGCCAACGCAGCCTTCAAGCGATCGCGCAGCAATTCACGATTGGGCAGCTGCGTCAGCTGGTCGTACTGCGCCATACGTCGCAGGCGGGCGTGCAATTGCTGACGCTCGATGGCCGTGGCGACCTGGGCGCAAACGTATTGCAGCAGTTCCTTGTCTTGCTCGGTGTAGCGCTCGCCGCCGGGCAGGCTTTTGACGATCAAGGCGCCGATGGTGCCGTTTTTCGAATTCAACGGCACGCCGAGCCAGCAGGGCGCGTTCTGCCCCGCCACCAACTCGGCGAAATCGGCTGGGGAATCTGTACTGTCCGGCGTAAGAAGAATCGGCTGGCCGCTACGGATAACTTCCGTGCACAGCCGTCCGGTGACGGTTCCCGGTTGCTCGGGCTGCAATTCGTGATCGTCGACGTGATAAGGGAAATTCAGTTGTGCGCAATGCTCGTCGTACAGCGCCACGGAGAAATTCATCGCCGGCAGCCATTCGCCGATGATCAGATGAATACGCTTGAACAGCGCCAGCAGATCTTCCGCCGCATGGGCCGCTTCGGAAATCGCGTATAACGCTGCCTGGCGCGATTCGGCCTGCTTGCGCTCGGTGATGTCGCGCGCCACGGCGATGCGCAGTTGATCGACTTCCGACCAGCGCGCCGACCAGAGGATGTGCACGACGCTGCCGTCCTTGCGCAGGTAACGGTTTTCAAAGTTGAGTTTGGGTTCGCCACCCATGATTTCGTTGGCGGCAGCCAGAGTACGCTGACGATCCGCCGGGTGTACCAGCTCGATCATTTGCCGGCCGATCAACTCTTCAGGCGAATAGCCGAAAACACGCTCACAAGCGGCGCTGACAAAAACGAAGCGCCCCTGCTTGTCGACCGCGCAAACGGCGTCCAGCAAGAGGTCTATAAAACTCGCCAACGGCGCGGAATTTCGGCTTTCCATGGTTCAGCGTGGGTGTCCGGGCAATGCAGCACTGATTAACCATCCCTGACCTCTTGATTGCGCATCCCTGCACACACCTTCAAGCCTTGTTCGGCATCAGCCCAGGCAGCGCATGCATTAGTGCGTTGATGGCGAAACCGATGAACATCACCCCGCACAGCCGGGTGATCAGCAGCTCATGACGTTGATACATCGTGCGCACCCGCTGCGCGCCGACCACACCAATGAGGATAGCGTAGGCCAGCAAGCCACCGAGGAAACTCAGGGCAATCAACATCGGCAGCATCGACCAGTTGAGCAGTTCGGCGCGGCTCGATAGCAGCGCGGTGAACGTGGCGACCGCCACCGGATAGGCCTTGGGATTGGTCAAACCAAACAGAATTCCGTGCCAGAACGGCTTGCGCGCCGCGCCCTGTGGTTCATCGCCGTTGCGCCGCTGGGCCCGCACCGCGCGCCAGCCGAGCCAGAACAGGTACAAACCGCTGAGCACACCGAGCACATCAAACGCGGTGCTGCCGATTTCCCGGGCGCCGACAATCGCAATCAGCGCCGTGCTGCACCAGACCACATCACCGAGCAGATGCCCGCAAAGAAACCCCGCCCCGGCCCGCCGCCCGTGAGCTGCGCCGATGCCGAATACCGCCAGCACACCCGGCCCGGGCGTAATACCGTAAATGAAACCCGAGGCCAGCACGGCCATTAACAACGATGGAGTCATGGAAAACCTGCAAGCGCCCGATCACGTGGCCGCCAGTCTATAACAGACAAATGTGTCTGATCATGACTCGTCGTAAAAACGCATGCCGGCGTACGGTTTTTGCCGGCAAGCTGCCAGTCGCGATGCAAGATCGCCGACATGCACTTCGAGCTTGTGGCCGTCGGGATCGAGAAAGTAGAACGACGCACCTTCGCTGCGGTTATCCCGCCATTCCTGCACGTTCGCCATTTTTAGCTTTGCTACGAACGTTGAGAAATCCGCTGCATCAAGGCTGAACGCGTAATGGGTGTAATCACCGCACGCCTCGGCTTTGCGCAGCGGATCTTGCGACAGACACAACCACAGCCCAGGCAGCGACAAGTAGGCACCGGCGTCCCACGTCGCTTCGACACCCAACTGCAGCACATCACGGTAGAAGGCGAGGCTGCGATTCAAGTCGCTGACCGCGAGGGTCAAGTGATTGAGGCCGGTGAGCATCGGGTCAGTAACCTCTGAGGTCTTCGGGGACGGTGTATTGTTCGCCGTCGTAGGTCAGGGTGACGCGAGTTTTCTTCATCTCGATAGTTTTCGAGATGCACTTCTTGTCCGACAGGAAGGATTTGTAAATTGAACCACTCGAGCTGACGATCAGATCGGCGAATCCATGGTGGCTCGTCGGGCCGATATCGATAGTTCTGCGGATTTGCGTGTCCTCGGTTCCACATTCATCCGTCCCTTCGCCGAACTCCTTGCGAATCACCAAGCCTTCCAGCACAGGGCGCAATTTGTTGCCCTCCCGCACATACAACGCCAAATCGGTTTTTGCGTAAGGATTGGCTCTGGAGCCATGACTGGCGAATTTTGAACGCAAACCGAATGCACGGACATCTGCAGCCAATCGGTAACGGGCCGTATCGATTGTCAGATCGTCGAAACTGATGGCATCGGAATTGTAGGCACCCGGCTTGGCATAGGTAGCGAGACTCTTGCCGCTTGTCGAACTGACGAGCGCCAGTTCCAGATCGAACGTCCCCATCTCATCGTCGCCCGAATCCGAGAGAAATGAAGATTTCGCCGCAATCGACTGGTCGTTGAACGCCGGCCACGCTTTGCAGCGCGAAAGGGACTGGCCGTCGAACTTCTTCACTTCGCAAACAGGCTGGGCTTGAGCGGTCATAGTCAAAAGACCCATTGCGATAAAAGAGCCCAGCAAGGTGATACGCGAGATCATTGTTCTTCCTTGAGTAAAAGACATCGGTCTTAGTGGCCTTTGAAATCTTCAGGCACTACGTAGTTTTTGCCGTCATAACGAAGTGTCGTCAAGACCGGTTTCTGCGCGACAGTATTGGATACACACGCCGCGTCCTCTCCCTTGCCTGTGGTTGAGCTACTGATCGTTTTGATAATCAGGTCGGCATAGCCATGGGTGCTGGTCTTGGCCAACGCCACGGTTCGCGTCGTCTCGTAGCGCTCCCCTGCACAATCGCCATCCCACTCCCCGCCGTATTGATAAACCACCAGTCGATCCATTACCGGACGCAATGCGTTGCCGTCTTTCACATAGAGCGACAACCAGGTTTCATCCACAGGATTCACACGGGAAGAGCCTTTGAATCGAACCCGAACGCCAAAGGCCTGCAATTGCGGCGCGAGCTTATAGCGGGCGGTATCAAATTTCAGTTCATCAAGCGCGATGGCATCCACAGAGAATGCGGAGGGCTGATAAAAGCTCGCTAACGGCTGCGAGTCTGCGCTCGTCACCAAGGACAAATGCAGGTCGTAAAGCCCCACCGTCCCTGACGCGCCATATACCGGATCGGGTGAGAAATTGGCGGCGGCGGTGAGCGTCAGTCCGGGATACGCCGGCCAGTCCTTGCAGAGGGAAAAATCCATCTCATGCGCCGTGGGTGCCGGCGTGCAATCGGCCAATGCCTGCCCTGCCAGCAACCAACCGCACAATGCCGCACAACCGATCCAGCCAGACTTCATTGTCACTTCCCGCTCCTTGATTATTTTTTCAGCCGCGCACTATCCCCTCCTCAATCGTCCGATTCAACCAGTTCAACGCCTGATCCCCACCCCGCCGCTTATGCCACGCCAGTACAAACTTAAACGGCGCAATCTCGAACGGTGGCGGCACCACGATCAGTTCACGCTGATCGATCTCGCGGACGCTGCGTGAGGACACCGTCAGAATCAGATCCGTGCCACTGATGAACTGCGGCGCGACGTTCCAGTGCGGCAGGCTGATCGCGACGCGGCGGCGCTCACGCAGAGATGTCAAGGCACGCTCGATTTCCGGCGTGCCGCTGCCGCGCATTTCCAGCAATACGTGCGGCCGCGACAGGTAGCTCGGCAAATCCAGCACACCGTTGGCCGGCAGCGTCTGGCGATCCAGCAGGCAGACGTAGCGTTCTTCAAACAGCACCGAGTTGCGCAGTTCGTTGGGCATTTCCGGGAAGACGCCGGCGGCGACGTCGATATCGCCATTGAGCACGCCTTCGAGCATGCCTTCACGACTGGCATGGCTGATTTGCAAGTCGATCCCCGGTGCCTCCCGGCGCAAAGTGCGGATCAGCGTAGGCAGAATGATCGCCGCGCCATAGTCCGACATGGCCACACGAAACGTCCGACGCGCACTGGCCGGATCGAAGGTGTTCGGCGCCAGCAGCGATTGCACCTGAGCCAGCGCTTCGGTCAACGGCGCGACCAATTCCAGCGCCCGCGCCGTCGGCACCAGCGTCGCGCCTGCGCGCACCAGCAACGGATCGCCGAGCAGATCGCGCAACCGCGCCAGCGCATGGCTGACCGCCGGTTGACTGAGGTGCAGACGCTCGGCGGCGCGGGTGACGTGTTGCTCGCTGAGCAAGGCGTCGAGGATCACCAGCAGGTTGAGGTCGATACGGCGCAGATCATTCATCTGGTGCATGTTCTGGATGACGAAACGGAATTTAAATCTGCGCGACGAATACTCTAGAGTCCAGCAAAACCTTGTGGAGCTTGATCATGAGTACGTTGCAGTGGACCGGATTGTTGGCGCTGGCCGCGTTTGCCGGGGCAGTAGTGCCGTTTCAAAGTGCGATCAACAGCAATCTTGCGCGCGGGCTGGGGCATCCGTTGTGGGCAACGTTGGCGTCGTTGCTGGTGAGCGTTTTGGTGTTGTTGCCAGTGATTTTGGCGTTGCGTTTGCCCCCGCCGTCTATGGCGTTTATCAGCAAGGCGCCGTTGTGGATGTGGGCGGGTGGCGCATTTGGCGTGTGTTTTGTGGCGTTGGCGGTGATGCTGCTGCCAAAGCTTGGGGCTTCGGGGTTTGTTGCGCTGGCGTTGGCCGGGCAGGTGATTGCCTCGATGGCGCTGGATCACTTGGGCTTGTTTGGACTGGTGGAGAAACAGCTGACGGTGTCGCGGGTGTTGGGTGCGGTGTTGTTGATTGCGGGAGTGGTGTTGATTCAGTTTGGCGGGGTGTTTGAGAGGAATGCAATGGCTGCTGGATGATCGTTTTAATCGATGATTTTCAGCGTCTGGAAGTCAGTCTTCGCGAGCAGGCTCGCTCCCACAGGTGCCGAATTCCAACTGGAGGAATGCGATCAACTGTGGGAGCGAGCTTGCTCGCGAAGGCGTCATTGCAGGCGCCGCCGATCTCAGAACCTGTCGAGCGTGCGCAGTTTCTGCGGCAGTCCCCACAACAGCAACGCCGCCGCAATCAGTGCCGCCACGCCAATCACGTAAAGCGCCGGCGTGGTGCTGCCGGTCAGATCCTTGATCCGCCCGACCATCACCGGGCTGACGATCCCGCCGAATTGCCCCAGCGTGTTGATCACCGCAATCCCGCCCGCCGCGCCAGCGCCAGCACCGGCAAGCAACTTCGGTGGCAGGGTCCAGAAGCTTGGAATCGAGGCAATGATCCCGGCGCCGAGCAAGCCGAGGGCGACGATCAGAAACGTGGTGTGGCTGGCAAATATCCCGGCGCTGAAAAAACCGATCGCCCCGACAATGACCAGCCCGGCGACAAACTTGCGCCGTTCACCGGTCGCGTCCGACAAGCGCCCGATCACCACCATGCTGATCGCCCCGCAAATGTACGGAATGGCCGTCAGCAGGCCGATCATCACCGGGCTCTCGGTGCCGGCGCTGCGGATCAATTGCGGCGCCCAGAAATTCAAACCGTAGGACGCCACCTGGATCAGGAAGTAGATCAGGCCCAAGGTCAGGAAACCGGGAATCTTCAACGCCGCCAGCAGCGAGCCGCCGCTCTTGTGCGGTTCATGCTGGGCGATGCGGCTGGACAGCAGTTTCTTCTCGTCAGCCGTCAGCCAGTGCGCATCCTCGATGCGATCCTTGAGCAGCATCAGCACCAGAAAACCGAGACCGATGCACGGCACGCCGCCGAGCAGAAACAACCAGTGCCAGCCGCGCATTTGCAGCACGCCGTCGAGGTGTTCCAGTACCAGACCGGAGAACGGCGCGCCGACCAGCCCGGCAAACGCTGAGGCGAGAAACAGCATCGAGGTGATGCGGCCACGGAAGTGCTGCGGAAACCACAGCGTCAGGTAATACAGCACGCCCGGGGCAAAACCGGCTTCCATCGCACCGATCACAAAGCGCAGCGCGTAGAACTGCCATTCACTGGTCACGAAGACCATCAGTGCCGTCGCCACGCCCCAGGACATCATGATTCGGGCGATCCAGCGGCGCGCGCCGACCTTGTACAGCATCATGTTGCTGGGCACCTCGAACAGCACATAACCGACCACGAACAGCCCGGCGCCGAGACCGTAAGCGGTATCGCTCAGGCTCAGGTCGGCTTGCAGCTGGAACTTGGCGAAGCTGATGTTGATGCGATCGAAAAAGGCGAACAGGTAACAGACCATGATCAGCGGCATCAGGCGCCAGGCGACTTTGCTGACCAGGGCTTTTTCGGCATCGTGATCGACGGACGAGCTTGCGCCCGCCTCCATTACATTGAGGCTCATAGCTTTTCTCCAGGCGGACTGCCGGTGGGCGTCCGATTGTTTTTGTTGTCTGGTTCGGTTTTTAACTGTAGGAGTGAGCCTGCTCGCGATAGCGGTGTATCAATCACCGCAAATGTTGCCTGACACACCGCTATCGCGAGCAGGCTCACTCCTACAGGGGGATTGGTGTTGTCAGGTGGGGATTGGGTGCAGGTCGCAGTTGCGCCCGGCCTTGGCCAATTGGCCGGGGACTTCGTGGCCAAGCAAAGCCGGCAGACCTCGCGAGAGTTGCAACAACAGCGGCAAGTCGATGCCGGTGTGGATGCCGATCTCATCGCACAGATTCACCAGATCTTCCGTGCAGATATTGCCCGACGCCCCCGGCGCAAACGGGCAACCACCGAGGCCACCAAGCGCCGCATCGAAACGCCGCGCCCCCGCCTCATAAGCCGCCAGCACATTGCACAAGCCCAGACCGCGGGTGTTGTGAAAATGCAGGGTCAGATCCGCCGGCGAAACCCGCTGCAACACCCGCCGCACCAACCGATCGACCTGTCGCGGATTGGCCATGCCGGTGGTGTCGGCGAGGGTGATGCCCGTAATGCCGAGTTCCTGATAAGCGTCGAGGATTTGCAGCACGCGATCCTCGTCAATCTGACCTTCGAACGGGCAACCGAACGTCGTCGCAATACTGCCATTGAGGCGCACGCCGGAGCCGCTGGCGAACGCGACAATCTCTGCAAACGCCGCCAACGAGTCTTCACAGCGCATGCGCATATTGGCCATGTTGTGCGTCTGGCTGGCGGACATCACCAGATTCAGTTCATCGGCACCCGCCGCCAATGCGCGCTGCGCACCTTTGAGGTTGGGGATCAGCGCGACGTAAATCACCTGCGGTTGACGCTGAATCCCCTTGAACACCTGCTCGCCATCACGCAGCGCCGGAATGGCTTTCGGCGACACAAACGAACCGGCTTCGATGCGACTGAAACCCGCCAGCGACAGTTGATCGATCAGCGCGATTTTGTCGACGGTTTCCACCCACGTCGGTTCGATCTGCAAGCCGTCGCGGGGCGAGACTTCCTGGACGATCAAGGTTTGCGAATAGTCCGTGATCATTGCACCACCCCTTGGCTTTTCAGGCGCTCGATGTCGAGTTCAGCCAGGCCGAGGCCGGTGAGAATGCCGTCGGTGTGCTGGCCGAGTGTCGGCCCCGACCAGTTCACGCCGCCGGGGGTCTCCGAGAGTTTCGGGACGATGCCGGGCATCTTCACGGTTGCGCCGCCGGGCAGTTGCGCGTTGAGCAACATGTCCCGCGCCTGATAGTGCGGATCGGCAACGATGTCGGCCACCGAATAGATCCGGCCTGCGGGCACTTCTGCGCCTTCGAGCGCCGCGAGGACGGCGTCGATCGGCAGGCTGCTGGTCCAGTGGGTGATGGCGGCGTCGAGCACACCGCTTTTGGCGGCGCGACCATCGTTATGGGCAAATTCTTCGGCATCAGCCAGGTCATCACGGCCAATGGTGTGCATCAGACGTTTGTAGATCGGGTCGCTGTTGCCGGCGATCACCACGTAAGCGCCATCAGCCGTGAGGTAAGTATTGGACGGTGCGATGCCCGGCAAAGCGCCGCCGCTGCGCTCACGGACATGGCCGAGCATGTCGTATTCCGGCACCAGGCTTTCCATGACGTTGAACACGCTTTCGGCCAGCGACACGTCGACGATCTGCCCGCCGCCCTGCCCGGTCTTGACCCGTAGCAGCGAGATCAGCGCGCCGATCACCGCGTGCAGCGAGGCCAGCGAATCGCCGAGGCTGACACCGACCCGCGCCGGGGGCGAACCGGGGGTGCCAGTGGTGTAGCGAATGCCGCCCATCGCTTCGCCAATCGCGCCAAAGCCGGGGCGGTCGCGGTACGGGCCGGTCTGGCCATAACCGGAAATGCGCACGAGGGTGAGATTGGGATTCAGCGCGTGGAGCACGTCCCAGCCCAGGCCCAGTTTCTCCAGCGCGCCGGGGCGCAGGTTTTCGATGATCACGTCGGCATCGCTGGCCAGTTGCTTGACCAGTTCGATGCCTTCGGCGGATTTGAGGTTGAGCGCCAGGGATTTCTTGTTGCGTGATTGCAGGTACCACCACAGCGACGTGCCTTCGTGCAGCTTGCGCCATTTGCGCAGCGGGTCGCCCTGACCCATGGCTTCGATCTTGATCACCTCGGCGCCGAACTCGGCGAGCATGCGCGCGGCAAACGGCGCGGCGATCAGGGTGCCGATCTCGATCACTTTGATCGCACTCAAGGGGGCAGTCATCGCGGGGTACCTCTTGTTCTTGGAATATGCGGCCAAGGCTAGAGGAACGATGACTGGGCAATCCAGCCGTCTCTCGGCAAAGGGCGTTCGCGAAATGCGAACGCTCAGGGGTGAATTCCAATCAGTCTTCCAGAGCAGGCTCGCTCCCACAGGGATTGGTGGCGGCTGCAGATTCTGTGTTCAGCCCCCATCCACTGTGGGAGCGAGCCTGCTCGCGAAGAGGCCAGCCCATTCAGCGGAAATTTATCAGCCCTGCCCGCGCAAATGCTCAAACAACAACCGACTCACCGGCGACAACCGCGCCTCATCCCGCACCACCACAATTAACGCGCGATCCGACCACTCATCCGTCAACGGCACCGCGTGCAACCCCAGCGCCTGACCAAACAGTTCATAGGCGCGCTGCGGCAAAATGCCAATGCCCATGTTGGCCTGAACCATCCGGCACACCGCATCGAACCCCGGCACATGAATACGAATTCGCAGGACTTTACCGGCCTGGCGCGCGGCCGCGTGGGTGCGCATGTTGATCGAACTGGCCGCGTGCAAACCGACGTAATCGCTGTCCAGAGTTTCGCTGAAGGCAACGAATTCACGCGCGGCCAACGGATGCTCCGGCAGCATCACCACCACCAGTTTGTCCTGGCGGTACAACACGCTGTGCAGACCTTTGGTGTCGCTGTCGTTGGAACAGATACCGAGATCCGCCACGCCATCGAGTACACCCTGAATCACCCCGGCGCTGGGCCGTTCCTCAAGGTCGGTCTTGACCTGCGGATGCTGCGCGGAGAAGTCGCGCAGGTCTTCGGGAAGAAACTGAATGATCGCCGAGAGGTTCGCCAGCATGCGCACGTAACCGCGCACACCGTGACTGTGTTCGCCGAGCTCAAGGCTCATTTTCTCGACGTTGAACAGCATTTGCCGCGCATGGTGCAGCAGTGTTTCCCCGGCCGGGGTCAGCGTCATGCCCTTGGCCTGGCGCACGAACAAACTGATCCCGAGCGCCTCTTCCAACTCCATCAGCCGTTTGCTCGCCGCCGACACGGCGATGGCTTCGCGCGAGGCGGCACGGGTCAGCGTGCCCTCTTCGTGCACGGCGACAAACAGTTGCAGGGTGATCAGGTCGAGGCGGCGGATCAGGCTTTTTTGCAACATGGAAGGCTCAATGACTGGGGTTGGTCAGTATCGGCAGGATAGCCCGATTTTCGCCCACGTCAGACAGGTGATTGATCGATAGATTTTGTGGTTTCGCCCTACAAACAAAACTCTGTCGCCTTTCAGGATTCGCAGAAACAGCTGATTTTTGCCGGTTTTTTCGTTCTGTAAAGTCTGGCAACACACACAAATTGCAACACCCCATGGATCGCTACGCTCAAGGAATGTCGCCTGTGAATCTTCCGTTGCATACGCCCAATCTGTATTCCAATTTCCGCAAAATCATCGCCTTGGCCGACTACGATTGGGAGATCGCCGAACAGAGCAAGGTCGCCGGTCTCAATGTTGCAGTGCAGAGTCCCAACCACCTGCTTGATCAGTACGGACGTGAATTCCATCACTTCTGTACGACCTCATACCTTGGGCTCGATCATCACCCAGCCCTGCTCGAAGGCGCCATCACCGCCCTGCGCGAAACCGGCAGCCTGCGCGTCGCCAACTCGAAGAACCGCTGCAAACTGGCGATTCTCGAGCAATACGAGAACGAATTGTCGCAACTGTTCGATGCGGTCTGCCTGAGCACCTTGTCTTGCAGCGCGGCCAGCGCCGGGATCCTGCCCTTGCTGGCGAGCGGCATCTTCACTGAAGGCCAGCCGCCAGTGATGGTGTTTGACCGTCACGCGCATTATTCGATGAATCATCTGAAGGCCGCGTGCGCCGACGAAACCCGCGTGGTGACTGCGCCGCACAACGACATGGATTTTCTCGAGAGCGCCTGCCAGCAACACGGCCGCGTGGCTTACGTCGCCGATGGCGCGTACAGCATGGGCGGCGTCACCAACATGGAAGGCCTGTTGTATTTAAAGGATCGCTATGGGCTGTTTCTTTATCTTGATGACTCCCATGCGTTGTCCGCTGTCGGTCAGCAGGGCGCCGGCCTCGTTCGACCAAGGGTAGCGGCGCTGGAGGAGGACTGCGTGATCGTCGCGTCACTGGCCAAGTCGTTTGGCGCCAGCGGCGGGTTGGTGATGTTGGGCAACGAGCGACAGAAGACGCTGATTCAGCGCTACGGCGGGCCAAGCAATTGGTCGCAAAGTCTCAACTGCGCGGCGATCGGTGCCGGCAGAGCGTCGATCCGCCTGCATCGCAGCGCCGAGTTCGCCACGCTGCAAAGCAATCTTCAGGCTAATATCCGCCTCTTTGACAGCCTGATCTGCACCGATCAATGCCACAGCAACATGGCCATTCGGTTGATCACATGCGCACAGGCTAACGTGGCCAATCGTATTGCCAGTGAATTGGCCGAACAGGGATTTTTCACCAGCGCGGTATTTTTCCCGGTGGTCGCACAAGGCAAGGCCGCCATCCGTATTACGCTGCGCGCGGACATGCAGCCGGCGCTGATCCGGCGCTTCTGTGAAGTGATCACCGGTCTGTTGCGTACCCACCGTTGCGATCTCGACGACTGAAAACAGGGACGAGTCATGAACGCCAGCATCACCCTTCTGATCACCTGCAGCACGGTTTTTCTCGCTCAGTTGGGCATGAGTATCTATTTGCCGGCATTGCCGCAGATCGCCCTTTATCTGCGGGCAGAACCTGCGCAGGTGTCGTGGGGGTTGTCGCTGTACCTGATCGGCATGGCGCTGCCGATGTTGCTCTGGGGCAGTCTGGCCCAGCGCATCGGACGCAAACCGGTGTTGTTGGCAGCGTTGGTCATTTACGGCTTGGCCAATCTGGCGTTGCCGCGAGGTTCGACGCTTGAAGCGTTTTTGCTGCTGCGTCTGATGCAAGGCGTCGGTGCCAGCGGTATTTCGGTGATGGCGCGGGTGCTGATCCGTGACAGCTTTCGCGGCGATCTGCTGGCCAAGGCGTTGTCGTGGGTTTCGATTTCGTTCGTGGTGGCGCTGGGCATCGGCCAATACGCGGGCTCGCTGATCGAGGCGACGGCGGGCTGGCAAGCGATTTTTTACTGGCTCGGCGCAACGAGCCTGTTGATGGCGTTGATGGTGTCGCGAGTCGCTTTCCCCCCGATGGCTGATGAACCGGCCAGCGCTTCATCGTGGTCGGCTTATCGGCAGATTCTGTTGCACCGGGCGTTTCTTCTGCCGGCGCTGGCCGGTGGCTTGGGCTACGGTGTGATCATCGCTTTCAACACGGCGGCGCCCCTGATCTTGCAGGGCCCGTTCGCGTGGTCGTCGGTGGATTACGGACTGCTCGGCTGGCCAATTAGCGCGGCCTATTTTCTCGGGGCGCTGGCGGTCAATCACTTTGTGCTGCGCACCGGCCAAGCGTGGTTGATGACCGTCGGCGCAGCGTTGGTATTGGCGGGTAGCAGCGTGATGTTGCTGGGCAGTCTGGCGGCAAGTTCCATCGCGTTACTGTTTTGGTTGCCGTATTGCGTGGCGGTGTTCGGTCAATCATTGAACTACCCGATCAGCCTGTCGCGCGCCAACGATGGCGCGCCGATTGCCGGGGCGTATGCGATGGCGCTGAGCGGGTTCATTCATCAATTGATGGCGGCGATCATCGGCGCGCTGGCCAGTCTGATCGCCAGCCCACACGCCTGGCCCCTGTCGCTGCTGTGCACGTTGCTGGCCGTCGGCGCGATGTTCTGTATACGGATGGCGCCGATCGGCGCCAAGCGTTAGAAGGCGTTGCGGAAGATTTCCTCGATCTGGCGCTGATCCGCCGCCCGAGGATTGGTCAGACCGCAGGCGTCCTTCAGGGCATTGCTGGCGAGTAACGGGATGTCGCTGAGCTTGGCGCCGAGTTCACGTAAGCCACCGGGAATCTCAACGTCTTTGGCCAGACAGCGGATCGCGCTGATGGCCGCTTGCGCGCCCTCTTCGGCGCTAAAACCCCGAATGTCGGCGCCCATCGCGTGGGCAACGTCGTTCAGCCGCTCGGCACAGACCAGCGCATTGAACGTCTGCACATGGGGCAGCAGCACGGCGTTACAGACGCCATGGGGCAAGTCATAGAAACCGCCCAACTGATGCGCCATCGCATGCACATAACCGAGGGAGGCATTGTTGAACGCCATGCCTGCGAGAAATTGCGCGTACGCCATGTTCTCCCGTGCGGCGCGGTCGCTGCCGTCGCGCACGGCCAGACGCAGGTTGTTGCTGATCAGGGTCATGGCCTTGAGCGCGCAGGCGTCGGTGATCGGATTGGCGGCGGTCGAGACGTAGGCTTCGATGGCGTGAGTCAGCGCATCCATGCCCGTGGCGGCGGTCAGGGCTTCAGGCATGGCGAGCATCAGCTCCGGGTCGTTGACCGACAGCAGTGGCGTGACGTTGCGGTCGACGATGGCCATTTTCACGTGGCGCGATTCGTCGGTGATGATGCAGAAACGGGTCATCTCGCTGGCGGTGCCGGCGGTGGTGTTGATGGCGATCAGCGGCAGTTGCGGTTTGCTCGATTGATCAACGCCTTCGTAATCGCCAATCTGTCCGCCATTGGTCGCACACAGGGCAATGCCTTTGGCGCAGTCGTGGGGTGAACCGCCGCCAAGGGACACGACGAAGTCGCAGCGGCTTTCCTTGAGCAAACCCAGGCCGGACTCGACGTTGGCGATGCTTGGATTCGGTTTGGCGCCGTCGAAGATCACCGAATCGATGTCCTGCATCGCCAGTTTCTCGGCGACCATGGTTGCCACGCCGGCCTTGGCCAACCCGGTGTCGGTGACGATCAGCGCCTTGCGAAAACCATAGTTGCGGATCGCAACCATGGCTTCGTCGAGGCAACCATTGCCCATGATGTTTACCGCCGGAATGAAAAAGGTACTGGTCATGCGCACGTCTCCTGACTGTGGCCGAATCGACTGCTCCGGTTCGGCGGATAGACACAGCATCGACCGATCGGTCACGACCGATGTTGATCTGGCTCAATGCCCGCTCGTGATAAAGTCGCCGCCCATCAGCCCCTTTGTTTTGAGACCGCCTACGCAATGACCGATTTTCTGGATGTCGACGCCAGCCTTGAAGACTGGAACACCCTGCGCGCCGCGACCGACTTCAACGGCTTGTTGGTGGGCAATGGTGCCAGCCGTGCGGTGTGGGACGATTTCGGCTACGACTCGCTGTTCGAAAACGCCCGCACCGTGGAAGAAAAACCGCTCAGCCCGTCGGAACTGGCGGTGTTCGACGCCATGCAGACGCGCAGCTTCGAGCAGGTGCTCGGCGCTCTGAAAACCACCAGTCGGGTCAACAAGGCCCTGGCCGTCAGTTCGGCGGCGCCGCGCAATCGCTACTACGCGATCAAGGAAGCGCTGATCAACACCGTGCACGCGGTGCACATTCCTTGGCGGCTGGTGAAAGCCTCGACGCTGGCGACGCTGAATGAAGAACTGGCGCGCTACCGCACGGTGTTCACCACCAATTACGACTTGCTCAACTACTGGGCGCTGCAACACCAAAGCGGGGCCATCGACGATCTGTTCAACGGCGCCAATGCGAGTTTCGACCTGAGCGAAAGCAGCACTGACAAACCGCGTTTGCTGTATCTGCACGGTGGTCTGCATCTGGTGCGCAATCAGGACGGCACCGCGCGCAAACTGACCTCAACCGAAGGCACGTTGCTTGGTAGCTTCGCGATCAACAATACGATCAAGACGCTGGATGACGTGCCGCTGTTCGTCACCGAAGGACCGAGTGCGGACAAGCTCAAAACCATTCGCAGTTCGGATTATCTGTCGTTCTGTTATGAGCAATTGCTCGAGCATGGCGGCAGTCTGTGCATCTTTGGCCATGCGTTGGGCGAGCAGGATGCGCACATCGTGCGGGCGCTGCGATTGGCGAAACCTGCGACGGTGGCGATCTCGATTTACCCGCGCAGTGCGGCGTTTGTTCAGCATCAGAAGCGGCATTACGCGAAGGTGTTTGAGGGGACGGGGGTTGCGTTGCGGTTTTTTGATGCGAAGACGCATGCGCTTGGCAGTCCGAAGTTATCGGTGCCGGTCGAGGTTTGATGGTGAGGCTTCCGACGCTATCGCGAGCAGGCTCACTCCTACGGGGGATCGCATTTCAACTGTAGGAGTGAGCCTGCTCGCGATAACTTTAGCCCAATCAACTCATTCTTCGGCGCTGTGCACCACCACCAGCAACTGCGCTTGCACCTCCCCCACAGACCTGATCCGGTGCGGTTTCTGCGCATTGAAGTGCAGCGCATCGCCGCGCTGCAGCAGCACCTTCTCGTTCATGAAATCCACTTCCACCTGCCCTTCGTGGACGAACAGAAACTCCTCGCCCAAGTGTTCCTTGAAGGTCTTGTCGCTGAACTCGCTCGGCGGATAGATGATGAACGGCAGCAGATTGCGCTCGCTGACCTGATGGGCCAGCACCGCATAACCCGGGCTCTGATCATTCGCCGCGAGTGACTGCCGTTCGTGGCTGCGCACCAGGCTGTAGCTGTCGAGGCTAACGTTGTCTTCGGAGAACAATTCCTCGACCTTCACGTTCAGCGCTTTCGCCAGTTTCAACGCAGCAGCAATCGACGGGGTGTTCAGCCCGCGCTCGACTTTCGACAGATAACTCTTGGTCATGCCGGATTTTTCGGCCAATGCCTCAAGGGTTACGCCAAGTTTTTTTCTCAACAATTTCAAACGGATAGACATGCGCGGCGATTATTCCAGCAAGGAAGCGACAATTCGTGCTTGCCAATGACACTTTGTGTCATATAGCCTCTTTAGTGTCATTTGCAATCACCCAAAGGACACAGACATGGCCAAGACATTAGCACTACCCAAAGACCAACTGGTCAAGCAAGCGCTTATCCAGATGCAAAAAAGCCTGGCGGATAATACGTGGACAGACCGGCAAAAGCTGGCTCTGACCTGCCGGATTCTGTTCGAGAACGGTCACGACTCCGGTCTGGCCGGGCAAATCACCGCTCGCGGCCCGCAGCCCGGCACCTATTACACTCAGCAATTGGGCCTGGGTTTCGACGAAATCACTGCGAGCAACCTGCTGCTGGTCAACGAGGATCTCGAAGTGCTCGAAGGTCACGGCATGGCCAACCCGGCCAACCGTTTCCACAGCTGGGTGTACCGCGCCCGGCCGGATGTGAACTGCATCATCCACACTCATCCGACGCACGTGGCGGCGCTGTCGATGCTCGAAGTGCCGCTGCAGATTTCCCACATGGACTTGTGCCCGCTGTACGACGACTGCGCGTTTCTCGAAGGCTGGCCGGGGGTGCCGGTGGGTAACGAAGAAGGCGAACTGATTGCCGGCGCGTTGGGCGACAAACGCGCGATTGTGCTTTCGCATCACGGTCAATTGTCGACCGGCACGACGATCGAAGAGGCGTGTGTCATCGCCCAACTGATCGAACGTGCGGCGAAGTTGCAACTGCTGGCGATGGCGGCGGGCACGATCAAACCGATCATCCCCGAGCTGGGCCGCGAGGCTCATGACTGGATTGCCAAGCCGAAACGCCACGCCGCTGCCTTCAATTACTACGCCCGGCAGAACCTGCGCCAACACGCCGATTGCCTGAACTGAACCCCCATTACGGAGACAACCTCATGTCCGATATTCACGGCATCATCGGCTACACCATCACCCCGTTCGGCGCCAACGGCGAAGGACTGGATCTGCCCGCCTTGGGTCAATCGATCGATCGCCTGATCGACAGCGGCGTCCACGCCATCGCGCCATTGGGCAGCACCGGCGAAGGCGCTTACCTGAGCGACGCGGAGTGGGATCAGGTCGCCGAATTCAGTATCAAGCATGTGGCCAAACGTGTGCCGACCATCGTCAGCGTTTCCGACCTGACCACCGCCAAAGCCGTACGCCGCGCGCGTTTCGCCGAAGCCCATGGCGCCGATGTGGTGATGGTGCTGCCGGCTTCGTACTGGAAACTCACCGAGGCGGAAATCCTCGCCCACTACCGCGCCATCGGCGAGAGCATCGGCGTGCCGATCATGCTCTACAACAACCCGGCCACCAGCGGCACCGACATGTCGGTGGATTTGATTCTGCGCATCGTCAACGCCGTGGAAAACGTGACCATGGTCAAGGAGAGCACTGGCGATATTCAACGCATGCACAAGCTGCAATTGCTCGGCGAAGGTCAGGTGCCGTTCTACAACGGCTGCAATCCGCTGGCGCTGGAGGCGTTTGCCGCCGGGGCGAAAGGCTGGTGCACGGCGGCGCCGAACCTGATCCCGCAGTTGAATCTGGATCTTTATGACGCGGCCATGGCCGGCGATCTGGATCGGGCGCGGGATCTGTTCTATCGCCAGTTGCCGCTGCTGGATTTCATTCTCAAGGGTGGCTTGCCGGCGACGATCAAGGCTGGCTTGCGGCAGACCGGGCTGGAGGTTGGCGATCCACGCTTGCCGGTATTCCCGCTGAGTGACGCGGGCCAGACTCAGCTGCAGACGATCCTGAAGACCCTGCGCTGATCTCACTGACACCGCAAAAACCACTGTAGGAGTGAGCCTGCTCGCGATAGCGGTGGGGCAGTTGAGCATGTGTCGACTGGCCCACCGCTATCGCGAGCAGGCTCACTCCTACAGGGGGATGTGGTGAGTTCAGAGGACAGGCAAGGTCTTGTCCTTGATCACTTTGCTCGGACCGTTCGTCTTCACACTGGCAATGCCCTTGTCGCACGCCGACTCCGAGGAATACGCCTCGCTGCTGCCGATGATCTGATGATTGGCCGCTTTCAGATTGAAGTACGGATGGCCGTCCTTCGTCGATTTCTTCTCGTAGCGCTCATCCAGCGGGCTATTGGTTTGCACCGCAGCGATGCCGCCGTCGGCCGCTGCGCGAGTGGTGTACAGCTCGCTGGTCAAAATGGTTTCGGCATTCGCTGCTTTCAACACGAACCTGAACTGGCCGTTGCTGCTTTTACTGATTTCGTACCATCCGGACATGCTCGTTTCTCCTTGGCAATTGAGAGATTTCGCGCTTCAGAGTAAAGACCAGTCCTGACTATCTGTCGCCTGTACCGGCCCTATCGCTGGCAAGCCAGCTCCCACAGGGGTCTCCTGTGTGCTCACTACCTGAGCCTCACCGCTAAACCTGTGGGAGCTGGCTTGCCAGCGATGGGGTCAACCCGGTCTCGACTATTTCACCACCGCCCGCACCACCGATAACTCCGGCGCACTCACCCGCCGCTGACTCAGATAGCGCATACAACTCACCCGCAAGAACGAGGCAAAATTCACCACCTCGCCGCGATAATCCATCACCTCTTCATACAGCTTGGCGATCAATTGATTGGTGGTCATGCCGTCGACTTCGGCGATTTCGCTGAGGATGTCCCAGAACTGATTTTCCAGGCGTAGCGTCGTCACCACGCCGCAGATGCGCAGCGAGCGCGAACGTGATTCGTAGAGAATCGGGTCAGCCTTGACGTAGAGCTCGCACATCGGCGATTCCTCGTTACAGGGTGATTTTGGTGCCGAGCAAACCGAGGAACCCGGCCAGCCAGTGCGGATGCGCCGGCCATGCCGGGGCAGTGGCCAGATTGCCTTGAACGTGGCCTGCCGTCACCGGGATATCGATGTACGTACCGCCCGCCAGTCGCACTTCCGGGGCGCAGGCCGGATAGGCGCTGCATTCGCGACCTTCCAGAACGCCCGCGGCTGCCAACAGTTGCGCGCCGTGGCAGACCGCGGCAATCGGTTTGCCGGCCTTGTCGAAGGCGCGCACCAGGTCGAGGACTTTTTCGTTGAGGCGCAGGTACTCCGGGGCACGGCCGCCGGGGATCAGCAGCGCGTCGTAATCGGCCTCGCCGACCTTGGCGAAATCGAAATTGAGGGCGAACAGGTGACCGGGTTTCTCGCTGTAGGTCTGGTCGCCTTCGAAATCATGGATGGCGGTGCGCACGGTCTGGCCGGCGGCCTTGTCCGGGCACACGGCATGGACGGTGTGACCAACCATTTGCAGGGCCTGGAACGGCACCATCACTTCGTAATCTTCGACGTAATCGCCGACCAGCATCAGGATCTTTTTCGCGGCCATGGGGAGGACTCCTCTGGGGGAATGCTTGGGAGTATTCAAGGTAGACCTTATCCGCGAGGTCGGGTAACAACCGGCTACTACCGAGTTGACGCCATCGCGAGCAGGCTCACTCCTACAGGGGGAACGCATTTCAAATGCAGGAGTGAGCCTGCTCGCGATGACGCCGGCAAACTGTACGCCTAAGTCTGTGCCCAGCTGTAACAGCCCGAACCACCCGGTTTATGGCTTTATAAAGGTCATTCCCTGCCACCTTCAATTCTGGTCCGCCATCATGTCCTCGCGCGAAAACACCGGCATGGCCCTCGGCCTGCTCGGCGTGGTGATTTTCAGCCTCACCCTGCCCTTCACCCGCATCGTGGTGCAGGAACTGCATCCATTGCTCAACGGTTTGGGTCGCGCATTGTTTGCAGCGATCCCGGCGGCGTTGCTGTTGCTGTGGCGTCGCGAGAAATGGCCGACGTGGCGGCAGGTCAAAGGCCTGAGCCTGGTGATCGCCGGAGTGATTCTCGGTTTCCCGGTGTTGTCGGCGTGGGCCATGCAAACCTTGCCGGCGTCCCACGGGGCGCTGGTCAACGGCTTGCAACCGCTGTGCGTGGCGCTATACGCCGCGTGGTTGTCCCATGAGCGGCCGTCGAAAGCCTTCTGGGCCTGCGCGGCGTTGGGCAGTGCGTTGGTGCTCGGTTATGCGCTGTACACCGGGGCCGGCAGTATTCAGGCGGGCGATCTGCTGATGCTCGGCGCGATTGCGGTCGGTGGGCTGGGTTACGCCGAAGGTGGCCGGTTGGCCAAGGAGATGGGGGGCTGGCAGGTAATCTGCTGGGCGCTGGTGCTGTCGACACCACTGTTGATCGGGCCGGTGCTGTATCTGGCGCTGCAGCATCACGGCGCGGTGTCGGCCAAGACCTGGTGGGCGTTTGGATATGTGGCGTTGTTTTCGCAGTTTCTTGGTTTCTTTGCCTGGTACGCGGGGTTGGCCATGGGCGGGATTTCCCGGGTCAGTCAGGTGCAGCTGTTGCAGATCTTCTTCACCATCGCGTTTTCGGCGTTGTTCTTTGGTGAGCATGTCGAGCCGATTACCTGGGTGTTTGCCTGCGGGGTGATTGCCACCGTCATGCTCGGCCGCAAAACCGCGGTGCAACCGGCCCGCATCGCCACCACATAAGCTGTAGGAGCTGCGGCACGCTGCGATCTTTTGATTTTGCCCTTAAAAACAAGATCAAAAAATCGCAGCGTGCCGCAGCTCCTACACGGATCGGATCAGGCCAGGAAGCCGTCGGCGCGCAATAGCGTTTCCAGGCAGTGCTCGCTGATGTTGTAGAAGTCTTTCAACTCCTGAATCTTCACCAACAGCTGAGCCGGATCCACCGGCTCGGCGCGTTTCACCGCCAGAATCATCTTGTTCTTGTTGGTGTGGTCCAGCGAGATGAACTCGAAAACCTTGGTTTCGTAACCGCAGGCTTCCAGAAACAGCGCACGCAAGCTGTCGGTGACCATTTCCGCTTGCTGGCCCAAGTGCAAACCGTATTGCAGCATCGGTTTGAGCAGCGCCGGGCTCTGGATCTGCAGGCGGATCTGCTTGTGGCAGCACGGCGAGCACATGATGATCGACGCACCCGAGCGAATACCGGTGTGGATCGCGTAGTCGGTGGCGATGTCGCAGGCATGCAGGGCGATCATCACGTCCAGTTCGCTCGGCGCCACGCTGCGCACGTCACCGCACTTGAACACCAGCCCCGGATGCTCGAGCTTTGCTGCCGCTGCGTTGCACAGGTTGACCATTTCCTCACGCAACTCGACGCCGGTGACTTCACCTTCGGCCTGCAAGGTATTGCGCAGGTAATCGTGAATCGCAAACGTCAGGTAACCCTTGCCCGAACCGAAATCGGCCACGCGCACCGGTTTGTCCAGCGCCAGCGGCGACGAGGTCAGGGCATGGCTGAACACTTCGATGAACTTGTTGATCTGCTTCCACTTGCGCGACATCGCGGGGATCAGCTCGTGCTGCGCGTTGGTCACGCCCAGGTCCCTGAGGAACGGTCGGCTCAGTTCAAGAAAACGGTTTTTCTCACGGTTATGCTCGGCGGACGGTGCTTCGCGCAATTGCTGAGGTTTGCTCTTGAACAGCGAAGATTTGCCCTTTTTGCTGTATTCCAGCTGAGCTTCGTCAGTGACCGCAAGTAAATGCGCATTTTTGAACGAGGCCGGCAGCAGCGCGGCAATCGTCGCCACGCCTTCGCTCAACGGCAGATTCTTGGTGATATCGCGAGTCTTGTAACGATAGACAAAGGACAGATTCGGCTGCGCCTTGACCGTCACCGCTTTGATGATGACCCGCTGCAGATCCGCTTCTTCACCGACGTACTTGGCCAGCACCAGTTTGATGAAGCCGTTCTGTTCGAGGCTGGTTTGCAGCAGCTCGATGAACTGGGCGTGGTGATCGGGCGCAGGCTGGGTGGCAGGGGCGGTAACGGACATGAAAAAGCGGCCTCGGACGGGCGAAATCGGGAATGGCGGGTATTTTAGGGGGGATGGGGGTTGGGGACACGCTCTTATTTACCCAACGGTTGTCAGAAGCACCCTCACCCTAGCCCTCTCCCAGAGGTAGAGGGGACTGATCGAGGTGTTTTCACGAGTTACGCCGACCTGAAATACCGAGTCGAACTCGGGTATTAAAAGCATCAAATCAAACGATCATCTGTTGATCCATAATCGACTCGGTCTTTCAGGTCGATGTCGAGCGCAAGACACCTCGGTCGGCCCCCTCTCCCTCCGGGAGAGGGCTGGGGTGAGGGTTTGTCTTACCCCAGCACAATCAACCGATTCGGCAACTCATTCCGAACCTGCGTCACCGGCACATGCACCTTCAGCAATTCCCCACACGCCTCGATACACGTCACAAACCCTTCCAGCGTGCGCCCCTGCCGCACCTGCTCAGTAAACGCCGCCACAATCGCATCCCAACTCTTGTTATCCAGCCGTTTGGAAATCCCCTCATCCACCAGAATCTCCACATACCGCTCCGCCTCACAGACAAAAATCAGCATGCCGGTACTGCCCACCGTGTGATGCAGGTTCTGCTCGAGGAACTGCCGGCGTGCCAGGTTCGACGCGCGCCAATGCCGCACGCGACGCGGGATTAGATGGGTAGTGATTTTCGGCAAACGAAACAGCAGGCACAGCACGATAAACGCGCCCCACTGCACCAGCAGCAAGCTGTGCATGGTCAACCACCCGGTCAGGTAGTGCACGACGCCGGGCACCACCAGCGCGAAAAGGCTCGCCCACAACAGCGGGATGTAAGCGTAGTCATCAGCGCGGGCGGCGAGTACCGTCACCAGTTCGGCGTCGGTGTCGCGCTCGACCCGGGCGATCGCTTCGGCGACTTTGCGTTGTTCGTGTTCAGTCAGTAATGCCATGTTGAAAAGTGCCTGCTCATTATTCTTTTAATGTCACCAGCCGCCGGATGAACCACCGCCGCCGAAACTGCCCCCGCCGCCGCTGAAGCCCCCGCCTCCACCACCGCCGCCACCAAAACCGCCACCACCGCCAAAGCCGCCCCCGCCTCCGGAGCCGCCACGGCCGGCAGGCAGGATACCGAGCATCTGGCAGACAAACACCGTCAGGATGAACAACATCACTAAAAACACGAACAATGCCGGATGCCGCGAGACGAAATCATCGGACGGATCACCGCTCGATTCATACACCGTCGACGGCTCATCCAGCGGATTGCCGCCGAGCACTACCAGCATCGCCGCGACGCCGTCGCTGATGCCTTTGCTGAAGTTGCCGGTCTTGAACGCGGGGGTGATGACTTGATGGATGATCACCGAACTCTGCGCATCGGTGAGCCGGTCCTCCAGACCATAACCGACTTCAATGCGCAGCTTGCGCTCGTCACGGGCGACGATCAGCAGCGCGCCGTTGTTCTTGTCCTTCTGGCCGATGCCCCAGTGCCGGCCCAGCTGGACGCCATAATCTTCAATGGTGGTGCCTTGCAGATCCGGCACGGTGACCACGACCAATTGCTCGCCGGTCGCCTGCTCGTGGGCCTGCAACTGCTGGCCCAGTTGCGCGCGCACCGACGGCTCGAGCATCTGCGCTTCGTCCACCACCCGCCCGCTCAGCGCCGGGAACGTCAACTCGGCCCGGGCGCTGAAGGTCAATACCCACAACAGCAACACCAGCCCCATCTTCAACACACGCATCTATTACCCCCACCGTCCGCTGTAGGAGCTGCCGCAGGCTGCGATCTTTTGATCTCGTTTTTACAAACCAACGTCAAAAGATCGCAGCCTGCGGCAGCTCCTCCACAGGTGTGTTTTCAGAACTTGACCTGAGGTGCCTTATCGGCATCCGGCGTGGTGGCTTCGAAGGTTTCGCGGATCGGCAGGTCGCTGTACATCACGCTGTGCCAGAGACGACCGGGAAAGGTGCGGATTTCGGTGTTGTATTTCTGCACCGCCAGAATGAAATCGCGGCGCGCCACGGCAATGCGGTTCTCGGTGCCTTCGAGTTGCGATTGCAGGGCGAGGAAGTTCTGGTTGGCCTTCAGGTCCGGGTAACGCTCGGAGACCACCATCAAACGGCTCAACGCGCCGGTCAGTTGATCCTGCGCCTGCTGGAACTGTTTGAGTTTCTCGGGATTGTCGAGGGTGCTGGCATCGACCTGGATCGACGTAGCTTTCGCCCGAGCCTCGATCACCGCGGTCAAGGTTTCCTGCTCATGAGCGGCGTAACCCTTCACCGTTTCCACCAGGTTGGGGATCAGGTCGGCGCGGCGCTGATACTGGTTCTGCACCTGGCCCCATGCGGCTTTGGCCTGTTCGTCGAGGGTCGGGATATTGTTGATGCCGCACGCGGTCAACAGCGTGGCCAGCACCAGCAGTGTGGCAACCTGCAAACGCGAGCGATTGGTTGGGCTTACATTCATCGCAGTGATGCTCCTTGGCACATTTCATTATAAAAACCGAGCGCGAAACATTCTCCGCCGGCTCTTGGGGCATAATCGGCCGCGCTGCTGGATTACGACGCGCCAATGGGCTAAAAAGTGCCCTGCGCGATCACGCTGCCGCCGTGTCGGCTGCCGTTTCTGGCTCTGCTTTTTTGAGCCTGTACCCGAACAACAATAGTCGCTCCCTAAATTTTGGCTGGCCGGCATTGCATTGCCGTTTGTGCCCTTGAGAAAAATATTCATGAAGAAGCTGTGTTTGCTGGGTCTGTTCGTCAGCCTGGCCAGTCATCAAGTATTGGCCGCCACGACCCCGGTCCCCCTGGAAAACAAGGACGCGTTCATCAGCAACCTGATGAACCAAATGACCCTCGATGAAAAGATCGGCCAGTTGCGCCTGATCAGCATCGGCCCGGAAATGCCTCGCGAGCTGATCCGCAAAGAGATCGCGGCCGGCAACATCGGCGGCACCTTCAACTCGATAACCCGCCCGGAAAACCGTCCGATGCAGGACGCTGCCATGCGCAGCCGCCTGAAGATCCCGATGTTTTTTGCCTACGACGTGATCCACGGTCACCGGACGATTTTCCCGATTCCGCTGGCCCTCGCCTCGAGCTGGGACATGGATGCCATCGGCCAGTCCGGCCGTGTTGCCGCGAAAGAAGCCGCCGCCGACAGCCTCGACATCACCTTCGCGCCGATGGTCGACATCTCCCGCGACCCACGCTGGGGCCGCAGCTCCGAAGGTTTCGGTGAAGACACCTACCTGACCTCGCGCATCGCCGGCGTGATGGTTCGTGCCTATCAGGGCGCCACCCCGAGCGCCGCCGACAGCATCATGGCCAGCGTCAAGCACTTCGCCCTGTATGGCGCGGTCGAGGGTGGCCGCGACTACAACACCGTCGACATGAGTCCGGTGAAGATGTATCAGGATTATCTGCCGCCGTACCGCGCCGCAATCGATGCCGGCGCCGGCGGCGTGATGGTCGCGTTGAACTCGATCAACGGCATTCCGGCCACGGCCAACACCTGGCTGATGAACGACCTGTTGCGTCGTGACTGGGGCTTCAAGGGCCTGGCGGTCAGCGACCACGGCGCGATCTTCGAACTGATCAAACACGGCGTCGCCCGCGACGGTCGTGAAGCAGCGAAACTGGCGATCAAGGCCGGTATCGACATGAGCATGAACGACACCCTCTACGGCAAAGAGCTGCCGGGACTGCTCAAGGCCGGCGAGATCGAACAGAAGGACATCGACAACGCGGTGCGTGAAGTGCTCGCCGCCAAGTACGACATGGGCCTGTTCAAGGATCCGTACCTGCGCATCGGCAAGGCTGAAGATGATCCGGTCGACACCTACGCCGAGAGCCGTCTGCACCGCGCCGAGGCCCGTGAAGTGGCGCGACGCAGCCTGGTATTGCTGAAGAACCAGAACGAAACCCTGCCGCTGAAGAAAGACGCAAAAGTCATGCTGGTCGGCCCATTGGCCAAAGCACCGATCGACATGATGGGCAGCTGGGCCGCAGCGGGTAAGCCGGCGCAATCGGTGACACTGTTCGATGGCATGAGCTCGGTGATCGGCAACAAGTCGAACCTGATCTACGCCCGTGGCGCCAACATCACCAGCGACAAGAAGGTGCTCGACTACCTGAACTTCCTCAACTTCGATGCGCCGGAAGTTGTCGATGACCCGCGCCCGGCCAAGGTGCTGATCGACGAAGCGGTAAAAGCCGCCAAGGACGCTGACGTGATCGTCGCCGCCGTGGGCGAATCCCGTGGCATGTCCCACGAATCCTCCAGCCGCACCGACCTGAACATCCCGGAAAACCAGCGCGAGCTGATCCGTGCGTTGAAAGCCACCGGCAAACCGTTGGTGCTGGTGCTGATGAACGGCCGTCCGCTGACCATCCTCGAAGAGAACCAGTCGGCTGACGCGATTCTGGAAACCTGGTTCAGCGGCACCGAGGGCGGCAACGCTATCGCTGACGTGCTGTTCGGCGACTACAACCCGTCGGGCAAACTACCGGTGACCTTCCCGCGCTCCGTGGGCCAGATCCCGACCTACTACAACCACCTGAGCATTGGCCGGCCGTTCACGCCGGGCAAACCGGGCAACTACACCTCGCAGTATTTCGATGACACCACAGGTCCCCTGTTCCCGTTCGGGTATGGCCTGAGCTACACCCAGTTCACCCTGAGCGACATGGCGCTGTCGTCGACCACCCTGAACGCCACCGGCAAGCTCGACGCCAGCGTCATGCTGAAAAATACCGGCAAGCGTGACGGCGAAACCGTGGTGCAGTTGTACATTCAGGACGTCACCGGTTCGATGATCCGCCCGGTGAAGGAACTGAAGAACTTCCAGAAAATCATGCTCAAGGCCGGCGAACAGAAAGTCGTGCACTTCACCATCACCGAGGATGACCTGAAGTTCTACAACGCCCAGCTCAAATACGCGGCAGAGCCGGGCAAGTTCAACGTGCAGATCGGCCTGGATTCGCAGGACGTGACGCAGCAGAGCTTCGAGTTGCTGTAACCGGTTTTTGCCCCGATGATCGTTCCCACGCTCCGCGTGGGAATGCCTCATGGGACGCTCCGCGTCCAGTGACGCGGAGCGTCACGGGCTGCATTCCCACGCAGAGCGTGGGAACGATCAAAAGATGGTGTACACCCTGTAGGAGCTGCCGAAGGCTGCGATCTTTTGATCTAGCTCTACCCGCGGCGGTCGAGGATATTGACCACCACCCGATCCACCCAGCCCCACACCCGCTGCTTGACCCGCCGCCACAACGGCCGGCGCTGCCACTCTTCCAGACTCACTTGCTGACTCAGCCCGAAGTCCTTCACAAAACTCGCCTCTACCGCTGCCGTCAACGCCGGATCCAGCGCCTCCAGATTCGCCTCCAGATTGAAGCGCAGGTTCCAGTGGTCGAAGTTGCACGAACCGATGCTCACCCAATCGTCCACCAGCACCATTTTCAAATGCAAAAAGCACGGCTGATATTCGAATATCTGCACCCCGGCCTTGAGCAGGCGCGGGTAGTAACGATGCCCGGCGTAGCGCACTGACGGGTGATCGGTGCGCGGCCCGGTCAGCAGCAACCGCACATCAACACCGCGCGCGGCAGCCTTGCGCAGGGAGCGGCGGATTTTCCACGTTGGCAGGAAATACGGCGTGGCCATCCAGATGCGTTTTTGCCCACTGTTCAAGGCGCGGAACAGCGACTGCAGAATGTCGCGGTGCTGGCGGGCGTCGGCATACGCCACGCGGCCCATGCCCTCGCCCTTGTCCGGCACGCGCGGTAACCGTGGCAGACCGAAATGTGCGGCCGGACG
The DNA here is from genome assembly GCF_044743175.1 of Pseudomonas sp. NPDC087690. Classification (NCBI taxonomy): domain Bacteria; kingdom Pseudomonadati; phylum Pseudomonadota; class Gammaproteobacteria; order Pseudomonadales; family Pseudomonadaceae; genus Pseudomonas; species Pseudomonas sp. NPDC087690. The sequence continues at coordinate 64,932 of NZ_JBIUVX010000008.1, forward strand.
CCAGGCGCGGCGGTAGCGGTTAGCGATCCATTGGCGATCAAACAGTAATTGCCAGTCGATCACCAACGGCCCGCTGATCTCGACCATCACTTCGTGCCATTCGCTGCTGTCATGGCCCGGCGTCCAGAACTCATCGGTGACACCGGTGCCACCGACCACCGCCAGACATTGATCGACCAGCAGCAATTTGCGGTGATCGCGATAGAAGTTGCCGACCCAGCGCCGCCAGTTAAGCCGATTATAGAAACGCAGTTCCACCCCGGCATGAGTCAGGCGCTGACGCAAATTGAGGGTGAAGGCGAGGCTGCCGTAATCATCGAACAGACAACGCACACGCACGCCACGCTCCGCCGCCAGCACCAGCGCCTGGACGATGGTTTCGGCACAGGCGCCGGCCTCGACCAGATACAGCTCGAGTTCGATCTGCTCCTTGGCAGCGGCGATCTGCTCAAGCATGCGCGGGAAGAATTGCGGGCCATCGATCAACAGCTCGAACCGATTACCGTCACGCCATGGGAACACCGCGCCGCGCATGTCAGCGCGCCGTGAAGATCAGCACCGCACCCACCGGCACCGACAGGCTGATGGCCGACAGATCGGCGAGTTTGCGCAGGCTTTCCAGCCCCGGTGCCAGATCGAAATCTTCGGCGTTGATCACCAGCGGCTCAAGGGTGACCACTTGAAAGCGCCGGTCATCGAGGCGCGTCGCCAGCAGTTCGGCGGGATATTCGTGTTGTTTGCCGTGCAAATTGACCGTCAGTGGCAGGCGCAATTCCAGTTGCGCGCCGGGGGCCAGATCGTTGATCGGGCGCAGGTCAATCTGCGTGGTGATGGTCGCTTCGGGGAATTGCTCGATCTGGAACAGCTCCTTGCGCATGCGCTCGTCGCGCAGCGGGATGCCGCTGTTGATCGAGTCCAGCTCGATTTCGACTTCGGCGCGACCATTGGGATCGACCTTGCCGTGCAGCACCAGAAAACGCTGCACTTCGGAAATACTGGCGTTTTTCGTACTGACGAACGACAGCCGCGACGACTCGCCGTCCAGATACCAATTGGCCTGCGCCGGCAGCGCGAGGGTGGCCAGCAGCAGGCTGGACAGGGATGCAATGAGGGAGCGGTTGAACATTGAGGACTCGTGGGGGCGATAAACCTGCACGAACCTTAACTGGCCATGGGGTTATTGCAAACATCCAGAGCAAAAGATCGCAGCCTGCGGCAGCTCCTACAGGGGGAATACATTTCTAATGTGGGGGCGGGCTCGCACGGGGAAACGTACCGCCAGCCAATAGATATGCCTTCTGTCGAATCGTCACACCGCCGTTCTCACAGGGGAACAGTGCTTGATGTAGGAGCTGCCGCAGGCTGCGATCTTTTGGCTGTCAGGCCAATACCTGCTGCACATCGCCAATCGTCGCCGCCAGGCTATTCAAATGCAGGCTCAACACTCGCTCCACCGGCGCCTGATCCATCGGCCAGTGCAGCGCCATGCTGCCCACCAACTTCCCATCAGCACGGATCGGTAGTGCCACCGCGCGAATCAGAAAGGGCAAACGCACCGGGTATTCCCAATAGCCTTCGGTACGCTGACCAAAGCCTTGATGCAAGGCCTGCTCGGTCACACGAAACAAACCCTCATCGCTCAACTGCTCACGCTCGGCGAGCCGCTCGACCTCATCACTTTCCAACTCGCCAAGACACGCCCGCCCCATCGCCGAATGAAACAGACTGGCGTGATGCCCGACGATCTGGCAGTTGTTCGGATATCGCTTGCGCAACACCTGCGGAATCGCGCTCTCCATCACCTCAACCCGCTCGCCATCGAAGCACGACAGATCCGCGACCAGCCCGGTGCGCTCGCACAACTCCAGCAACATCGGCGCCGCGCTCTCCACCAAATGGCGCTTGAAGCGCTGCTGACGATCGCCAAACAGGCGCTTGGCACACAAGCGGTAACGGCGGTCACTGAGGCCGCGATAGATCCAGCCCTGTTCCTGCAACGTCGCCAGCATCCGTGACACCGTGGCTTTGGGCAGGCTGGTGAGGTAGTGCAATTCCTCCAGCCCCAGCGCCTGATGCTCGCCGAGCAATTCGACAATGGCCAGCGCCCGTTCCACCGAACGCACGCTGCCGGTATCCGCTTTGCTGCCCATGTGTTCGATCTCCCTGCGCGCAGATGGATGAGCACTTTTTGCAGCAAGATGCGAGCCGCTCAGGCTGATTGCAGGCATGGCGGCGGGCAGCGTTCGACCCAATGGGTCAGTTGTTCGTGGGCATACGCCAGTTGCAGCACCGCCCGGTCAGCCTGCGCCGGGCCGATGATTTGCAGGCCCATCGGCAGCCCCGCCGGGTTGAAACCGACTGGCACGCTGATGCTCGGCAACCCCGCCAACGTCGGGCCGATGACCACTTCCATCCAGCGGTGATAGGTGTCCATGGTCTGCCCGCCGACCACGCGCGGCCATGGCTGTTGTGCATCAAAAGGGAACACTTGCGCGGTCGGCAACAGCAGGAAATCGTAACGCTGGAACAATTCACTCAGTGCGCGATACCACTCACTGCGATCGACCGAGGCTTTGTAGACATCGGCAGCGCTCAGGCGTAAACCGCCCTCGATTTCCCACTGTGCCTCAGGTTTGAGCATTTCGCGTTTGCGCGGATCGGCATACGCCGCGCCAAGGCTGCCCTGCACCAGAAAATGCCGGTGGGTCAGCCAGGTTTGCCATAAACGCGCCATGGAGAAATCCGGCTGGCACGCCTCGACCTGACAACCCAACGCAGTGAAATCCGCCAGCGCCGATTCGCACAGACTCAACACCCCGTCGTCCATCGGCAGATAGCCGTTGTAGTCGCCGAGCCAGCCAATGCGTACGTCGCTGAAATCCTGTGGCAGGCCTTCAGCAAAATTGCGCGGCTCATCTTTCAGCGACAGTGGCACGCGGGGATCGTAGCCCGCCTGCGTCGACAGCAATCGTGCGACGTCGGTGACGCTGCGGCCCATCGGCCCTTCGGTGGCCAGTTGCTGAACGAACACTTCCGGCGTCGGCCCGTGTGGCACGCGGCCTTGCGACGGGCGAAAACCGAAGACGTTGTTGAACGCCGCCGGGTTGCGCAACGAGCCCATCATGTCGCTGCCATCGGCCACCGGCAGCAGACGCAAGGCCAGCGCCACCGCGGCGCCGCCGCTGCTGCCACCGGCAATCCGGCTTGCATCGTAGGCATTGGTAGTGGTGCCGAACACGCTGTTGTAGGTCTGCGAACCGAGGCCGAACTCCGGCACATTGCTCTTGCCGATGATGATCGCGCCGCAGGCACGTACGCGCGCCACGCTGATCGCATCGTGCTGCGACACCTGCTCGGCGAACAACGGCGAACCCATAGTAGTGCGCAGTCCGTCAGTGGCCGCCAAGTCCTTGATCGCCTGCGGCATGCCGTGCATCCAGCCTTTGGACTGGCCGCGATCGAGTTGCCGGTCGCACTCATCGGCCTCACGTAAAACGTCCTCGGCCGGACGCAGCGAAACCAGCGCATTGACCTGTGGGTTGAAGCGTTCGATATGCGTCAGATAGGCCTGCATCACTTCACGGCACGACACCTGGCGCGCATGGATTGCCCGGGACAGCGCATCGGCGTCGAGGGCGACAATCGGATCAATCGCTAAAGGTTTCACGGTTTCACTCCCACATTCAGCGCAACGGATTTCTTTGCGCGCGGCGCCTCTTGCAGACAGTAAGTACCGAGCAAGGTCAGCAGGCAAGCGAACAACACATAGAAGGACGGCGCCACCGGCGTGTTCAAGACCTTGCTCAGCCAGGTGACGATCAGCGGTGCGAAGCCGCCGAACACCATCACCGCCACGTTGTAGGCGACAGACACGCCGGTGGAGCGCACTTCAATCGGAAACTGCTCGGCGAGTGCCGTCGGCGCCGGGCCGAAGAAACCGCCAATTGCACTGCACAGCAGCAGTTGCATCACCAGCAAGCGCTCGATCGACGGGGCCGCCGCGACCCACACATACAGCGGATAAATCATCACGAAAAACGCTAACGTGAACGCCATCAACACCGGCCGACGGCCAACACGATCCGACAGTGCGCCGGAGAACGGAATTACCACCGTCATCAACGCCACCGCGAGCATCTGCACCAGCAGCACCTGATCCAACGGCAAGCCGAGGTTGGTGTGGGCGAAGGTCGGCATGTTCACCAGCACCACGTAAAACGACACCGTCGCGCCGCTGGCCAAACCCATCGACACCAGCAGGCTGCGGCGGTGCTCGCGGATCACTTGCCACAGGCCCGGCGCTGCGCCTTTGGCTTTTTTACGTGCTTGAAGAAACTCTTCCGGTTCTTCCATGTGCTTGCGAATCCACAAGCCGACCGGGCCGATCAACAGACCGATCACGAATGGAATACGCCAGCCCCAGGTGTCCAGCGCCTCGGGTGAAAACACATGGGTAACCAGCGCCACCATGGCCGCGCCGGCAAACACCGCCAGGCATTGCCCGACCAGTTGCCACGAACCGTACAAACCTTTGCGATGAGCCGGCGCGCTCTCCACCAGAAACGCCGTGGCGCTGGCGTATTCGCCGCCGGTGGCGAAACCTTGCAGCATGCGCGCAACGACGATCAGCAGCGGCGCGCCCATGCCGATGGCGGCGTAGCTTGGCGCAAACGCGATCAGGGCGATCGACACGGTCATCAGGCGGATGATCAGCTGCATCGCCGCTTTGCGGCCTTTGCGGTCGGAATACATGCCGAGCAGGATGCCGCCGACCGGGCGCATGAAGAAACCGACGCCGAAGGTCGCCAGCGCCATCAACAGCGAGGCGTAGCCATCTTCGGAGGGAAAGAACTGCCGAGCGATGATGCTCGCCAGAAAGCCGTAAACGATGAAGTCATACCATTCCAGCGCGTTGCCGATAACCGCAGCGACCACTTGCCGGGTACGCGAAACACCTGTGCTCGAAACCTGCATGGCGGATTCTCCATAAAGCTGTTGGGTGATCACCCGGGCGCACGTGGGCCCGGGGTTCAGCGGCAGCAAAAAGTGAAGAAGTCAGGCCGGCTTGAGCCAGCTCTCGGTCAACGCGCCCCAATACGCTGCGCCCGTCAGCAGGATGTCGTCGTTAAAGTCGTAGGCCGGGTTGTGCACCATCGGCCGTGACACGCCGTTGCCGATGAACAGGTAGGCGCCGGGGCAACGCTGAAGCATCCAGGCGAAGTCTTCGCTGCCCATCAGTTTGGGAGTGTTGCCGTCGACGGCATCGGCGCCCACCAGCTCGACGCCGACCTGGCGGGCGAACTCGGTTTCGGCGGCGTGGTTGACCAGCACCGGATAGGCCGGGCGGTGTTCGATTGTCGAGGTACAGCCGAAGCTTTGCGCCTGGGTTTCGATGATGTTGCGCACGCGATTGAGGGTCTGCTCGCGCACATCGGCATTCAGCGCGCGCAGGCTCAGGCGCAGGATTGCCTGTTGCGGGATAACGTTGGCCGCCTCCCCCGCTTGCAGCGCGCCGACGGTGACCACCGCCGCCTGCTGCGCATCGATGTTGCGCGCGACCACCGTTTGCAATGCCATCACCACACTGGCGGCGGCGACCAGCGGATCGACCGTCAGGTGCGGCATCGAGCCGTGACCGCCGACGCCTTCGATGACCACGTTGAGCAAGTCCTGCGAAGCCATCATCGGCCCTTCGCGAAAACCCAAGTGCCCGGCAGGCAGGCCCGGCATGTTGTGCATACCGAACAATGCATCGCACGGAAAGCGTTCGAGCAGACCGTCGGCGAGCATCGCTTCGGCGCCGCCCTGACCTTCTTCCGCCGGTTGGAAAATCAGCGTGAGGGTGCCGTCGAACTGCCGTGTCGCCGCCAGATAACGCGCGGCACCGAGCAGCATCGCAGTATGCCCGTCGTGACCGCAGGCATGCATGCAGCCCTGATGTTTACTGCTGTAGGCGGCGCCGGTGTTTTCAATGATCGGCAAGGCATCCATGTCGGCGCGCAAGCCGAGTTTGCGCGAACTGCTGCCATTGCGCAGCACACCGACGACGCCGGTTCTGCCGATGCCGGTGTGGACTTCGTAGCCCCAGCTTTCGAGGGATTTGGCGACCAGCGCCGAGGTACGGTTTTCTTCAAAACCCAGTTCGGGGTGGGCGTGGATGTCCTGGCGGGTGGCGTGCAGGTCGCGGGCCACATCGTTGAGCCAGGCCAGAATATGCTGATGTCGGGGCATGACGGTTCTCCTCGCGCGGGTGTTCCCGGTCTTGTTGTTTGCAATGAATTCACGACACGTTGAAAGGCAGGTCGTGCTCACCGCCAGATAACCGCGAGACGCGCGCAAGGACAATCGAATGTGGTTCCACAGAGTGGAACCCCGCTTCCAGGATCAACATATCCCCTTGTAGGAGTGAGCCTGCTCGCGATGGCGGTGTCTCAGATAACAATTATGTTGACTGACACACCGCCATCGCGAGCAGGCTCACTCCTACAGGGACGATTGGGTGTGGTCAGGGATTGAGGCGGCAGCCCCGGCGTTCGCTTTGCCACTGGGCGCTGTTGCTGCGGCCCATGCCGCTGACGGTGATGGTTTTACTGGCGCTGTCATCGCTGAAGTCGCTGGTCGGCAGCCACTGTTTCACGTAGCCACGGCAGTATTCGGCGTTGTTGTTCATCACGTAGCGGCACGAACAATATTCCTTGGCGGTGTAGGCACTGATGATGTCCGGGAAGGCCCACAGGTTTTCGCGTTCATAGACGATCCAGCCGAGCAACAAAACCAGCAGTAACAGCAAAAAGCGCTTCATGGCCGCACCGCCTTCAGCACACGTTTGAGCAATTCGTTGTGGCGGTAGCTGCCTTCGCGATCATCGGCGTAACGCACGATCACCAGTTTCTCGCTGGGGATCACGTACAGCGCCTGGCCCCAGTGACCGAGAGCAGCGAAGGTGTCGGGCGGTGCGTCGGGCCACGGAGAGCCGGCGCCATCGGCCGGCCGATTGAGCCACCATTGGCCGCCGGGCACCGCTTCATCCTGGTGGGCTTTGTAACCTTTGAAGGGGGTCAGGTTGAACGCGAGCCAATCCTTGGGTAGCAACTGCTGGTCATCCCAACGCCCGTCGCGGGCCATCAACAGCCCGACTCGCGCCAGATCCCGTGCGGTGAGATAGGCGTAAGACGAAGCGACAAAAGTGCCCATCGCATCGGTTTCCCACACGGCGTGGCGGATGCCCAAAGGCTCAAACAGCGCTGTCCACGGATAGTCGGGATAGAGCTGCGGGCCGACGATGTTTTTCAATGCGGCGGCGAGCAGATTGCTGTCGCCACTGGAGTAACGGAAGGCCTGCCCCGGCTCAGCGTAGCTGTCTTGCTCGGCAGTGAACGCGGCCATGTCGCGATGACCTCGGGTGTAGAGCATCGCCACCACCGAGGATTTCAGCGGCGCGTATTCGTAGTCTTCCTGCCAGTCGATGCCCGAAGCCCAGTGGAGCAAATCGGCGAATTTTATATCCGGGTGTTTTGCCAGTGGCGGGTAAAACTTTGCGGCCGGGTCTTCGAGTTTGAACAGGCCTTCGCTGTACGCCACACCGAGCACGGTGGCCATCAGGCTTTTGCTGATCGACCAGGTCAGGTGCGGGGTGTGTTCGCTGGTCGGGCCGGCGTAGCGTTCATAGATAATCTGGCCGTCGTGGATGATCAGCAGGGCATCGGTGCGGATGCCTTTGCGGGTTGCATCGTCGCGGGGCGGGAAGGCGTAATTTTCCAGTGACTCTGTATCAGTGACCTTCGGGCCGGTTGGCCAATCGTTACCCGGCCATTGTTCGGCGTGGACGGTGAAGCTGATCAGCAGCAGGAACAGCGACAGGCCTTTGCACATGGGGAGGGCTCTGGGAATGAACCTGCTGAGACTAGTCGGAGTTTATGACAGATGTGTGGTGATGATTAGATCGCTTTCGCGAGCAGGCTCGCTCCCACATTTTGAGCGCATTTCAATTGAAGAAACGCGGTCCCCTGTGGGAGCGAGCCTGCTCGCGAAGAGGCCAGTCAATTCACCGCCAAAGCCTTGGCCAACCGCTTGGCCCTGGCCCCCGCCGCCAACTGCATCACGCCTTGATCGCGTTGCCACATCTGCGCCCATTCTGCCGGCCCGTCAGCCAACGCCTGATCAACCTCAGCCTTGAGCGAATCAAACTGCGCAAACAACCCAGCCAACAACACATGCCCGGCCGGATTGTTCGGCGGTTGCCGGCTCGCCTCCGCACACCCGGCCAACAGCGCCAGCAAACGCAATTGCAGCGCTTGCGGCCAGTCGCTGTCCTGTCCGACGCCATACAGCCACGCGGTCATCGCGCTCAGCACATAGACATCTTCCAGCGTGCGAAACGGTTTGACGTAAGCATCCCAACCATCCCCCGCCAACAACTCGCACAACGCGCCATCAAGCAGCAAGCGGCCATGACTGATGTCCGGCATCAACGGCAGCGCCGGCAGTTTTTCCACGGTCACGCCGGGTTCGCCGGGATACACCACGGCCAGACTCAGTCGCGGCGTTTCGCCGGGCTCTTCGCTGCGCGCAGCAATCAGCAGCCAGTCCGCCGCATCGCCGGCCGTGACGAAATCCTTGCGCCCACTCAAGCGTAAATCGGTGAGGCGCGTGTGCATGTCTGCCGGGCGCAGACTGCGCTGCTCGGTCGCACACAACGCACCGAGGCTCAGCGGCGCGCTCGGCCAGAGCATGCGCAATGCCGCCTGATAACCGACCAGAAACGCCAGCCCCGGCGTCGCCATCCGCCGCCCGCCGGCGACCGCCAATTCGAACGGCGTGACGTTGCCCAACTGCTGCAACAACGTCGCAAAACCCTCGGCGAGGTCAGCGACGGCGGGCAATCGTTCACGGCTGTGCAGCAGATCTGGCCAGGGCATAGGAGGCTCCTTGTGGGCTGTCATATAAGCATCACCGAACGTTCATGGCGATGACACCGGGGCTACATAGCCTGACTTTGCACAACACGGCTGCATAAAGAAAGTCGATCGGCTGCAACCCACGACGGGTTAAAGGCCCGTACGGAGATTCACATGACTCAGATCGCCCGCATCAGCGACACCGGCAATGAACGCCGCCTGCAAGCCGAACGCCTGATCGGCGCCGAGGCCTTGCAGCAAGCCCAGGCCCTGCGATTCAACGTCTTCAGCGGCGAGTTCAACGCCAAACTGAAAGGCGCGGAACTGGGTCTGGACATGGATGATTATGATGTTCACTGCAGCCACATCGGCGTGCGTGACTTGAATACCGGCCGCCTCGTGGCGACCACCCGTTTGCTCGATCACACCGCCGCCAGCAGCCTCGGCAAGTTCTACAGCGAAGAAGAATTCAGCCTGCACGGCCTCGCGCATCTGCAAGGCCCGATCCTCGAAATCGGCCGCACCTGCGTCGACCCGGCGTACCGCAACGGTGGCACCATCGCGGTGTTGTGGGGCGAGTTGGCCGAAGTGCTGAATCAGGGCGGCTACAGCTATCTGATGGGTTGCGCGAGCATCCCGATGCAGGACGGCGGCATTCAGGCCCACGCGATCATGCAGCGTCTGCGCGAACGGTATCTGTGCACCGAACACTTGCGCGCCGAGCCGAAAAATCCGCTGCCGACGCTGGATATTCCGTCGAACGTGATCGCCGAAATGCCGCCGCTGCTCAAGGCTTACATGCGTCTGGGCGCGAAGATTTGCGGGGAGCCGTGCTGGGACGAAGACTTTCAGGTCGCCGACGTGTTCATCCTGCTCAAGCGCGACGAACTCTGCCCGCGCTACGCCAAGCACTTCAAGGCGGCCGTGTGATGAGCCGGTTGCGGGTGTACGCGCGGATCGCGCGGGTGCTGCTGGTGGTGTCGCTGGGTTTGACCATGGCCAGCGTCTTCGGCGTGTTTGAACGCATCGGTCTGGCGCATTCGATGGAGCGGCGCCAGCGCTGGTCGCGCTTCTTCATGGCGCGCCTGAGCAATGCCCTGCCCTTTCGCGTGACGGTTCATGGCGAGTTGCCGAAACAGCCGATGCTGTGGGTCAGCAATCATGTGTCGTGGACGGATATTCCGCTGCTCGGGATGCTCACGCCGCTGTCGTTTCTGTCCAAGGCTGAAGTGCGCACCTGGCCGGTGGCTGGTTGGCTGGCGGCGAAGGCCGGCAGCCTGTTCATCCGTCGCGGTTCGGGCGACAGCCAGTTGATCCGCAAGCAGATGACCCGTCACCTGCAAACCGCTCACCCGCTGCTGATGTTCCCGGAAGGCACCACCACCGATGGCCGCTCACTGCGTACCTTTCATGGTCGCTTGCTGGCGGCGGCGATTGATTCCGAGGTGATGCTGCAACCGGTGGCGATCCGTTATCTGCGCGATGGCGAAATCGATGGGCTGGCACCGTTCATTGGTGACGACGATCTGCTGTCGCACCTGATGCGCCTGTTCAGCAATGATTGCGGCGATGTTGAAGTGCACCTGCTCAAGCCGATGGCCTGTCAGGGGCGTGAGCGTGCGGCGCTGGCGTTTGAAGCGCAGCAAGCGGTGCAGAAGGCGTTGTTTGGCGAGGTGGCGAAACCGGCCGAACCGCGTCGTGCAGGCGAATTGATTGCCGCCTGAAAACACAAATCCCCTGTAGGAGTGAGCCTGCTCGCGACAGCGGTGGGTCAGTCACATCGATGTTGCCTGATGTACCGCTTCGCGAGCAGGCTCACTCCCACATTAGATCTGCGATGTCTGGGGGGATTGTGCGAAGTCCTGAAGTTGTGGGTAAAACAAAGCGAAATCCTCACTCAACGGCTCATATAACCGCCGCAATTCCTGCATCGCCCCCGCCAGTTCCTCGGGCCGGCTCAACCGCCGCGAGATCCCGCGCAGCACCTGCTCCAGCACTTCAAACTGCTGATACGAACCCAACCAGTCATTGGCCACCATGTGCGGGGCGATCTTCGCCAGGCGGTCGGGCAACTGCCGTTCGTGGGTCAATACCCGATAAACGTCAGCGGTGAAAACCTCCAGCGGCTGCTCGGCATACAGCTTCCAGTCCCGCGCCAGGCAATGATCGAAAAACACATCGAGCACGATCCCGGCATAACGCCGCCGCGTCTCGGTAAACCGCCCCAAGGCGATGTCCACCAACGGATGGCGATCGGTAAATACGTCAATTCGGCGATGCAGTTGAATCGCCGCTTCCACCTCCGGCGCAAACTGCCCTTGCAGCCGGCCTTTGACGAAATCGCCATACAGACTGCCGAGCAGTTGCCCCGGGCGCTGGCCACCAAGGTGTAAATGTGCGAGATAGTTCATGGGCGCAGCTTAGCACTGCGGCCCATAAGCCATACACCCCTGTATCGTTATAACGCGATATACCAATTTATGCTGACGTCAGATCAAAATCATATTGGTGTATCGCGATCTAACGATTTATATTTCGCCACATCGCGATATAGCGTTGTACACATTGTGAGCACCTGCCATGAACCTCGACCTCGACGAAATAATAAAAGCCCTGGCGCACCCAGTACGGCGAGACATCCTCAACTGGCTGAAAGACCCGAAGAACGAATTTCCGGAACAGTTGCACAACCACGAGTACGGCATCTGTGCCGGGCAGATCGATCAACGCTGCGGCCTGTCGCAGTCGACTGTTTCTGCGCACCTCGCAACGTTGCAACGCGCCGGTCTGATCAGCAGCCAGAAGGCCGGTCAGTGGCATTTTTTCAAACGTAACGAGGACGTGATCCAGGCGTTCCTCAGCACCCTCAGTAAAGAGCTCTGACCCTTAACGTCAGCCAGCCGACAAGGAAACACGCATGCCCCTCTCGCTACTCATCCTCGCCTTGAGCGCCTTCGCCATCGGCACCACCGAATTCGTCATCATGGGCCTGTTGCCCGATGTGGCGGCCGACCTCGGTGTGTCGATCCCCGGCGCCGGCTGGCTGGTGACCGGTTACGCCCTCGGCGTGGCAATCGGTGCACCGTTCATGGCAATGGCCACCGCCAAGTTGCCGCGTAAAGCAGCACTGGTCGCGTTGATGGGCATTTTTATTGTCGGCAACCTGCTCTGCGCCATCGCCAGCGATTACAACGTGCTGATGTTTGCCCGCGTGATCACCGCGCTGTGCCACGGTGCGTTCTTCGGTATCGGTTCGGTGGTGGCGGCCAATCTGGTGCCGGCCAACAAGCGTGCGTCGGCGGTGGCGTTGATGTTTACCGGCCTGACCTTGGCCAACGTCCTCGGTGTACCGCTGGGCACTGCGCTGGGTCAGCAATACGGCTGGCGCTCGACCTTCTGGGCGGTGACCGTCATTGGTGTGATTGCGCTGATCGGCCTGATCCGCTTCCTGCCGGCCAAGCGTGATGAAGAAAAACTCGACATGCGCGCCGAACTCGCCGCCCTTAAAGGTGCGGGGATCTGGCTGTCGCTGAGCATGACCGCACTGTTCGCCGCATCCGTCTTCACTCTGTTCACCTACGTCGCCCCGCTGCTCGGTGAAGTCACCGGCGTGTCGCCGCGTGGCGTGACCTGGACGCTGATGCTGATCGGCCTGGGCCTGACCGTCGGCAACATCATCGGCGGCAAGCTCGCCGACAAAGGCATGGCCGCCACGCTGATCGGCGTGTTCATTGCGATGGCCGTGGTTTCCACCGTGCTGACCTGGACCAGCGTCGCGCTTATCCCGACCGAAATCACCCTGTTCCTCTGGGCCACCGCGTGTTTCGCCGCCGTGCCGGCGCTGCAAGTCAACGTGGTGACCTTCGGCAAAGCCGCACCGAACCTGGTTTCGACCCTGAACATCGGCGCCTTCAACGTCGGCAATGCTCTCGGCGCCTGGGTTGGTGGCAGCGTCATCGCCCACGGCTACGGCCTGACCAGCGTGCCGCTCGCAGCCGCCGCCCTGGCCGTGCTCGCCCTGCTGGTGACTTTGATTACTTTCCGTCAGAACGGCAACGCCGATCTGGCCCCCGCTACTCACTGATTAACTTTTCACTTACGAGGGTTGTAGACATGGCAACTATTTTTGATCCGATCAAACTCGGCGACGTCGAGCTGGCCAACCGCATCATCATGGCCCCGCTGACCCGCTGCCGCGCCGACGAAGGTCGCGTGCCAAACGCGCTGATGGCTGAATACTACGTACAGCGCGCGTCCGCTGGCCTGATCCTCAGCGAAGCCACTTCGGTAACGCCGATGGGCGTTGGCTACCCGGACACCCCGGGCATCTGGTCCAACGACCAAGTGCGCGGCTGGGCCAACGTGACCAAAGCGATTCACGGCGCGGGCGGCAAGATCTTCCTGCAACTGTGGCACGTCGGCCGGGTTTCCCACCCTTCGTACCTCAACGGTGAAGCACCGGTGGCACCGAGCGCCATCCAGCCGAAAGGTCACGTCAGCCTGGTCCGTCCATTGGCCGACTACCCGACTCCACGTGCACTGGAAACCGCTGAAATCGCCGACATCGTCGACGCCTACCGCACCGGTGCCGAGAACGCCAAGGCCGCCGGTTTCGACGGCGTGGAAATCCACGGCGCCAACGGTTACCTGCTCGACCAGTTCCTGCAAAGCAGCACCAACCAGCGCACCGACAACTATGGTGGCTCGCTGGAAAACCGTGCGCGTCTGCTGCTGGAAGTGACTGACGCTGCGATCGAAGTCTGGGGTGCCGGCCGTGTCGGTGTGCACCTGGCACCGCGCGCTGACTCCCACGACATGGGTGACGACAACCTGGCGGAAACCTTCACTTACGTCGCACGTGAACTGGGCAAACGCGGCATCGCGTTCATCTGCTCCCGTGAGAAAGAAGGCGCCGACAGCCTCGGCCCGCAATTGAAAGAAGCGTTCGGTGGCCCGTACATTGCCAACGAAAAGTTCACCAAAGACAGCGCCAATGAATGGCTGGCCAGTGGCAAGGCTGACGCTGTGGCGTTTGGTGTGCCGTTTATTGCCAACCCGGATCTGCCGGCGCGCTTGAAGGCGGATGCGCCTTTGAATGATGCGCGTCCGGAGTTGTTCTACGGTAAAGGGCCGGTCGGTTATATCGACTACCCGGCGCTGTAATAGGCAACACGCAGAAACGCAAAAGCCCCCGACTTGTGATGAGTCGGGGGCTTTTTTGTGTTCGCCGGAAGATTGATTGCGCGGCTGAGTACGTAGCCCCTCATCGGAACGCCGCCCGCCCAACCCTCTCCCGAGGGAGAGGGAGAGGGAGCCAATTTGCGTAGTTTTCAAATTCGGAGTTCGACTGGATATTCCACGTCGGTGTAACTCGCAAGAACACCTCGGTCAGTCCCCTCTACCTCTGGGAGAGGGTTAGGGTGAGGGCAAGCGGCTCACACTCATTCACACAGACGACACAAATTCCCTACAAAATGCCTAGCTCGCTACGTTTAAACTCCCCGCCGCAAACGTATGTAAAGGCAGGCCAATTGACATAAGCTGTGCCAATTACGCATTTTGTTTCATTTGCGCAGGCTGGGGCTCAGGCGCAGCATATCCAACCCTGTATCGACCCAACGCTCAGCCTCGGCATGCAGCTCAAAGCTGTCCGGCGCCAGAAGCCATCCATACAGCAGGCCATCGATGTAAGCGTGAATGCTGATGGCCGCGCGGGCAGTGTCGAGATCTTCCGGCAACTGGCCGCGATTCACCGCATTACGCAGGGTCAGCCCGATGCGCTCGTTGCAGTCGAGACTGGCCACCCGGCGCTGCTGGCGCAAATCGCACATTTCATCGGTGAACTCGCACTTATGAAACAGAATTTCGTTGATGCGGCGGGTCTTCGGGTCCAGCGCAACTTGATGAAACAAATGAATCAGCAATTTGCGCATGCAGCCCAGCGGGTCCAGTTCGTCTTCGCTCTCGCTGGCCTTGGCCAATTCATCCAGTGGCTCATGCAGGCTGTCGAGCATCGCCTGGACCAGGTCCGCTTTATTGCTGAAATGCCAGTAGATGGCACCACGGGTGACACCGGCCATTGTCGCGATATCGGCCAGCGTCGTACGAGCGACGCCCCTTTCATAAAAGGCTTTCTCCGCCGCTTCCAGAATCTGGCTACGGGTTTCTTGAGCTTCCTCTTTGGTACGACGGACCATGACAGTAAAACCTCAAACAGGATGTTTCAGGGATGGCTGAATATCCGCTGAATAAAGAGGGGGCGATCTCTCGCGGATCGGCTCCCCGGCCTACAATTTCAAACCTTGCAACGACTTTTGTAACGGGCTGGGTACGCGGCAAAGGTATTTACAAACAACCATGAACGTAAGTATATTACTTAGCAAGCTACTTATCCACCCGGTATCCTTTTTTTACCCTTACACACTTCTTGTGCGCTCTTTGCGCGCCTGACCCGAGGATCTTCATGCAATTCAAGCCAGCTGTTACCGCTCTGGTCACTGCCGTCGCCCTGGCATCGCTGCTCAGCGGATGTAAAAAGGAAGAAGCGGCACCGGCCGCTCCGCCCCCTCAGGTCGGCGTCGTCACCCTGCAACCACAAGCGTTTACCCTCACCTCCGAACTCCCGGGCCGCACCAGTGCGTTCCGCATCGCTGAAGTTCGACCGCAGGTCAACGGCATCATTCTCAAGCGTCTGTTCAAGGAAGGCGGCGATGTCAAAGCCGGCCAGCAGCTGTACCAGATCGATCCGTCGGTCTATGAAGCGACCCTGAAAAGCTCCGAAGCCAACCTGCGTTCGACCAAGTCGATCTCCGATCGCTACAAGCAACTGGTCGACGAGCAGGCCGTGAGCCGTCAGGAATACGACACCGCAGTGGCCAACCGCATGGAATCGGAAGCGTCGTTGCAGACCGCACAGATCAACGTGCGTTACACCAAGGTGTACGCGCCGATCTCCGGCCGCATCGGTCGTTCTTCGGTCACCGAAGGTGCACTGGTCAGCAATGGCCAGACCGACGCGATGGCAACGATCCAGCAACTGGACCCGATCTACGTCGACGTCACCCAGTCCTCGGTTGAATTGCTGGAACTGCGTCGTGAGCTGGAAAGCGGTCGCCTGCAGAAGTCCGGCGATACCGCCGCAGCGGTCAAACTGACGCTGGAAGACGGCAGCCAGTACAAGCTCGACGGTAAGCTGGAATTCTCCGAAGTCACGGTCGACCCGACTACCGGTTCCGTGACCTTGCGCGCGGTGTTCCCGAACCCGGATCACACCCTGCTGCCAGGCATGTTCGTCCGCGCCCAGTTGCAGGCCGGTGTCAACGCCGCCGCCATTCTGGCGCCGCAACAAGGCGTGACCCGTGACCTCAAAGGCACCCCGACCGCACTGGTCGTCGGCGCCGACAACAAGGTCGAACTGCGTCAGCTCAAGGCCAGCCGCACCGTTGGCAGCCAGTGGCTGATCGAAGACGGCTTGAAAGCGGGCGATCGCTTGATCACCGAAGGGCTGCAGTACGTGCGCCCGGGTGTTCAGGTCAACCCGTCCGAAGCCACCAATGTCGGCAACAAGAACCCGGCCCCCGCTCAGGCAGCTGACAAAGCCGCCGGCGGCAAAGGGGAGTAATTCATGTCAAAATTCTTCATCGACCGTCCGATTTTCGCCTGGGTAATTGCCCTGGTGATCATGCTGGTCGGGGCACTTTCGATCCTGAAACTGCCGATCAACCAGTACCCGAGCATTGCGCCGCCGGCCATTGCGATCTCCGTGACCTACCCGGGCGCTTCGGCGCAAACCGTGCAGGACACCGTGGTCCAGGTGATCGAGCAGCAGCTCAACGGTATCGACAACCTGCGTTATGTGTCGTCGGAAAGTAACTCCGACGGCAGCATGACCATCACCGCGACCTTCGAGCAAGGCACCAACTCCGACACCGCGCAGGTACAGGTTCAGAACAAACTGAACCTCGCTACCCCGCTGTTGCCGCAGGAAGTGCAGCAACAAGGTATCCGCGTGACCAAGGCAGTGAAAAACTTCCTCCTGGTTATCGGTGTGGTATCGCGTGACGGCAGCATGACCAAGGACGACCTGTCCAACTACATCGTGTCGAACATGCAGGATCCGATCTCGCGGACCGCCGGTGTCGGTGACTTCCAGGTCTTCGGTGCCCAGTACGCGATGCGCATCTGGCTCGACCCGGCCAAGTTGAACAAGTACAACTTGACCCCGGGCGATGTCAGCACCGCGATCTCGGCACAGAACGTCCAGGTGTCTTCCGGTCAACTCGGCGGCTTGCCGGCATTGCCGGGCCAGCAACTGAACGCGACGATCATCGGCAAGACCCGTCTGCAGACTGCCGAGCAGTTCAAGGCGATTCTGCTGAAGGTTAACCAGGACGGCTCGCAAGTGCGTGTCGGCGACGTCGCTGACGTCGGTCTGGGCGGTGAAAACTCGAGCATTTCTGCGCAGTTCAACGGCAGCCCGGCCTCTGGTCTGGCGGTAAAACTGGCCAACGGTGCCAACGCCCTCGACACCGCCAAAGCGCTGCGCAAGACGATTGACGACCTCAAGCCGTTCTTCCCGGAAGGCATGGAAGTGGTATTCCCGTACGACACCACTCCTGTGGTGACCGAGTCGATCAAAGGTGTGGTTGAAACCCTGGTCGAAGCGATCGTGCTGGTGTTCCTGGTGATGTTCCTGTTCCTGCAGAACTTCCGCGCCACCGTCATCACTACGATGACCGTGCCGGTGGTATTGCTCGGTACATTCGGCATCCTCGCGGCGTTCGGTTTCAGCATCAACACCCTGACCATGTTCGGTATGGTGCTGGCCATCGGCTTGCTGGTGGACGACGCCATCGTCGTGGTGGAAAACGTCGAGCGGGTGATGAGCGAAGAAGGCTTGTCACCGAAGGAAGCGACCAAGAAGTCCATGGGCCAGATCCAGGGTGCACTGGTCGGTATCGCGCTGGTGCTGTCGGCGGTATTGCTGCCGATGGCGTTCTTCAGCGGTTCCACCGGTGTGATCTACAAGCAGTTCTCGATCACCATCGTGTCGGCCATGGCCCTGTCGGTACTGGTCGCGCTGATCTTCACCCCGGCGCTGTGCGCGACCATGCTCAAGGCGATTCCGAAAGGCGAGCATGGCACGCCGAAGAAGGGTTTCTTCGGCTGGTTCAACCGCAATTTCGACCGTGGTGTGCAGAGCTACGAGCGCGGTGTCGGCAACATGCTGTCGCGCAAAGCGCCATACCTGCTGGCTTATCTGCTGATCGTGGTCGGCATGATCTGGCTGTTCACCCGCATCCCAACCGCGTTCCTGCCGGAAGAAGACCAAGGCGTACTGTTCGCCCAGGTGCAGACCCCGGCCGGTTCGAGTGCCGAGCGTACTCAGGTGGTGATCGACGAAATGCGCAGCTACCTGCTGGATAAAGAAGCAGGCGCAGTGTCCTCGGTGTTCACCGTGAACGGCTTCAACTTCGCCGGTCGCGGTCAGAGCTCTGGCCTGGCGTTCATCATGCTCAAGCCGTGGGACGAGCGTAACGCGGACAACAGCGTGTTTGCCCTGGCCCAACGTGCCCAGCAACACTTCTTCACTTTCCGCGATGCCATGGTGTTCGCGTTCGCCCCGCCTGCGGTACTGGAGTTGGGTAACGCCACCGGTTTCGACGTGTTCCTGCAAGACCGCGCCGGTATCGGTCACGACAAACTGATGGAAGCGCGTAACCAGTTCCTCGGCCTCGCCGCGCAGAGCAAAGTGCTCTATCAGGTGCGTCCGAACGGCCTGAACGATGAACCGCAATACCACCTGGAAATCGACGACGAGAAAGCCCAGGCCCTTGGCTTGAGCCTCACCGACATCAACAGCACGCTGTCGATCTCCTTCGGTAGTAGCTACGTCAACGACTTCATCGATCGCGGTCGTGTGAAGAAGGTCTACGTGCAAGGTCAGGCCGGTGCTCGCATGAGCCCTGAAGACTTGAAGAAATGGTACGTGCGCAACAACGCCGGGACCATGGTGCCGTTCTCCGCCTTCGCCAAAGGCGAGTGGATCTACGGTTCGCCGAAACTGGCGCGTTACAACGGTGTGGAAGCGATGGAGATCCTCGGTTCTCCGGCGCCGGGTTACTCCACCGGTGATGCGATGGCCGAAGTCGAAGCGATTGCCAAGAAGCTGCCGGCGGGTGTCGGTATCTCCTGGACCGGTCTGTCCTATGAGGAACGTCTGTCGGGTTCGCAAGCGCCCGCGCTGTACGCCTTGTCGCTGCTGATGGTGTTCCTGTGTCTGGCGGCGCTGTACGAGAGCTGGTCGATTCCGATCGCGGTTATGCTCGTGGTGCCGCTGGGGATCATCGGTGCGCTGCTGGCCACCAGCCTGCGCGGTCTGTCCAACGACGTGTACTTCCAGGTGGGCCTGTTGACGACCATTGGTCTGGCGGCTAAAAACGCCATTCTGATCGTCGAGTTCGCCAAAGAATTGCATGAACAAGGGCGTAGCCTGCGTGATGCGGCGATCGAAGCCTGCCGCATGCGTCTGCGCCCGATCATCATGACCTCGCTGGCCTTCGTCCTCGGTGTTGTACCGCTGGCGATCTCCACTGGCGCCGGTTCAGGCAGTCAACATGCGATCGGTACGGGTGTGATTGGCGGTATGCTCACGGCCACGATCCTGGCGATCTTCTGGGTCCCACTGTTCTTCGTTACGGTTTCGTCCATCGGCCAGCGTAAGATCGCTGACGAGGATGAGACTACTGAAACTCCTAAAGAGGCTGGCCAATGAGCAAGTCGCTACTCTCCATCGCAGTCGCCGCCTTCGTGCTGAGCGGTTGCTCGCTGATACCTGACTATCAGCAGCCTGAGGCTCCGGTCGCAGGTCAGTACCCACAGGGGCCGGCGTATTCGCCGGCCCAGGCTCCGGCGCAGGCCGCTGCCGAGCAGGGCTGGAAGCAGTTTTTCCATGACCCGGCGCTGCAACAGCTGATCCAGGTTTCGCTGGAAAACAACCGTGACCTGCGTGTCGCGGCGCTGAACATCGATGCTTACGCGGCTCAATACCGCATCCAGCGTGCCGACCTGTTCCCGGCCGTTTCGGCCAATGCCAGCGGCAGCCGTCAACGTCTGCCGGCTCGCGCGTCGACGACGGGCGACTCGATGATCAGCAGTTCGTATTCCGCCACCGTCGGCATCAGCGCCTACGAACTCGACCTGTTCGGTCGGGTGCGCAGCCTGAGCGAGCAGGCCTTGCAACAATACTTCGCCACTGAAGAAGCACGCCGCAGCACCCAGATCAGTCTGGTCGCCAGCGTCGCCAATGCTTACCTGACCTGGCAAGCGGACAAGGAACTGCTCAAGCTGACGCAAGACACCCTCGGTGCCTTCGAAGAAAGCTACAAGCTGACCAGCCGCAGCAACGAAGTCGGTGTGGCTTCGGCGCTGGATCTGGCGCAGTCGCGCACCTCGGTCGAGAACGCCCGTGCACAACTGGCGCGTTACACCCGTCAGGTCGCACAGGACGAAAACAGCCTGACGCTGCTGCTCGGCACCGGTATCCCGGCCAATCTGCAAGCGGCCAAACCGCTGTCGGATGACCTGCTCAGCGATGTACCGCCGGGTCTGCCTTCGGACTTGCTGCAACGTCGTCCGGACATCCTGCAAGCCGAGTACAACCTGAAAGCGGCCAATGCCAACATCGGCGCGGCCCGTGCGGCGTTCTTCCCGAGCATCAGCCTGACCGCCAACGCGGGCAGCCTGAGCCCGGACCTGTCCGGTCTGTTCAAGGGTGGTTCGGGGACGTGGCTGTTCCAGCCGCAGATCAACCTGCCGATCTTCAACGCCGGCAGCCTGCGCGCCAGCCTCGACGCCGCCAAGATCCAGAAGGACATTGGCGTGGCGAACTACGAGAAGTCCATTCAGACGGCCTTCCAGGAAGTCGCCGACGGCCTGGCCGCACGCCAGACCTACACCGAACAGCTGCAAGCGCAGCGTGACTTCGTTCAGGCCAACCAGGATTACTACCGTTTGGCCGAACGTCGCTACCGCATCGGCGTCGACAGCAACCTGACCTTCCTCGATGCCCAGCGTCAGCTGTTCAGCGCGCAACAAGCGCTGATCACCGACCGCCTCGCGCAGCTGACCAGTGCGGTCAACCTGTACAAGGCCCTGGGTGGTGGCTGGAATGCGCAGACCGCGCAGAACGAACCGCTGAAAGAAGAAGCGCCGAAGATGAAGTTGTTCTGATCATCATCGGCTGAATACAAGGAGCCCACCGATTGGTGGGCTTTTTGTTGTGTCTGAGAAAGTTGTGGTGTCTGGACTGGCCCCATCGCTGGCAAGCCAGCTCCCACAATGTTCTGTGGTGTACCCAACATTGTGAACGACACAAAAACCTGTGGGAGCTGGCTTGCCAGCGATGACGCCCTCACATTCACCCAATACACCGACCAAATCTTGCGTTCGATAATCGCCCAAAACCCGCTTCCGCCGATTGAATCTCCACCACCGCCCCCCGCACCATTCGAGCCACAAAACCAATAACAACAGGTTCGCCACATGCTCCCGCGCCCTGCTCCATCCGGCTGATCGCCGCCGCTTCATTCCCTGAATCCATGCATTTCTGCACCGTAAAAAACGGCCGCAGCGCCCCCGTTCGCCCTAAAAAAACAAGAGAGACCCGAGCCCATGACCACCTCCCCTGCGCCTTATGCATTTCCTGGCCTGATCGCCCTGGCCCTGGCCGGTGCAGCCCTTCCCGCTGCGGCTGAAGAAGCCGGTTTCGTCGAAGGCGCCAAGGTCAACCTCAACCTGCGCAACTTCTACATCAACCGCAATTTCACCAACCCGACCAAAGCTCAGGGCAAGGCCGAAGAGTGGACGCAGAGCTTCATCCTCGACGCCAAGTCCGGCTTCACCCAAGGCACCGTCGGTTTCGGCATGGACGTGCTCGGCCTGTATTCGGTGAAACTCGATGGCGGCAAAGGCACGGGTGGCACGCAGTTGCTGCCGCTGGATCACGACGGTCGCCCGGCGGACAACTTCGGCCGCACCAACGTCGCCTTCAAAGCCAGGCTTTCCCAGACCGAAGTGAAAGTCGGCGAGTGGATGCCGGTGCTGCCGATCCTGCGTTCAGACGATGGTCGCTCGCTGCCGCAAACCTTCCGTGGCGGGCAGATCACCTCGAAGGAAATCGACGGCCTGACCCTCTACGGCGGCCAGTTCCGCGCCAACAGCCCGCGCGACGACAGCAGCATGAGCGACATGTCGATGACCGGCAAAGCGGCGTTCACCTCTGATCGATTCAACTTTCAAGGCGGTGAGTATGTTTTCAACGAAAAACGCACGCAGATCGGTTTGTGGAACGCTGAACTCAAAGACATCTACAGCCAGCAATACGTCAACCTGATCCACAGCCAACCACTGGGCGACTGGACCCTCGGCGCCAACCTTGGCTTCTTCTACGGCAAGGACGATGGCAGCGCCCGCGCCGGCGATCTCGACAACAAGACCTGGTCGGGCATGTTCTCGGCGAAGTACGGCGGCAACACCTTCTATGTCGGCCTGCAGAAGCTCACCGGCGACAGCGCCTGGATGCGCGTCAACGGCACCAGCGGCGGCACCCTGGCCAACGACAGTTACAACGCCAGTTATGACAATGCGCAGGAACGCTCCTGGCAAGTGCGCCATGACTACAACTTCGTGGCACTGGGCATCCCCGGCCTGACCCTGATGAACCGCTATATCAGCGGCGACAATGTGCACACCGGGACGATCACCGACGGCAAGGAATGGGGCCGCGAATCGGAACTGGGCTACACCGTGCAGAGCGGCGCATTGAAGGATCTCAACGTCAGATGGCGCAACTCGACCATGCGCCGGGATTTCAGCAACAACGAGTTCGACGAGAACCGCTTGATCGTCAGCTACCCGATCAGCCTCCTCTAATCACCGATCAAAACTGTAGGAGCTGCCGAAGGCTGCGATCTCTTGATCTTGTTTTTAAGATCAACAGATCGCAGCCTTCGGCAGCTCCTACATTGGATTTGTGCCATTGGTCAGGAGAAGTGGCACTTTGCCGGTCGGCAGGTAAAGTGACAAAACCTGAAGGACTCAGGTGCTTCACCTTTCCGCTTCCGTCGTCGTAGTCGGTCCTCAAGCTGGGAGCCAGGTTGTCATCGGAAGACACCAACGATCACCGGAGGACCACCTCAATGATCTCTCGTCTTGCAACACCCGACTGGGACGCCAAGGCGTACCAGCAGTTTTCCCGTCTCAGGCAACGACCGGTCCATGAACTGCTTGACCGTGTGGACCTGCCGAACCCGCAACGCATTTACGACCTTGGCTGCGGCACCGGCATTGCTACGCAATTGTTGGCCAAACGCTGGCCGCGCGCGCAGTTGCAGGGGATCGATAGCTCGGCACAGATGCTCGCCGAAGCGCGCTGTCTGCCGGTCAAAGCGTTGTGGAAACAGTGCGATCTGCTCGACTGGCAACCGGAGCAACCGGCAGATCTACTGCTCGCCGCCGCCGTGCTGCACTTTATCGATGGCCATGAAACGCTGCTGCCGCACCTGCTCGGTTATCTGAATCCCGGCGGTTGTCTGGCGGCGCACATGCCGGACTGGCGCGATGCGCTGTGGTATCGGCTGATGCTCGACACCCTCGAAAACGGCGGCCCCGGTGGCACGCCGATGGGCACCCCTGAGCTGCGTCAGCGCATGGCGGCGCGGCCGTTGTTGGCGCTGGAAGATTACTACCGCTTGCTCGCGCCGCTGACCTCGTCGCTGGATATCTGGGAGACCGAGCAATTGCAGGTAGTCGACGGCAAATCACCGGTGTACGACTGGGTGAAGGTTTCGGCGCTACGGCCGGTGATGCAGGCGCTGAATTCTGCGGAACAGGCGCGGTTTATTTATCACTATCTGATGCGCGTGCATAAGCATTATCCGCAGGAGAGCGATGGGCATACGTTGTTTGCGTTCAAGCGGATATTTATTGTGGCCACCGTCTGATTTGTCGCGGCCACTATCGCTATCGCGAGCAGGCTCACTCCTAAAGGGGAACGCATTCCAAATGTAGGAGTGAGCCTGCTCGCGATGGCGTCAGCCCGGCCAACGACTATTCCCGGGATTCGACTCCTAGCTCATCCCAAACCGATTCAGCCAAATGAAACGTCGCATTCGCCGCCGGTATCCCGCAATAAATCGCACTCTGCATGATCACTTCCTTGATCTCGCCCCGGCTCACACCATTATTGGCCGCCGCACGCAGGTGCAGTTTCAGCTCACCTTCGCGGTTCATGCCAATCAGCATCGCGATAGTGATCAGGCTGCGCGTGTGCCGAGGCAAGCCCGGACGTGTCCAGATATCGCCCCAGGCATGCCGGGTGATCATCTCCTGGAACTCCGAGTTGAACTCGGTCAGCGTGGTCAGGCTGCGATCGACATGCGCATCACCGAGCACCGCGCGGCGCACTTGCATGCCGTCGTCGTAACGTTGTTTCTCGTCCACAAAAACTTCCTCACTTAGCCTGCAAAAACGCCAACACACGATCACTGAAATCCGCGTCAGCCTGCACGTTGGACAGGTGCGCCGCATAGAACTCGGCGTACTCGGCACCGCGTACATGCTCCTGAATGAAATGCCCACCGGCCGGCGGCGTCACCGCATCTTCGGTGCCGGCAATCACCAGCAACGGCACGTTGATCGAAGCCAGTTGCTCGCGGAAATCGGCATCACGCACCGCCGCGCAATTGGCCGCGTAACCCTCAGGCGAAGTGGCCGCGAGCATGTCGGTGATCTGCTTGGCTGCGGCCGGATGTGCAGCGGAAAAATCAGGGGTAAACCAGCGGGCGATCGACGCATCACGCAGGGCAACCATCGCCGCCGCGCCGTCACGCAGTACGGTTTCGATGCGTGGATTCCACACCGACGGATCGCCGATTTTTGCTGCCGTGTTGCAGACGATCAGCTTGTGCAGACGATGCCCGGCGTTGATCCCCAGCCACTGGCCGATCAGGCCGCCCATCGACAATCCGCAGAAATGCGCGCGCTCGATGTGCAGTGCATCCAGCAAACCGAGCACGTCATAACCCAGTTGCTCGATGCTGTAAGGCCCCGGCGTCACCAGCGATTTGCCGTGGCCACGGGTGTCGAAACGCAGCACGCGAAAATGCTCGGTGAACGCTGGCATCTGCGCGTCCCACATGTGCAGATCAGTGCCCAGCGAGTTGGACAGTACCAGCACCGGCGCATCGACCGGGCCCTCGATTTGATAGTGCAGTTCGCCATCGGCGAGTTGAACGAAAGCCACAGCCCTCTCCTTTCAGTCAGACAATGCGTTGTGTTCGGCCACCGCGCGCTCGACCCAGGTTTTCGCCTGACCGAGGTAATGAGCGGGGTTCAAAAGATGATCCAGTTCAGCGCTGCTCAGCTCAGCGTTGACCTTCGGTTCGTCACCGAGTACGGCGCGCAAATGGCGCTGTTCGGCCACCGCGCGTTTGCAGCATTGCTCAAGCAAGTGATGCGCAGTGTCGCGGCCGACACGCTGGGCGAGGACGATGCTCACGGCTTCGGCGAGCACCAGCCCTTGGGTCAGTTCGAGGTTGTGCGCCATGCGCTCAGCGTCGACTTCCAGACCCTCAGCGAGCAATTTCGCCTGTTGCAGCGAACCCGACACCAGGCAGCAGATTTCCGGCAGGGTTTCCCACTCGGCATGCCACAAACCGAGACTGCGTTCGTGTTCCTGCGGCATCGCGCTGAACAACGTCGAGACCAGACCTGGCACGCGCGTCGCTGCGCCGATCAACACCGCAGCACCGACCGGATTGCGTTTGTGCGGCATGGTCGACGAACCGCCTTTGCCCGGCGCCGATGGCTCAAACACCTCAGCCGCTTCAGTCTGCATCAACAGGCTGATGTCGCGGCCGAACTTGCCGAGGCTGCCGGCGATCAAACCGAGCACCGCGCCGAACTCCACCACACGATCGCGCTGGGTGTGCCACGGTTGTTCCGGCAAGGTCAGTTGCAGTTCTTCGGCCAGCGCTTCGGCAATCGGCAGCGCCTGTTCGCCCAGCGCCGCGAGGGTGCCGGAGGCGCCGCCGAATTGCAGCACCAGCAGACGCGGCTTGAGTTCGCGCAAGCGCTGACGGCTGCGAGTCACAGCGCCCAGCCATCCGGCGATTTTCATGCCGAGGGTCACGGGCGTCGCGTGTTGCAGCCAAGTGCGTCCGGCCAGCGGTGTCGCTGCATGGCGTTGTGCTTGAACAGCGAGAGAGTCAGCCAGTTGCGCCAGATCGCTTTCAATCAATTCCAGCGCCTGACGCAATTGCAGCACCAGCCCGGAATCCATCACGTCCTGACTGGTCGCGCCCAAATGCACATAACGCTCGGCTTCGGCACTGGTCGCGGCAATCTGCTTGCCCAACGCTTTGACCAACGGAATCGCCGAATTGCCGGCCGTGGCAATCGCCTCGCCCAGTGCCGCGAAGTCATACAGACCAGCGCTGCACGCCGCCGCAATCGGTGCCAGCGCAGAGGCAGGAATCAACCCGACCCGCGCTTCGGCCCGAGCCAGCGCCGCTTCGAAGTCGAGCATCGCCTGCACGCGGCCCTGATCGCAGAACACCTCGCGCATATCGCGGGCAGTGAAGTAGGCATCGAACAATTGATTGCCCGGTCGCTGAGTCATAAAAGTCCTTGCCGGCGCGGGCCATCACGGCCCGCGCGCATCGGGTTAGAGATCGTGGTGCAAATACGCCGCCTGTTTCGGCAGGCGCAGGCTGAACAGGAAGGCGATCGCCATCATGGCCGTCACGTACCAGTAGAAGGAGTTTTCCATGCCGATGTTCTTCAGGCTCAGCGCGACGAATTCCGCCGAACCGCCGAAGATCGCATTCGCCACCGCATAGGCCAGACCGACGCCGAGCGCGCGGACTTCCGGCGGGAACATTTCGGCTTTCACCAGGCCGCTGATCGAGGTGTAGAAACTGACAATCGCCAGCGCCACGGTGATCAACACAAAGGCCAGAAACGGGCTGCTGACGCTTTTCAGGCTCAACAGAATCGGTACGGTGAACAGCGTGCCGAGCGCGCCGAACCAGAGCATCGAGTTACGTCGACCGATCTTGTCGGCGAGCATGCCGAACAGTGGCTGCATGCACATATACAGGAACAGCGCACCGGTCATGATGTAGCTGGCGGTCTTGGCGTGCATGCCGGCGGTGTTCACCAGGTACTTCTGCATGTACGTGGTGAAGGTGTAGAAAATCAGCGAGCCACCGGCGGTATAACCGAGCACGGTGATGAACGCGGCTTTGTGATCGCGGAACAGCGCGGCGATGCTGCCGGCGTCCTTGTGCGCGCGGGTTTCCTTGTTGGTGGTTTCTTTCAGCGAACGGCGCAGGAACAGCGAAATCAGCGCCGCCACCGCACCGACCACAAACGGAATCCGCCAGCCGTAGGCACGCAGGTCTTCTTCGCTGAGGAACTGCTGCAGGACCACTACCAGCGACACCGCCAGCAGTTGCCCGCCGATCAGGGT
Organism: Pseudomonas sp. NPDC087690; assembly: GCF_044743175.1. Taxonomy (NCBI): domain Bacteria; kingdom Pseudomonadati; phylum Pseudomonadota; class Gammaproteobacteria; order Pseudomonadales; family Pseudomonadaceae; genus Pseudomonas; species Pseudomonas sp. NPDC087690. The sequence continues at coordinate 92,361 of NZ_JBIUVX010000008.1, forward strand.
CACGTACTGGAACGAGGCGAAAAATCCACGCTGGCCCTTGAGCGCGACTTCGCTCATGTAGGTCGCGGTGGTGCCGTACTCACCGCCGACCGACAGGCCTTGCAGCAAGCGTGCGAACAACAGCAGGACCGGTGCCCAGACGCCGATGTCCTTATAGGTTGGCAGACAGGCGATCAGCAACGAGCCGAAGCACATCATCAGAATCGAGATGAGCATCGAGTTCTTGCGCCCGTGCTTGTCGGCGACACGGCCGAAAATCCAGCCGCCGATTGGACGCATCAGAAAGCCGGCGGCGAACACGCCAGCGGTGTTGACCAGTTGCACCGTGGGGTTGTCGGAGGGGAAAAACGCCGGGGCGAAATAGATCGCGCAAAAGGCGTAGACGTAGAAGTCGAACCATTCGACGAGGTTGCCGGACGAGGCGCCGACAATGGCAAAGATGCGCTTGCTGCGCTCTTCACCGGTGTAATGGGAGGTGGTGGTTGTCATTGTTTTTCACTCGATAGGGACAGTGAGAGTCTAGACATACTTTGCAACAGTCCCGTTCCTCAAGGCGAAACATCAAAAGATCGCAGCCTTCGGCAGCTCCTACATGGGTCTGCATTCTCCTGTTGATCGTTCCCACGCTCCGCGTGGTAACGCATCCTGTGACGCTCCGCGTCACGGTGGACGCGGAGCGTCCATGGCGGCATTCCCACGCAGAGCGTGGGAACGATCATGTAGGAGCTGCCGCAGGCTGCGATCTTTTGATCTTAATAATCGAAGAACACCGTCTCGGCATCAGTGCCCTGCAGAATCACATTCCACTGGTAAACACCCGATTCATCCTTCTTCGCCAGCAAGGTCGGGCGACGTTCAGCCGGTACGCATTCGAGCAACGGATCATCAACATTCGCCGGCTCGCCTTCAAAGTAGATCCGCGTCAGCAAGTGCTTGACCAAGCCACGGGCAAACACCAGCACCACCAGATGCGGTGCCTGAGTCGAACCTTTCAGCCCTTCAACCGTACCCGGTTTGATCGTGGTGAAACGGAAACGCCCTTCAGCATCCACCGGCACACGGCCAAAGCCTTCAAAGTTCGGATCGAGCGGTTTTTCCTGCTCGTCTTCCGGGTGGTCGTATTTACCGGCGGCGTTGGCCTGCCAGACTTCAAGCATGGCGTCGTTGACGACATCGCCGTTGCCATCCACCACCTGCCCGGTGATCGCCACGCGCTCGCCGAGGGTCTGCTCAACGGTGAGATCTTCACGGTTCAGCCAGGTCAGGCCGATGTGGTAGTACGGCCCGACGGTGTGGGACGTGGTCGCAGTCAGCGTCATCTTATTTCTCCATCGGCGTGGCTTCACGCCCGCGCAGCACGATGTCCCAGCGATAACCGAGGGCGTAGGACGGAATGGTTTTTTCCAGATCGAAACTGGCGATCAGGCGTTCCTTGGCCGAAGTGTCCGGCACGCAGTTGTAGATCGGGTCGTAAGCCAGCAGCGGGTCGCCCGGGAAATACATTTGCGTGACCAAGCGGGTGAGAATGCTCGGCCCGAACAGCGAAAAGTGGATGTGCGCCGGACGCCAGGCGTTGTGGTGGTTGCCCCACGGGTAGGCGCCGGGCTTGATGGTCTGGAACTGATACCAGCCGTCGGCGTCGGTGACGGTGCGGCCGGTGCCGGTGAAGTTCGGGTCCAGCGGCGCGTCATGCAGGTCGCGTTTGTGGTTGTAGCGACCGGCGGCGTTGGCCTGCCAGATCTCCACCAGAATCCCCGGCACCGGCAGACCGTTTTCGTCGAGCACGCGGCCGTGAATGATGATGCGTTCGCCCTGCGGCTCGCCTTCATGCTGGGCGGTCAAGTCATTATCGGTGTCGCCCACACGCTCAGCGCCGATGGTCGGGCCGGTGATTTCCGACAGCGAGTGCGGCAGAAACACCAACGGCTTCGACGGCGAGCGCAGGTTGGTGGATTGATACGTCGGGTGCAGGTAATCAGGCTGAGTGCCTTCCTGCGGACGACGGTAACCAGGCTTGTCAGACATGTCGCTTTCCTCTGTTCTTTTTCGTCACGGCTGGCGTCAGACGCGTTCGATGGCCAGGGCCAGACCTTGGCCGACACCGACGCACATGGTCGCCAGACCTTTCTTGCCGCCGGTCTTTTCCAACTGATGCAGCGCGGTCAGCACCAGACGTGCACCGCTCATGCCCAACGGGTGACCAAGAGCAATCGCCCCGCCGTTCGGGTTGACCTGCGCGGCGTCGTCCGCCAGCCCCAGTTCACGCAGCACTGCCAAGCCTTGGCTGGCAAACGCTTCGTTGAGTTCGATCACGTCGAAATCGCTGACCGCGACGCCCAGGCGCTCGATCAGTTTGCGCACCGCCGGCACCGGGCCGATGCCCATCACGCGCGGCGCTACACCGGCGCTGGCCATGCCGAGCACTTTGGCGCGGGCGGTCAGACCATGTTTTTTGACCGCTTCGGCGGACGCCAGAATCAGTGCGGCAGCACCGTCGTTGACCCCGGAGGCATTGCCGGCGGTGACGGTTTTATCCGGACCGTTGACCGGTTTCAACTTGGTCAACGCTTCAATCGTGGTATCGGCACGCGGATGTTCGTCCTGGCTGACCACGGTTTCGCCCTTCTTGTGGGCAATCCGCACTTCAACAATTTCTTCGGCGAAGTAGCCGGCGGCCTGCGCGGCGGCGGTACGTTGCTGACTGCGCAAGGCAAACGCGTCTTGGTCTTCGCGCGAGACTTTATAGTCGTCGGCGACTTTGTCGGCAGTCTGCGGCATCGCGTCGACGCCGTACTGCGCCTTCATCAACGGGTTGATGAAACGCCAGCCGATGGTGGTGTCTTCCAGCTTCATGTTGCGCGAGAACGCCGCGTCAGCCTTGCCCATCACGAACGGTGCGCGGGACATCGACTCGACGCCGCCGGCAATCGCCAGCTCCATCTCACCGCTGGCAATCGCACGGAATGCAGTGCCGATCGCGTCCATGCCCGAAGCGCAGAGGCGATTGAGGGTCACGCCCGGTACGCTGTCCGGCAGGCCGGCCAGTAGCAGCGCCATACGCGCGACGTTGCGGTTGTCTTCGCCGGCCTGGTTGGCGCAGCCGAGGAACACTTCGTCGATGGCGTTCCAGTCCACCGATGGATTGCGCTCCATCAGGGCCTTGATCGGCACCGCGGCCAGGTCATCGGCGCGAACGGCGGACAATCCGCCGCCGAAACGGCCGATCGGCGTGCGAATCGCGTCGCAAATATAAACCTCACGCATCATGCTTCTCCCGGTGCCTGGCCGTGGGCCGCGGCGGTGCGCGCTTCAAGATCGCGCAGTGCAGTCAGTTCGACTTCAGTCGGTTCAGCGGTGTTTTCAACATGTTCGGCAAAACGGATCGCCCAACCGGTGGCCGCGACCACTTGCTCGCGGGTTACGCCCGGATGCAAAGCGGTGACGACGAATTCGTGGGTACCTTCTTCCGGTTCCATGATGCACAGGTCGGTGATGATGCCAACCGGCCCGGCGCCCGGCAGGCCCAGACGTTTGCGCGAATCGCCGCCCTCGCCATGACCGACCGAGGTGATGAAATCGAGCTTGTCGACAAACGAACGCGCCGACTGTTTAAGGATGATCAACACGCTTTTCGCCGAACCGGCAATCTCCGGCGCGCCACCGGCACCCGGCAGACGCACTTTTGGCGAGAAGTAATCGCCAACCACGGTGGTGTTGATGTTGCCGAAACGGTCGACCTGCGCGGCGCCGAGAAAACCGACGTCGATGCGCCCGCCCTGCAACCAGTAGCGAAAAATCTCACCGGTCGGCACGACGGTGTCAGCGGTTTCCGCCAGCTCACCGTCACCGATCGACAGCGGCAGCACGCTTGGCTTGGCGCCAATCGGGCCCGACTCATAGATCAGCACCACGTCCGGCGACGAGGTCAGGCGCGCAAGGTTGGCGGCTTTCGACGGCAGGCCGATGCCGACGAAGCATACCGAGCCGTTCTTCAGGCGACGGGCCGCCGCGACGGTCATCATTTCATTGGTGGTGTAAGTCATTACTTGGCCTCCGAAGCAGCGGCCAACTTGGCCTGGAACGCACTGAAGTCAGCGCAGCCATGGATGTATTCGTTGATCCACGCGGTAAACGTCTCACGGTCGCGGGCGATCGGATCCCACGCCTGATAGAAACGATTGTCGCGCTCGGTGTAACCGTGGGCGTAGGACGGGTGTGCACCACCGGGCACGTGGCAGACCGCGCTCAAGGCCCAGGTCGGCAGTACACAGGCGTTCATCGGTGCCTTGAGGTCATCGACGATTTCTTCGACGGTGACGATGCAGCGCTTGGCGGCCAGTGCGGCTTCTTTCTGCACACCGAGAATGCCCCACAGCAGGACGTTGCCTTGGCGGTCGGCTTTCTGTGCGTGGATCACGGTCACGTCCGGGCGCACCGACGGCACCGCCGCCAACACTTCACCGGTAAACGGGCAGGTCACGGTTTTGATCAGCGGATTGACCTTCGGCAGGTCGGAACCGGCGTAGGCACGCAGCACCGCGAATGGCAGTCCGGAAGCGCCGGCGACGTAGGCATTCGCCAGGTCAGCGTGGCTGTGTTCTTCGATTTCCAGCGCGTGCGGCCATTGCTTCTCGACCGCGTCACGCAGACGATGCAGCGAACCGACGCCCGGGTTGCCGCCCCAAGAGAAAATCAGTTTGCGTGCGCAACCGGCACCGATCAGTTGGTCGTAGATCAGGTCAGGCGTCATCCGCACCAGCGTCAGATCTTTCTTGCCCTGACGAATGATTTCATGACCCGCAGCCGTAGGGATCAAGTGAGTAAAGCCTTCGAGCGCGACGGTGTCGCCGTCGTTGACGAATTGCTTCACCGCGTCGTGCAGCGAAAGGATCTCAGCCATGGAGCGGGCTCCTGTTTTTGTAATGAATCGCCAGTGATAAAAAGGCGCGAGGTTCAGCGCCGGAGTCACTGCAGATTAAGCCTGGGGAATTGGCCAAACAATCCGATAATCGACTGAGCGTTCGTTTATCGAACAGATTGTTGTCAGCCTATCGGTTCGTGTTGCCTGCAAAAGATCGCAGCCTTCGGCAGCTCCTACAGGGTTACGCGTTCACATGTAGGAGCTGCCGATGGCTGCGATCTTTTCGCTTTACATCGAAATATCAGGTCGCATCCGCATGACTGACCATGCCTTTGATCACCACCGCCGTGGTGGCCAATGCCGCCGGAATCACCAACGCCGTCAGCACCTGCTCGAAATTCCAGCCCAGGCCCAACAACGTGGCGCCCATCCATGCCCCGAGAATCGCGCCAAAGCGGCCAATCCCCAGCATCCACGACACACCAGTCGCCCGCCCTTGGGTCGGATAAAACCGCGCCGCCAGTGACGGCATCGCCGATTGCGCACCGTTCACGCACATCCCCGCCACCAACACCAAGGTTGCCAGCAAGGTGATATTTCCAAGGCTCTGCCCTACCGCGTAGGCAAACACCCCGGCCAACAGGTAGAAAATGCCGATGACCTTGTGCGGATTGAAGCGGTCCATTGCCCATCCCACAGCCACCGCGCTCAAAACCCCGCCGAACTGGAACAATGCGCCAATGAAAGCGGCTTGCTCCATGCTCGCGCCGCTGTCACGCATCAGCGTCGGCAGCCAACTGGTCAGCAGGTAGACGATCACCAGGCCCATGAAATAGGTCAGCCACAGCAGCAAGGTGCCGGTGCTGTAGGTGCCGGAGAAGATCACCGCAAACACGTTGCGCGCCTTGACGGTCTTCTGTTCAGGCACGCTGAAACTGGAGGCTTGAGCGACGGTGACCGGATCAATCGGCGCCAGGGTCTTGCGCACCTTGTCGGTGCCACGGTTACGCACGACCAGGTAGCGCGCCGATTCCGGCAGCCAGAACAGCAGCACCACCGCGAGGATCAGCGGCAGGATCCCGCCAATCAGCAGCAGGCTGTGCCAGCCGAACGCCGGGATCAGCTTGGCGGAAATGAACCCGCCGCCGGCCATGCCGAGGTTGAAACCGCAGAACATGCTGGTCACCAGCAGCGACTTTTTGCGCTCCGGGGTGTATTCCGAAAGCAGCGTGGTTGCGTTCGGCATCCCTGCGCCCAAGCCAAGGCCGGTCAAGAAGCGCAGCACCAGCAGTTGTTCGACGTTGGTGCTGTACGCCGACGCGAGACTGAAGGCCCCGAACAGAACCACGGCGCCGACGAGTACGACTTTTCGCCCGAAGCGGTCAGCCAACGGGCCGGAACCCAGTGCGCCGAAGACCATGCCGATCAACGCGGCACTCATCACCGGGCCGAGGCTGGCGCGGTCGATGCCCCAATCCTGCGACAGCGCCGGGGCAATGAAGCCCATCGCGGCGGTGTCGAGGCCATCGAGGAAGACAATCAGGAAACACAGAATCACCACCCGCCACTGATAGCGCGAGATCGGTTGGGCATTGATGAAGGTCTGCACGTCGAGGCAGTTACCCACAGCGGACTGAGGCTGGTTCATTATTTTTATTCCACGCAAAAAACGCAGTCGAACGGCGGCCGGCCAAGGAGCGGCACGGTCACAAGAATAGAAGAGCTGGATCAGGCGTTGCGGCGAACCCGGCAACAGCGGTTGGAGCGGAGACAGTCGGGGAGCGTGCGCATGGTGAGTTGCCTCTTGTCATTATTATGGGGGTCGACAGTCCGGCGGGCTCATTCACATCAGCGCCGGATGACGCTGCCGCGACATTAATGATCCGGGGGTTTTAGCGTCAATTCGATAAACGCAACACTGTGCGTTTATCGAACAGCTTCATCAGGCAAACAACTGCGCACTGAGGTCGCGGCTGGCACTGAGCAGGCCCGGCAGGAAGCGCTGCTCCAGCTCGGTACGGCTGACGCGACCGGCGTGGGTACTGACGTTGAGCGCCGCGACGACTTGGCCCGAGGCGTCGTAAACCGGCACAGCAATCGAGCGCAAACCTTGCTCCAATTCCTGATCGACGATGCACCAGCCCTGCTGCCGCACTTCCTGCAGGCATTCGAGCAACGCGTCAGGGGTGTGGATCGTGCGGCTGGTCTTGGCGACCAGTTCGGCGTGATCGAGATACTCACGCAGCGACGTATCGTCGAGCGCGGCCAGCAGAATCCGCCCCATCGACGTGCAGTACGCTGGCAGGCGCCCGCCCACCGACAGGTCCACCGAAATCAGCCGCTGCGTGGTTGCCGAACGCGCGATGTAGAGAATGTCGTCGCCCTCGAGCGTGGCCATGTTGCAGGCTTCGTGCAATTGCTCGCTCATGCGGTCGAGGTAGGGTTGCGCCGACACCGCCAGAGGCGTTGACGATAAGTAGGCGTGACCGAGGGTCAGCACTTTCGGCAGCAATGAATAGGTGCGGCCGTCGGTGGTGGCGTAGCCGAGTTTGATCAGGGTGTGCAGGCAACGGCGCACGGCGGCGCGGGGAATTTCCGTGCGGTGGCTGATCTGCGCGATGGTCAGATGACGTTTGCGTTCCTGGAAGGCCTGGACCACGGCCAGACCACGGGCCAGCGAGGTCATGAAATCCGGGTCGCCCGTCAGCGCCTGAATCCGCTTGGCTGGCGAGGCGACAATCGGTGGCGCCACGGAGGTGAAGGAGTTGCGCATTTGATCGTTCATTTCCTGTCCTTATTTCCGGATACCGCACGGATCAATGGCTATACAAGCGACTGGCCAACAGATGCACAAGGGCTGGGACGCCAAGATTGGGCGATTATCGAACGGCAGACCGATAATCGCAATGCAACCTACGCCGCAATCCGCACAACCGAGACGCTTGTGCAACTTCAGCAGCAAACTGAACCTTCTTAGTTGATCGACTAAATGGCGCCAAAAACAGATCGGTCAGTAAATAACGCTCGGCTTGCAGTTCAACTAGTAATAAAAGTTGCGAGTAACAAAACGATCACACATCCGGAACCGTTTTTAACTTGGCAAAGATAGTCATTCCCGAATCGACCGCTATAATGCACTCAGTGACAACCTGTTTTAATCACCGAGGTTGCCACCCGCTGACGCGATGCCATCGCTGTCGGACCCGGCCAGCGCCTGACGTTCATTACTCATGCAACGCCAACGCTCGCTGAAACAGGAAACTGATGCTGCGTCAGTTTTAATCTGGTGCCGTAGCCGCCTGTAACACGGAAGTCTTGATCGCCCTGTCGATGACACCAATGCCTGCACAGGCGTTGCGCACTCGACGGGGTCGCTCAATCGATCTGTTGCAGTGCGTTTCACCAGACATTCAACTCAAATCAAACAGGTAGCACTGTGACGAAAGACGAACTGCGCGCGGAACTTGAGCGCCAGGAACAACGTTACAAGGAAGTTTACGGCGGGGAAGTCACCACCTACGCCGCCCAGCCCGAACCAGAACGCAAAGCGTGGCGTAAACGCCCCACCGTTCAGGATCAGGTGTTCAAGCAGGAAATAGAAAAGATCGAAAAGGAACTCAAAGCCGAAGAGCCATGAGCCCCGCTGCTTGAATTCTTCGGGGGCAAGCGTGCGCACCGGTTACAAGCGCGGTGTATAGACCTTGCCTTGCGCGCCCGCTACCCGCGGGCAGCGGCTATCTCCCCGTCCTACAGGGTGAAGGGGAGCTTCCTACAGGTTTCACAGATATTTCAGACAAGCGTTTGAGCCTCCAATGCGCCGGCAAAAGCGACCTGAAAAAAAGCGCTTTCCCAATAAAATCAACAGGTTGAAAAACCCTGTGTGACGCTTGGTTTTAACGCGCTGCAACAAATTAAATCGAAGAAGATTGTTACCGACGAGCAGGTAGGGCATCGATTTCCAGTCTTTTCTGGCATAATCGCGCCCCCTTACGACCGGGTCAGAAAACCTTCATGATCGATTTATTCAGCGGACTGGATGCTTGGGTGCTTGTGAGCCTCTTGCTCGCCCTGACGTTTGTCCTCGCCTTCGAGTTCATCAATGGATTTCATGACACCGCTAACGCGGTAGCCACTGTTATCTACACCAAAGCCATGCCGCCTCACCTGGCGGTGTTCTTCTCCGGTGTGTTCAATTTCCTCGGCGTACTGCTGGGTGGCGTTGGCGTGGCGTATGCCATTGTCCACTTGCTGCCGGTTGAGCTGCTGATCAATGTGAACACCGGCCATGGTCTGGCGATGGTGTTCTCGTTGCTCGCCGCGGCAATCGCCTGGAACCTTGGCACGTGGTACTTCGGTATCCCGGCGTCCAGCTCGCACACGCTGATCGGTTCGATCCTCGGTGTCGGCCTGGCCAACGCCCTGATCAACGACATTCCGTTGGCAGATGGCGTGAACTGGCAGAAAGCGATCGATATCGGCGCCTCGCTGGTGTTCTCGCCGATGGCCGGCTTCCTGATCGCCGCGCTGATCCTGATCGGCCTGAAATGGTGGCGCCCGCTGTCGAAGATGCACAAGACACCGGAACAGCGTCGCAAGATCGACGACAAGAAGCACCCACCGTTCTGGAACCGTCTGGTCCTGGTGATCTCGGCCATGGCCGTGAGCTTCGTACACGGTTCCAACGATGGCCAGAAAGGCATCGGCCTGATCATGCTGGTGCTGATCGGTATCGTTCCGGCGCAGTTCGTGCTCGACCTGAACAGCACCACCTATCAGATCGAACGCACCCGCGACGCGACCCTGCACCTGAGCCAGTTCTACCAGCGCAACGCCGATTCGCTGGGTGAATTCCTGGCCCTGGGCAAGAGCGTGGAAGGCGACCTGCCGGAGAAATTCCGCTGCAACCCGCAGCAGACCGAACCGACCATTTCCGCCCTGCTGCACACCCTCAAAGGTGTAGCGGACTACCATTCGCTGTCGTCCGATAGCCGCATCGAAGTGCGTCGTTACCTGCTGTGCCTGGACGACACCGCGAAGAAGGTGGGCAAGCTGCCTGGCCTGGAACCCCGTGAAAAGGCTGACCTCGACAAGCTGCGCAAAGACCTGACCACCACCACCGAATACGCGCCGTTCTGGGTGATTCTGGCGGTTGCACTGGCTCTGGGCCTGGGCACCATGGTCGGCTGGAAGCGCGTTGTTCTGACCATTGGTGAGAAGATTGGCAAGCAAGGCATGACCTATTCCCAGGGCATGTCGGCGCAGATCACTACTGCCAGCCTTATCGGTATGGCCAACATCTTCAGCCTGCCGGTGTCGACCACTCACGTGCTGTCTTCGGGCGTGGCTGGCACCATGGTCGCCAACAAGAGCGGCCTGCAGGGTGGCACGGTGCGGACCATTCTGTTGGCTTGGGTGTTGACCTTGCCGGCGACTGTTGCGCTGTCGGCCGGGTTGTTCTGGCTGGCGTCGAAGGCATTGGGTAGTTGATAGATAGCTGTGCATGAGAAAGGCGCGATTCGTGAGGATCGCGCCTTTTTTTGTGTTTGGGGGGTTGGGATTGGGGGCATATCCGTTGCTGCGGGTGCTGCCGCTGGCGGTTTCGCTCTTACAGCGAGTCACCTTTTCCAGACGCCGGAATGCCGGCCCAGCGAAAAGTAACCAAAAAGGCTTGCCCCGGCGTACGGCACTTCGCTGAGGCTCAGTGTTCCCTCGCTACGGTGTCCATCCGGGGGCATCGCCTACGGTTTGCTTCGCTGCACCTCCTCTCGATGTATGCGGCTACGCCGCACGGCGCTGCGCGCCTACCCCCGGATGAACACCTACGCTCGGCCTGCCGATGGGGCAAAAGATCAAAAACCAAAGCCAAAGCCAGATCAAAAGCCCCTCACCCTAGCCCTCTCCCAGAGGGAGAGGGAACTGATCGAGGTGTTTGGGCGAGCTACGCTGACATGAAATACCGAGCCGAACTCAGACTTTGAAGCTTTGAAGCTTTGAAGCAAGAGCCCCTCACCCTAGCCCTCCCGAAACGTCGGACCGCCCGTAGGGAGAGGGGACTGACCGAGGTGTTTGGGGAAGGTACGCCGACGTGCGATACCGCGTTGAACTCAGATCTTGAAAAGCCCAGAAATCGGCCCCCTCTCCCTCCGGGAGAGGGCTGGGGTGAGGGGCAGCAACAACGCAAATCAAAAGTCGAACACCCATGCTCTTCACCACTCAATAGGCCGAGTGTCAGCTCGCCTGCTCTTGATCTTGATCCACGGGCGACGTCGGAAGGCTGAGTGGAGGGATTGATCCGGGCGTGGGAGCGCAGCGACCGTTTGGCGCAGCCAAACACAGCGAGAGGAGGTGCAGCGAAGCAAACCGTAGGCGCTGCGCCCGGATCAATCCCGGAGCGAAGGAACCCCGAGCCCCAGCGAGCGGGCCGCACGTAGGAGCAAGCCTTTTTGGTTACTTTTTTCTGGGCCGGCATTCCGGGCGTCTGGAAAAAGTGACCCGCCGTAAGGGCGGAACCAAAATCAGCAACACCCGAAGCAACGGATATTCACACAAAACAACCCCAAACCTGGTCGGCCCAAAGGCCGCCAAGACACAAAAAAAAAGGGGCAACCGAAGTCGCCCCAAAATGCCTTGCGTGCTCATCAATCCAGAAGAATCACTTCTTGCGCTTATTCGCATCCTTCCAGATAAAAAATCCAAACCCTGCAAAAAACAGAACCATCAGCCCTACAGTCAGGACCCCGGCAAACACCACGTTATCGAAAAACATGATTGGCCTCCTGGCCCCTGCTCTGCTGCGATGGACCTAAGTTACCAAACACACAGACGCACAAATTGACCGGGATCAATACCAGCAAGGAAGGGAGATAAAGGAGGGAAAATAACTGACCTGCATCAACGGATGCAGGGGAGATCAACGCTTTTTCGGCTTGTTCTTCGACTTTTTCTTTGCTTTGCCCAACGGCATCGCCTGCTCGAAAGCCTGGCGCACCTCATTCAGGCGCTTCTCTTTAATGTCATGCACGCGCTTGGCGCGTTCAGTGCTGAGGTCAATCAGTTTGTCGTCTTGGCTCATGGCGTTCGGAACATCGCTTGAAAGAATCACAACTGCCAAAATCACCGGCAGGACTGCGCCAATAATGCAGCTTCAGGCCGGCGCTGACCAGCCGGCTAGCCACACGCGGTAAAACGCCTCAGATCTCGATATCGACCCACAAGCCCTGACGCGGCTGATCTTCCATCAGCGGCACCACCGGCACAGTGTTGTCGGCATTCAACTCGGTACCCGGCACGGCCAGATGTTCTTCCGGGTCTTCATCGGCTTCGCGACGGCGACGATCACGCTCTTGCTGACGGCGCTGTTCCTCACGCGCCAGCAGTCGATCCTCTTCCGGATCGCGCTTTTGCAGATCGATCGTACTTTCGTTGGAGCTTTCCTGCACCGGCACCACCGGAGGAATGTCCGGCCGCTGGCGGATCGGATCCTGCTGGGAAGTGATCGGCACAGCGCTCAGGGGGAGCATCGGTGGCAACATATAAAGGGTCTCCTGTCTGCAGGCTATCGGCTGCGGCAAAGGCGCCTTGAGCCATCCGTCGTAAATCTGTGACGCACTTGGCACCTGTAGGAGCTGCCGCAGGCTGCGATCTTTATCAGACAGCTCAAACCTCAAGGGTTCTCAAAGATCAAAAGATCGCAGCCTTCGGCAGCTCCTACCCAGTAATCTTTGGCCCTGAAGCCCTGATTCCGTTAAGATAGCCCGCTTTTTCAAGGTGGGAGTCAGGCAGCATGGCGCAGCAGTATCAACCGGGGCAACGCTGGATCAGTGACAGCGAAGCAGAGCTTGGTTTAGGCACCGTTCTGGCACAGGACGGCCGCTTGTTGACCGTGCTTTACCCGGCCACTGGCGAAACCCGCCAGTACGCGCTACGGAATGCGCCCCTTACCCGCGTGCGATTCTCGCCGGGTGACAGCATCACCCACTTCGAAGGCTGGAAGATGACCGTGCAGCAAGTCGACGATGTCGACGGGCTGATGGTCTATCACGGTCTCAACGGGCAGAACGAAGCCGTCACCCTGCCGGAAACCCAGCTGTCGAACTTCATTCAGTTCCGTCTGGCCAGCGACCGTCTGTTCGCCGGTCAGATCGATCCGTTGGCGTGGTTTTCGCTGCGTTACAACACGCTCGAACACACCAGCCGCCAGTTGCAATCTTCGCTCTGGGGCCTGGGTGGCGTGCGTGCGCAACCGATCGCGCACCAATTGCACATCGCCCGTGAAGTCGCCGACCGTATCGCGCCACGCGTATTGCTGGCGGACGAAGTAGGTCTGGGGAAAACCATCGAGGCCGGTCTGGTGATCCATCGCCAACTGCTCTCGGGCCGCGCCAACCGCGTGCTGATCCTCGTTCCGGAAAACCTCCAGCACCAGTGGCTGGTGGAGATGCGTCGTCGCTTCAACCTGCAGGTCGCGCTGTTCGACGAAGAACGCTTCATCGAGAGCGATGCCAGCAACCCGTTCGAAGACACCCAGCTTGCATTGGTGGCCTTGGAATGGCTGGTCGACGACGAGAAGGCGCAAGACGCGCTGTTCGCTGCCGGCTGGGATCTGCTGGTGGTCGACGAAGCGCACCACCTGGTCTGGCACGAAGAAAAAGCCAGCCCGGAATACACCTTGGTCGAGCAACTGGCTGAAACCATCCCGGGCGTGCTGCTGCTCACCGCCACCCCGGAACAACTCGGTCAGGACAGCCACTTCGCCCGTCTGCGCCTGCTCGATCCAAACCGTTTCCACGACCTGGCCGCCTTCCGCGCCGAGAGCGACAACTATCGCCCGGTGGCCGAAGCCGTTCAGGAACTGCTCGACAAGGGCCGTCTCTCGGCCAAGGCACACAAAACCATTCAGGGTTTCCTCGGCAACGAAGGCGAAGCGCTGCTGACTGCGGTCAACGATGGCGACACAGAAGCCAGCGCCCGCCTCGTGCGCGAATTGCTTGACCGTCACGGCACCGGCCGTGTGCTGTTCCGTAACACCCGCGCCGCCGTGCAGGGGTTCCCGGAGCGCAAACTGCACCCGTACCCGCTGCCATGCCCGGACGAATACCTCGAACTGCCGCTGGGTGAACATGCCGAGCTGTACCCGGAAGTCAGCTTCCAGGCCCAGCCGGACGCCAGCGAAGAAGAGCGCTGGTGGAAATTCGACCCGCGCGTCGAATGGCTGATCGATCAGTTGAAAATGCTCAAACGCACCAAAGTGCTGGTGATCTGCGCCCACGCCGAAACCGCGATGGACCTGGAAGACGCCCTGCGCGTGCGTTCCGGCATCCCGGCCACGGTGTTCCACGAAGGCATGAACATCCTTGAGCGTGACCGCGCCGCCGCGTACTTCGCCGATGAAGAGTTCGGCGCGCAAGTGCTGATCTGCTCGGAAATCGGCAGTGAAGGTCGCAACTTCCAGTTCGCTCACCACTTGGTGCTGTTCGATCTGCCGTCGCACCCGGATTTGCTCGAGCAGCGTATCGGTCGTCTCGACCGGATCGGCCAGAAGCACATCATCGAACTGCACGTGCCGTACCTGGAAACCAGCCCGCAAGAGCGCCTGTTCCAGTGGTACCACGAAGCGCTGAACGCGTTCCTCAATACCTGCCCGACCGGCAACGCCTTGCAGCACCAGTTCGGCCCACGCCTGCTGCCGCTGCTCGAAGAAGCCGATGACAGTGAGTGGCAAGCGCTGATCGACGAAGCGCGCAGCGAGCGCGAGCGTCTGGAAGCCGAGTTGCACACTGGTCGCGACCGTCTGCTGGAGCTCAACTCCGGCGGCGCCGGCGAAGGTGAAGCGCTGGTCGAGGACATCCTTGAGCAAGACGATCAGTTCGCCCTGCCGATCTACATGGAAACTCTGTTCGACGCGTTCGGCATCGACAGCGAAGACCATTCGGAAAACGCCCTGATCCTCAAGCCGAGCGAGAAGATGCTCGACGCCAGTTTCCCGCTGGGCGACGACGAAGGCGTGACCATTACCTACGACCGCAACCAGGCGCTGTCGCGCGAAGACATGCAGTTCATCACCTGGGAACACCCGATGGTGCAGGGCGGCATGGACCTGGTGCTGTCCGGTTCGATGGGCAATACCGCCGTCGCGCTGATCAAGAACAAGGCGTTGAAACCGGGCACCGTGCTGCTCGAATTGCTCTACGTCAGCGAAGTGGTTGCCCCGCGCTCGCTGCAACTGGGCCGTTACCTGCCGCCGGCCGCCCTGCGCTGCCTGCTTGATGCCAATGGTAACGATCTGTCGCCACGCGTCTCGTTTGAAACACTGAACGATCAACTGGAAAGCGTGCCGCGTGCCAGCGCCAACAAGTTCATCCAGGCGCAGCGCGATCAGCTGACGCCACGGATCAACGCCGGCGAGGACAAGATTGCCCCGCGTCACGCCGAACGCGTGGCCGAGGCCCGTCGCCGTCTGGCGGCCGACACCGACGAAGAACTGGCGCGCCTGACCGCGTTGCAAGCGGTCAACCCGACCGTGCGTGACAGCGAACTGGTGGCGTTGCGTGAACAGCGCGAGCAGGGTCTGGCGATGCTGGACAAGGCGGCGTTGCGTCTGGAAGCGATTCGGGTGTTGGTGGCGGGCTAAACCGCCCCGCTCCAGCGCTGAAAACAACAAGGCCCGCAGTGATGCGGGCCTTGTTGTTTGCCTGTTATTTACTTGCCGATGCTAAGGGCCCTATCGCGAGCAGGCTCACTCCTACAGTTGGAATGCGTTCCCCTGTAGGAGTGAGCCTGCTCGCGATAGCGGTTATGCAGTCGCCGCAGCCACTTCTGGCTCAACCACAGCAACCAGCCCCTCCTTCATCCGCTGCGCATCCCGGACAAAACACCGCGCCGCCAGAAACAGAAACACCATGGTCAAAAACAGCGCCACTGGAATCAAATACATCGCGTCATGCAGCCCGACGGCTTTGAACGCCTCGGTCATCTGCTCAGCCCCCGCCGCCAGCATCGCCGTGTGCGCGAAATGATCCGACAAGCCACCGACCACCACCGGCCCCAAACCACCACCCAGCAAATACAACCCGGCAAAGAACAACGCCATCGCCGTCGCCCGCAAACGCGGTTCGACCACATCCTGAATCGCCGTATAAACACAGGTATAAAAGTTGTAGGCAAACAGCCAACCAACACTGAACACCGCGACAAACACACCAATCTCAATGCGCCCGGAATGCAGGGCCCACGCCGTGCACAGGGTCGAAATGATCAGACTGAACGCGGCAAACAACAGCCGCCCGTTGGCCACGCGCTGGTGAATCTTGTCGGCGATCAAGCCGCCCAGGGTCAAACCGACCAGCCCGGTCACGCCAACAATCACGCCCGTGGCCACTGCCGCCTCCTGCAACGGCATGAGGAAATAGCGCTGCAGCATCGGCACCAGAAACGAGTTGCAGGCATAGGTGGCGAAGTTGAAGCACAACCCGGCCATCACCAGCCACAGAAAGGTCGGCACGGCCAGAATCCGCCGGATCGGCTTGTCGACTTTTTCCTGCGAGACCTGCACGGTTTCCGCCGCGCCGCGCTTCGGTTCTTTAATGAAGAACATGAAGATCGCCAGAATCAGCCCCGGCACCGCCGCAATGAAGAACGGCGCGCGCCAGCTGTCGAACGCCTTCACCATCCAGCCAATGGTGAAGAACGCCAGCAACAGGCCCAGCGGCAAACCGAGCATGAAAATACCCATGGCCCGCGCCCGACGATGCGCCGGAAACAAATCACCGATCAATGAGTTCGCCGCCGGTGCATAACTGGCTTCGCCGATGCCGATGCCCATGCGCACGATCAGGAAACTCCAGAAACTGCCGACCAGGCCGTTGACCGCCGTCAGTGCACTCCACGTCGCCAGACCCCAGCCCATCAGTTTGCTGCGCGAACCGGTGTCGGCCATGCGCCCCAGCGGCAGGCCGGCGATGGCATAAACGATGGTGAACGCGGTGCCGACGATCCCCAACTGGAAATCGCTGAGGTGCCATTCCATGCGGATCGGCTCGATGATGATCGCCGGAATGGTGCGGTCGAAGAAATTGAACAGGTTGGCGAGGAACAGCAGGAACAGAATGCGCCAGGCATTCGCCGCTTGGGTCGAGTTCTGCATGGGTCCGTCTCTTTATTGTTATAGGGCTTCACTGCCAACGCATCCGAGCCCGGAACCTGCAATCTAGTCAGCCCGTCGGGAGCTGTCTGTGATCATTCGTCTGCCTGATATCGGGCCATGGCACTGTAACGAAACGTAAGCCTTTGATAAGTCAGCGATCCCCCGAAAACCGGGGCTTTTGCGGCAAAACCTTGCCACAAAAAAATAGTTTCGCGCCCCCCTTCCCAAGTCTGCGGCAAAGCCTAGAATGGCCGCCGGATCCGTCCGGATCTTTCGATCAATCCCTTTGATACCCTCGCCCATGTCCGAAGTCAGTCCGTGTCTGAATTGCGGTGCCTGCTGTTCCCATTTTCGCGTGTCTTTTTTCTGGGGTGAATGCGCTTCCTCCGGTGGTACGGTGCCTGATGAACTGGTCACGCAGATCAGCCCGAGCCGGGTGGCGATGAACGGTACCGACTGCAAATCGCCGCGTTGCACGGCATTGGTCGGTGAAGTCGGCAGCGAGGTGAAGTGCTCGATTTACGAACAACGCTCCAGCCCGTGTCGTGAATTCGAATCGTCTTGGGAAAACGGCGAACAGAATGTCGATTGCGACAAGGCTCGTGCACGCTTCGGCTTGCCGCCGCTGCAACCGGACTGGGCGCAAATCCCTTTCGAACAGAGCGCTTGAGCCTTTAGCGCCAATCGCTATGAGGCTAATGACGAAATCATTAGCGCCAATGTGCCACTACCGCTTGCTCTCTGAAAACCGCCTCTATACTCCAGACATTCGCCTGCGTTCATCACGCAGTCAGGACGACTTCAAAGACGGGGCATGCTATGGAGTGGCTTGGTTTGCAGTTTGTTACCGAGCTGCCGGAGAGCGGGCAGGTCATTCTCAATTGCACTCATAATCCCTTGCTGGTGCTGGTGGCCTATCTGGTCGCTTGCGCGGCAAGCTTTGCCACCCTCGACATGGCCGAACGGGTGGGCCACGCGGAAGATCCCGGCTCGCAGCGCGTCTGGCGCTGGATCGGCGCAACCTGCCTGGCCGGCGGCATCTGGGCGATGCATTTCATCGGCATGCTGGCATTCCAGGCGCCGATCGAAATCCAGTACGACCTCGCCATTACCCTGTTCTCCCTGCTGATCGCCCTGCTCGCCTCCTGGCTGGCAATGCACACGTTGAGCGAGCCGCAACCGAGCCTGACTCAATACCTGAAAACCGCCATTGTCATCGGCCTCGGCATTGCCGGCATGCACTATGTCGGCATGGCAGCAATGCAATCGGCCGCAACCGCTTATTACCAACCGCTGCTGTTCTGCCTGTCGGTGGTGATTGCCATCGGCGCCAGTTTCGCCGCATTGTCGGTGGCCGGTTACTTGCGCGAAGGCAGCGGTTTGTCTCATCAGATGCTCAAGTACACCGCCGCGCTGATTCTCGGTGCCGGGATCATCAGCATGCATTTCACCGGGATGGCGGCGCTGAACCTGGTCTTGCCGGCAAACAGTCTGCCGTCGATTGCCACCGGAACCAGCCACCTGCAATTAGGCCTCACGGTCGCGCTGATTACCTTGCTGATCCTTGGCAGTGCGATCAGCGCGGCGCTGGCCGACAAGAAACTGCAGAACAAAGAAGAGGATCTGCGCCGGGTCAACGCCCTGCTTAGCCAGCTCGATCAGGCGCGCATGTCACTGCAACAAGCGGCCAACTACGACGCCCTGACCAACCTGATCAACCGTCGAGGGTTTAATCAGATCTTTGCTGAAAAGCTCTGCCAGAAGTCCACTGAAGGCGGCATGCTCGCGGTGATGTTTCTCGACATCGACCACTTCAAGCGGATCAACGACAGCCTCGGCCATGACGCCGGTGACGAACTGCTCAAAGTCATCGCCCAGCACATCAAAGGCTCGGTGCGCAGCCATGAAGACGTGGTCGCGCGTTTCGGCGGCGACGAGTTCTGCATCCTCATCAACCTGCATGACCGCGAAGAAGCCCGCAATATGGCCCAACGCATCATGCTCAAAATGAAGGAGCCGATCGAGTTGGCCGGACGCCGCATGGTGATGACCACCAGTATCGGCATCAGTCTGTTTCCGGAAGATGGCAGCACCTGCGAAGAACTGCTAAAGCACGCCGATCTGGCGTTGTATCAATCCAAAGGCGCGGGACGTAATGGCCTGCACTTTTTCAGTTCCAACCTCAAGACCCGCGCCAGCTTCGAGCTGCAACTGGAAGAGGAACTGCGCCATGCCCTACGCGAAGAAAACGGTCTGACGCTCTATTACCAACCGATCTTCGAACTGAAAACCGGCCGTGTCACCAAACTGGAAGCGCTGATCCGCTGGCAACATCCGCTGCACGGCTTGCTGACCCCGGATCGTTTTATCACCATCGCCGAAAACAACGGCCTGATCGCCGAACTGGACAACTGGGTGCTGCGCCGGGCCTGCAAGGATCTGGGTGAATTGTCGCGCCATGGCTGCGAAGAACTGAAAATCGCCTGGAACTGCTCGCCGCTGAATCTTGGCCGCGAAGAGCTGGCCATCGAGATCGAAAATGCTTTGCGCACTGCCGGAGTGGCACCGGAACGGCTGGAACTGGAAGTCACCGAGAATGCGCTGATGGGCAATATCGCCAACACCCTGGTGTTGCTGCGGCAGATCCGCGCGCTCGGCGTATCGCTATCGATCGACGACTTCGGCACCGGCTATTCGTCGCTGGCTTACCTCAAGCGCCTGCCGCTCAACACCTTGAAGATCGACCGCTCGTTCATCCTCGACATTCCCACGGCGACCGCCGACATGGAGATCGTCCAGGCGATCATCGTCATGGCGCACACCCTGCATTTGCAAGTGGTCACCGAAGGCGTGGAAAGCCTGGAACAGTACGAATTCCTTGAACGCTCGGGCTGCGACTTCATTCAGGGTTACCTGCTCAGCCGCCCGGTGCCGCTGGACGAACTGCGCCCGGTACTGGAAGAAATCAATCAGCGCAAACACTCACACGCGGTCAATCCGTTGATTCTGGCGCGCGGTACATTTGCACCAGTGTCGCTGGATCCCGCGCCAAAAAGCCCTGCGCCCCATGCAGGCGCATCAATTGTGCGGCCAATCCGCTGATCGGCGTCGCCGAGCCTTGTTCGCGGGAAAATTTCACGGCGGTATCGAGATCCTTGAGCAGCGTGCGCACGTGCCATTTGATCGGTTCGAAACGGCTTTCGGCCATTTGCGGCGCGAGAATCTGCAACGGTTTCGAATCGGCGAAACCGCCAGCCAAGGCTTCGGCGATCAGGCTGGCATCGACACCGGCCTGCTCGGCCAGCGCCACCACTTCGGCGATCACTAGCGCATTGCAGGCGACGATCATCTGGTTGCAGGCCTTGGTCACTTGCCCGGCGCCGATGCCGCCCATGTGCGTGACGCGCTGACCGAGGTTGAGCAACACCGGGCGCACGCGCTCAAGGTCTGCCACCTCGCCACCGACCATGATTGCCAGGCTGCCCGCCTCGGCACCGACTACACCGCCGGACACCGGGGAGTCCAGCCAGCTCATCCCCGTTTTCTGCGCCAGCGCGGTCGCCATCTCCCGAGTAGCAGTCGGCTCAAGGCTGGAAAAATCCACCAGCAACTGGCCGCGCTTTGCCCCGGCAGCAATGCCATCGGCGCCAAACACCACTTCGCGCACGACCGTCGTATCGGCCAGACACAACATCACCACGTCAGCGTGTGCGCACAGTTCAGCGGCCGTCGCCACCTGCCGGGCACCGGCATCGACCAGTGGCGCGCACTTGGCCGGGTTGCGATTCCACACGGTCAGCGGGTAACCCGCGGCCAACAGACGCCGACACATGGGCAGCCCCATCAGACCGATTCCGGCGAACCCCAACGAAGGTAGCGTTGACATCATTTTGCCTCTTTTCGATTAAAGATCGCCGAATAATGGCCGATTCATCAACGATCAGGAAAGGATTCCCCCCAGCGACAGTCAGGCCAAAACCCTGATGCTCGGGCTCAATTCGCGCAAAAAAGACGCGAGATCTTATTCCGTGAGGTTCGCAGGCACTTGGCCTGCGAGCCGACCCAGTCCAGGTATATGGCGCACAATGACTTCTAAAAACAATCCCGCCCCAGCGGTATCCGATCTGACGTTGAGCCCCGCCGCGAACAGCCCGTCATCGTCGAAGCCATCGGTCCCGTCGCGCCCGCTGTCGACCCAGCAATACCTGTACTTCACCGAAACCAACACCGACCGCATCCTCGACAACCTCGACGGCCTGCGTGATCTGGTGTTCCCGCGCCCACCGCACCTGGAAGGCGACAACGAACAGCACAACGACCAGGAATTCCCCTCGGTGTGCCTGATCGGCCTCGGTCGTTGCGGCTCCA
This sequence comes from Pseudomonas sp. NPDC087690, assembly GCF_044743175.1. NCBI lineage: Bacteria > Pseudomonadati > Pseudomonadota > Gammaproteobacteria > Pseudomonadales > Pseudomonadaceae > Pseudomonas > Pseudomonas sp. NPDC087690. The sequence continues at coordinate 113,732 of NZ_JBIUVX010000008.1, forward strand.
ACATCGCCCTCGATGTCGCGGAACTGGTGTACAACGCACGCAAGTTCTACCTCAACGAATTCAACAACGAAGATCGCCCGGCGGATCGCCGACTGGCCGACAAGGGCTACAGCCCGGCCCAATGGATCAAGAACAACCTGCGCATCGGCCCGAACAAATCGACCAAACCGGTGTTTCTGGTCGAACCGCTGGTGATGCTCGGCGACCTCGACAAGGACATCGCCGGGCGCATTCGCTTCTCGCGCAAGGGCGAAAAAAGCGGCTTCCTGCGCGACTACAGCAAAATGAAGATCATGGACTTGTCCGAAGTCCACGCCGGTGGCGCCGGTAACGCGCCGATCCTCGGCCAGTATCTGGCGAAGATCATCCTCAACAAGGACACCCAGCGCTTCTCCAGCCCAGACTGGAAAATGATCCACTCGTACCTGATCGACAGCTGTGGCATCAAGGCCAACCAGTCGCGCCTGTACTTCTCGATCTTCAGTGCCGGCGGCGGTACCGGTTCCGGCATGGCCTCGGAATTCGGTCTGGCCCAGCAGCACTCGTACATGAACAAGACGTTCGACACCAAGCCGATGGACGAACATGACGGCAAGAGCGGCCACTCGTTCGTGTTCGAGCCGATCTTCACCAGCGGTATCTGCGTGCTGCCGAACATTTCCGATCATCGCAGCGAAATGTCCGAGGCGCTGCACATCAACGCCGGTCGCCTGTTGTGCAAGTATCTGTCGGAAGAATGGGATTTCTCCTACAACTTCGCCAACGAAGACAGCAGCGAAGCCAGCGTCATGGGGCGTATCCGCCCATGGAACGCGATGATGCTGATCTCCAACGACATCATGCGTTACGCCGAAGAGAGCGATGACGGCAACATCCAGAACATTGATGTCAATGCGATGGAAAAGCACGCCAACCAGTACATCTCGCAGCAGATCTTCAACATTCTGACGGCGCAGGCAGTCACCACTGACTACGACCAGAACTACTTCCGCCGCGCCGGCATCGACATCGGCGAAACCATTCGCCTCGACGCCAACGACCTGTTCATGAGTCTGGCCGGCCCGGTGGCGATTGCTTACGCCGAATCGGTGGTGCCGGAAACGCCACCGCCGAGCAGCGACAAGTTCAAGGTGTTCGATAAAGAGCCGCAGCGTCTGAACATCGATGATCTGTTCTTCCGCTCGATCGACCTGCCGCACTTCAACAAGGTCACGCAGGCGATCGAAGGCATCAGCCTGTTGCCGATCGAGTCCAAGCGTTATCGCGCCTCGCTTGAGCAGTACAAGAATTCCGGCTACGACGCCGCCGCCCTGCACGACCTGCACTTCTTCAAGAACTGCTCGTCGGTGGTCTCGATCGTCTCGCTGCCGAAAGACTACAAACTGTCGTACATGGACCTGAACCGGTTGAAGACCCACCTCAACAGCCTGTTCCCCAACACCACGCTCAAGCGCTATGCGCTGGTGATCGGCGCCTCGGCCAACCTGTCGTTGACCACGCTGATTGCGAAGAGCCCGTGCCTGTCGGACGACTTCCTGACCCTGATCGTGGCGTTCATCAAGCGTTGCTTCGCGAAGAATCCTTACCGTTTTGACGAGACCCTGGACAACTCGATCCTCGATTTCATCATCAACGAGGAGTTCGACGAAGACCGTATCGACGACCTGCTCAACGAGTTCGAGAACCCGGCGAAGATCCTCGATACCAACTGGTATGCGATCAAGCCGATGTACGAGAAGAAGTACCGTGAGCTGATCAACGACAAAGAGAAGTTTGTCTCGATCAATGACATTCGCCTGTCGCGCGATTGTGTGAAGAAATCGATCAAGTATTTGCGCGAGATTTACCGTCACCGGATTGGCAAGACCAAGGTTATTTCCCTCAATAACCATACCGGCAAGTCGTTCTCGGTCTGATCCAGGATCGAGTCGCGGCAATCGCGAGCAGGCTCACTCCCACGATCGTTCCCACGCTCTGCGTGGGAATGCAGCCCGGGACGCTCTGCGTCCCAATGCGGACGCAGAGCGTCCATTGATGCATTCCCACGCGGAGCGTGGGAACGATCATATCCAGAAACAATTAAGCAGCCGTTAGGCTGCTTACTAAACTGTTCCCGTTACGTTTACGTCACCGTGAGGCCACCCGCGCTTGTGGTGTTTCTCTACGGCAACGTGCCATCACGCTACTCCGCTACACACTTTTCGCTGACGACCGGCCGCACCATCAAGGTGCAGCGTCAGAAGCGACCGCCCTTTCCTGGATCAGAATCCACGGTGAAACCACCACCGCCCACAACGCCGGATCACGCTCGAAAAGATCCAGCGCCCGCGTTTCAGACAGCTTGGCGACTTTGTCTTGGGCCAGCCAGGCAGCCACTTTCTCGCCATCATCCGATGCCACGGCCTCGGCGGCAGCGATCAGATCCAGCGCAGGGTCGACCCACAATAGGGCACCCTTGGCGAAGAACGGCTCCAACTCCTTCCAGGTAATAGATGCGGTTTCACCAAGCAGCTTGGCATAGAGGGTGCTAGGTTCTTGATTCATGGGCGCTGTCCGGAAAAGAAATCGACGCGAATGATAACGTTGGTGGTCCGCCAGCAAAACCCGGTTGCAAATGGCTGTACCGAACGAAAAGAGCAGGAACGCCAAGGAATGCTGCTGATTGGGATATATGCCCACGAACGCCCCGCCGCAATTCTGTCTTTTTCATTCAAAAACGCGACACCCCCAAGTTTTGCCCCTCGGCGCCCGCTTCCCAGGCTGACAACCGGCGCTCTACACTGTACCGGTACAGTTGCCGGGGGCATTTCCGGAGGGTATCGCAAAGATATCTGACCCGGTTCTGCTGCTACGGCGCCAGAACTCAAAAAAATTACAACAGTAAGAGTGGAGCACTATGACTAAGGCTACTAAGCAGATTTCCAAACTGTTTGCCGCTATGGTTCTGGCCGGGGTTGCCAGCCATTCGTTCGCAGCTGACACCATCAAAATCGGTATCGCCGGCCCTAAAACCGGTCCAGTAGCCCAGTACGGCGACATGCAGTTCAGTGGCGCAAAAATGGCCATTGAGCAAATCAACGCCAAGGGCGGCGTCGACGGCAAGAAACTCGAAGCCGTTGAATACGACGATGCCTGCGATCCGAAACAAGCGGTAGCCGTTGCGAACAAGGTCGTCAACGACGGCGTCAAGTTCGTGGTCGGTCACCTGTGCTCCAGCTCCACTCAGCCAGCTTCGGACATCTACGAAGACGAAGGCGTGATCATGATCACCCCGGCTGCCACCAGCCCGGACATCACCGCCCGTGGTTACAAAATGGTCTTCCGCACCATCGGTCTGGACAGCGCCCAGGGCCCTGCCGCCGGTAACTACATTGCCGACCACGTGAAACCGAAAATTGTCGGCGTGCTGCACGACAAGCAGCAATACGGTGAAGGCATCGCCACCGCGGTGAAATCGACCCTCGAGAAGAAAGGCACCAAGGTTGCCGTGTTCGAAGGCGTCAACGCCGGCGACAAAGACTTCTCCGCCATCATCGCCAAGCTCAAGCAAGCCAACGTCGACTTCGTTTACTACGGCGGCTACCACCCGGAGCTGGGTCTGATCCTGCGTCAAGCCCAGGAAAAAGGCCTGAAAGCCAAGTTCATGGGTCCGGAAGGCGTGGGTAACGACTCGATCACCCAGATCGCCAAGGATGCGTCCGAAGGCCTGCTGGTGACCCTGCCGAAATCCTTCGACCAGGATCCAGCCAACATCGCCCTGGCCGATGCTTTCAAAGCGAAGAAAGAAGACCCGAGCGGTCCGTTCGTGTTCCCGTCCTACTCGGCGGTTGAAGTGATTGCCGAAGGCATCAAGGCAGCCAAGTCCGAAGACGCGACCAAAGTGGCTGAAGCCATTCACGCCGGTACCTTCAAGACCCCGACTGGCGACCTGAGCTTCGACGCCAAGGGCGACCTCAAAGACTTCAAATTCGTGGTCTACGAGTGGCACAACGGCAAGCCTAAAACTGAAGTATCGCCTCAGTAAGGCGCTGCCTGACTGACTGCCAATAAAGCCCACGGCGTGCCGTGGGCTTTGTTTTACGAATGTAATGGGCCGCGCTGGCGTGATCCGCCAGTCTCCCCACCTGAAAATCTCAAAACCGACATCAGCGGTTCGCTGGCAAAACCCGGATTCGAAGTGGATCAAGAGCCACGGGG